>CALMKJ010000165.1 GCA_937867305.1 uncultured Ectothiorhodospiraceae bacterium | reverse complement strand
TGCTCCAGAACCCCGAGTCCCCGCGCCGCGGTGACGGCCGCGCCCTCGAAGAGCGAGGCGAAGCCGCCGGAGTCGATGAGCACGGGCAGCCTCGGCCTCTCGGTCATCTGGCGGGCATAGTGGAGGCTCACCATGACGGCCTGCGCGAGTCTCGGCAGGTAGGGGCGCACGAGCTGATCGAGCGGGTAGCGATCGCCGAAGGTGGTCACCGGGATGTAGGCCGGGAAGGTGATCGGTCCGCGCCGGGTGTCCAGCAGGGTGGGGGGGTGTGCGGTCATTGGCTGCGCTCCCGTCGGTCGAGCCAGAGGGCGAAGAGATCGAAGGACGTGGGATCGTCTTGTCCGCGGGCGAGGCGGCTGGCGAGGGTCGCTAGTGCGGTGTCCCCCAGGGACAGGCGCACCGCGAGCACGTGTTTGCAGGTACGGCCCGCCCGGTGGTCGGGGCAATCGCAGGTGAGCCCGCCCGCGCTTCGCGAGACCTGGTGCGGCTCCAGGCCGCCGGTTACCCTAAACCCGTGAGCTCCCTCGCGGGTGACCTGGAGCTCGCGGGCTCGCCCCAGCCGGTAGGGGTCGAGACCTTCGGGCCACTCCGTGGGGGAGGTTGCCGCCGTCGGGCCGGCCTCACGCAGCCGCCAGGGGGAGTGGGTCGGTAGCCGCGCCGTCGCCTCGTTCACCCATTCAGTGGCGCGCTTCAGCGCGCTGCCCCGGACGCGAGCCACCGCGGCGGGCTCGGCCTGGGCGAGCGCCTCGATGTCCGCAACGCCCGCCTCACGCAGCCGCCGGGCCAGGGTGCCGCCGATCCCGGGGAGGTAGGTGAGGGTCACCGTCTCTTCGTCGACCCCGTGGCTCACCATCGCGAGCAGGGCCCGTGCCCGCTCGAGGAGCGGCACCGCGTCCTCCGCCAGGGGGACGGGCTCGCTCGGGTCCGCAGGCGCGTCGGGCTCGCGTGCGGGGGTGAGGAGGGCGACGAGCGCGCTCAGGACCCGTTCCAGGCTTTCGCCGAGGCGCCGCACCTCGAAGGGGTAGACCCCGAGGGCCTCGGCGGTGGCGTCCGCATCCCCGGTCCGGGTCCAGGTGCGGGCGATGAGGGCGGTCTTGATGGCGGCCAGCAGGCGGCGGCCGCGGACCCCGAGCTGTGCCGTGATGGCGGGCGCAGAGCCCTGCAAGAGGGTGGTGGGCTCCCGCGCCAGCCGGGCGCCGAGGTCGTCCAGCTCTTCGAAGTCGGCCGGTACGACGGGCTCACAGTCGGGCGTGGTGGTCGCCAGCAGTAGCAGATCGAAGAAGGTCAGGGTGGGTGGTGGGTCCTGTGCCGCGTGCCGTGCCAGGTGCAGCACCGACTCCGGGGCGAGGAGTTGGCGGACCGCGATCCGGCCGAGCCGTGTCGCCTTGAGCAGGATGCGGGTGGGCACCCGCTCGTCGGGGACCTCCTTCAGCATGCCCGCTTCGACCATGGTCGCGACGCAGCCACGCACGTCGGGCAGGCGCTGCTGACGTTGAGCGAGCGAGGCCCCGAGTGCGCGCTGCAGCTGGGCGCTGTCCCGGCTGAGTCCCGCCCCGACCTCCACCAGGACCTGCTCCGCCAGTGCTCGGGGGGCGGCGAGTCCCGAGCGCACGGGCTCGAAGTGGCCCTGCGGGTAGCGGTCCGCCGTGCGGTCCCAGCTCGGCGCGAGCAGCACGACCTCGCCATGGGGGTCGAGCCCCGGGCGGCCGGCGCGCCCCGCGCGTTGCCAGACGGTGGTCACCGGAAGCGGCACGAAGTCCGTGCCGTCGAAGGCCTGCAGGTCGTAGAGCACCACCTGGCGCACGGGCAGGTTGAGGCCCATCTCCAGGGTTCCGGTCGACACCAGGATGGGGGTGCGCCCGCTGCGGAAGGCGCTCTCGGTGCTCGTGCGCTGCGTGCCGGCGAGGCCGCCATGGTGGTGGGCCGCCGACAGGCCCTGGCGCGAGAGCTCCGCCGCCAGGTGCTCGGCGCGCCGGCGGCTCTGCACGAAGACGAGGCTCTGGCCGCCATCGGCGAGGCAACGGCTCACCTCTTCCGTCAGCAGGCCGGGCTTTTCGTCCGCCTTGCGAAAGCGCCGGATGCGCCAGCTGAGCGGCACACTTCGCCAGTGCGAGTGATGGTCGAGACCGTCCAGCCACTCGGCGATCTCTTCCCGATTCCCGAGCGTGGCGGAGAGGCCGAGCACCCGCAGGAACGGGTTGAGGCGCCGGGCACGCAGCAGCGTCCCTTCCAGCCGAGGCCCTCGGTCCCGGTCCCCGAGCAGGTGGATCTCGTCGACCACCAGGAGCTCCACCTCGGGCAGCCAGCTCCAGTGCGAGCGCCAGGCCCGGGTACACGCGTCCAGGCGCTCGGGGGTCAGAATGAGCACGTCCGCCTCGCTGAAGGGCAGGGTGCCGCCGCGCCCCCCGGCGGTGGTCTCGCCGGTGTAGACGCCGACCCGCCAGGGTGCGAAGCGGCCCCGCCAGCGCTCGCCGAGCTCGTTGGCGAGCGCGCGCAGCGGTGTGAGGTAGACCGCGCGGCGGCCCTCGGTCAGCGTGGCGTGGATGGCCTGCTCGGCCAGCCAGGTCTTGCCGCTGCCGGTGGGCATCTGGAGGACCCAGCTGGAGCCGGTGGAGAGGAGCCCCGCATCGAGCAGCTCCTGCTGGGCCGGGTTGCCTGCGAGGACGGGATGAGGGCGGGCTGCCACCGGTCGAGGATCCAGGGGGAGCGTTGATAAAGTACGCATATCCTTTGCGTATAATCAAGATAACGCATATCCTTTCCTTGGACGCAAGGATAGAGTACAAATGTTCTCCGTGCAAGGCTGACCTTGGATAGCGAGCGTCTCGCCACCAACCTTCGCTACCTCCTCTGGCGTAGAGGAGTCCCCCGGGGATCCTGGGCCGCGGAGTTGCGCCGGGTCCTGCCGGGGGAGTGGTCGCAGGAGCGGGTACGGCGGGTGCTGAGTCGCGGGACGCAGGACTACGGCGAGGTGCAGGCGCTCGCCACAGCTCTGGACCTCAGGGATGAGGACTTGATGATGGCCGACCTTCTGGCCGAAGGCAGGACCGATGTCTTGCAGGAAAACCTGCGCTACCTGTTTGCCGCGCTCGAACACGGGGGCAAGGCGGAGCTGGCCGCCTACCTGGGAAAAGACCCCTCCACCCTCTCACGCTGGCTGGCCGGCACCTATGGGCCGCCCGGGACGACACTGGCGCAGATCGCGCAGTTCTTTGGTCTGGAGGCGGGGACCGACCTCAGCGTGATCCCCGTGTTTCTCGCCCCCGACCCGGTCTCTGTCCAGGACCGTCGCCGCTGGCTGCAAGAACGTGTCGATGCCCTCTCCGCAGAGGAGATCCGCGACCTTTTCCCGGCCTTGAAGCGTCTGCTGGAGGAGCGGTGAGGCGGCTGGAGGCGGGGACGGCCGGGGTCGCCGACGCAGGGCGGCCCGTCGCGGCCTTGGCACCCGACGAGCCGTTCTGGGACGCGGTGCTCAGCGTCCTCTGCCCGAGCGGCTCTCTGCGGCCGGTGCAGCGCGCCGCCCTCGAAGACGCGCGGGTGCTCGACAGCCGGCGCAACCTCGTGGTCGTCGCCCCCACCAACAGCGGCAAGACCGCCGTCGGCTACCTGGTGCTGCTGCAGGCCTTGCGACGCAGCCGGCGGGCAGTCTTGCTCGAGCCGCTGCGGGCGCTCGCGCAGGAGAAACGCGACGAGCTGGCCACCCTCCTCGGGCAGTTGCCCTGGGGCAAGGGCGTGGCGGCGCCCCGGGTGCGGATCAGCACCGGCGATTATCGGCTGGAGCACGAGACGTTCGCTGATCCGCCGCCGAGCGGCGAGCTCCTGGTTGCCACGCCCGAGCGGCTCGACGCGATCCTGCGCAACCCGGCGTCCGGAGCGTGGCTCGACACGGTGGCCGCCGTGGTCGTCGACGAGGCCCACCTGATCGGAACGGCGCGTCGCGGACCGACGCTGGAGTACGTCCTGGCGGCGCTG
Organism: uncultured Ectothiorhodospiraceae bacterium; assembly: GCA_937867305.1. GTDB lineage: Bacteria > Pseudomonadota > Gammaproteobacteria > JAABTG01 > JAABTG01 > JAGNLM01. The sequence continues at coordinate 1,283 of CALMKJ010000165.1, read as the reverse complement.
CAGGTACAGCGGACGCCGCCGAGACTGGCGCTCCTGTCCGCGACCGTCGGGGCGCCGGAACGGCTCGTGGAGTGGCTGCAGCCCTGCGACCTCGTTCAGACCTCGGAGCGGTCACCCCCGCTCGTGAAGGAGGTGCTCGTCTGCGAGGGGGAGGAGAAGGCGGACGCGGTCGTGCCCGCCGACGCCGGGCGCATCCTGAAGGGCTCGACGGAGACCTCGTTGCTCCTCTTCGTCTACCAGCGGACCGCCACGACCGCGCTTGCCCGGCGCCTGACCGAGGCCCTGCCCGGATCGGTGGGCGCTGCCGGTGCGCTCGCCTACCACTCGGGCATGAGCAGCGCGGCGCGCGCCGCGGTCCGTGAGACATTCCTTGCCGGGCGCAGCCGCTGCGTGGTCACCACCACCGCCCTAGCCCTCGGCGTCAACCTGCCCGCGAGCCACGTCCTCGTGCGCGATACGACCTTCCCCGGCGAGGGGCGCCTTGGTGTCGACGAGATCCTGCAGATGCTGGGCCGTGCCGGGCGGGGAGCCACGCCGGGATGGGGGGGCGTCATCCTGCGGCCCAGCGACGACTGGGAGCCCGGCGATCTCGCGGCGTCTTTGCGTGCCGAGACCCTCCCTACGCTGCACTCGGCGTTCGAGGAGGCGGGCCGCCGGCAGGAGCGCGAGGCGATCGAGCCGGTCGCGCGAGTGCTGGCAACGGTGCTGGCGCGACGCCCAGAAGAAGGCTGGACGCTCGAAGACCTCCAGCACTTTCTCTCGCGGCTCCTCGGTGGCCGAGTACTGCGCCAGCGCGCCCGCGAGGCGCTCGACTGGCTCGCGGATCCGGCGCGCCGGCTCGCGTACCGCAGTGATGCGGATCGCTACCACCTCACCGTGTTGGGGACGGTCACGGTGCGGGCCATGCTGCCGCTGCCGTTTGCCGCCGGGGCCGCCCAGCTGCTGCGCGATCTGCTCAGCATCGACCCCGAGGACCAAACGTTCGCCCGCTGGACCCCGACCGACCACCTCTTCGTTGCGAGCCTCCTCAGCGATCGGGCGCGCAAGCCACGTCGCTTCTCCGAGGCGCTCGCGCGTCAGATCGAGGGCTGGGTGGAGGCCCAACCCCAGGAGGGCAAATCGGTCCTGTTCCGGCAGTGGATCGCCGGATCGGAGACCGGCTCCCGTGCGGCGGAGCTGCTCGGCTCCCTCGGGATCGAGCACGGGAACGGACAGGCGAGGGGCGTGCTCCCTCGGGCGCTGGCCTACCAGGCGATGCTGCAGGCCATCTTGCTCGAGGAGCG
>CALMKJ010000164.1 GCA_937867305.1 uncultured Ectothiorhodospiraceae bacterium | reverse complement strand
GAGCCAGTTGGGGGGTCTCTTGCGGGAGCCGAGCGCCCTCGTCAGCTTCTCGTTTCGGAGGAGCTTGGCCTCTTCCTCCGCCCGGTCGACATTCGCCTTTATCTGGGAGGTGAATCGGCCGAAGGTGATGCCCTGCTCTGCCAAGTGCACGCCGAACAGCGGGGCGATGCGGTAGTAGAGCTGGTCGTTCGCCAGCGCGTTCATGGGGTAGACGATGAGACAACGCACCCCCGGCTCGCCCCGGTCTAGGTCGGACAGCAAGGAGTGCGCGACCGGGTAGAGGAAGGTCTCCGTCTTGCCGCTGCCCGTCCCGGTGGCGACGAGGAGGTTCTGCCCCTTCTCGCACGAGAGGCGGAGCGCGCGTTCCTGGTGAAGGTGTAGCGGCCGATTCAGCACGTGCGGCGGGAGGCCGCCCAGCCCGTCGTGCAGCGGGCCGCCGCTGCGCTTCAGGAGTTCCGAAAGCGGGCGGCCCTTCTCGAAGTCTGGCAGCGCCTCGACGAAAGGCCCGCCGATCAGCTCATGCTGCGCGAGGAGCCGCCGGAACTCCTGCTGCAGGCGTGGGTATCGCCGGCTGATCGGCAGCGTCGTCGGGATATAGCGCCGGAGCGTCTCGGCGAGGGTGTCCACCAGCTGGAGGGGGTTGGTCTCGGCCATCGGTCGCTGCTCCTAGTCCTCCGACGCGAACGCGAGCTCCCAGAGGAGCAGGTAGAAACCGAGGATCTCCTCCCCGATGTAGAGCAGGTAGGAGAGCGCCGCCCCGAGTCGCCCCTCCTCCGCGCCACTGTGCCTCTGGAGCGTCTCGCGGAGCTTCGTAAGGGCCCCCGGGACTCTCGCCTCCCACCGGCACACCTGCGCGACGAGGGAGAGAAACCCCACGATGTCGCGAAGATTCTCCTGCTCCTGCTGCTCCGCCTCCGCCAGGGACTCCGGGGCATCGCAGCGCAGGAGGCCGAGCGCGCCGTGCATGTTGTCGAAGTGAGCGGGGAAACGACTACCGAAGCTGGCGAGGTGCAGCGCCCGCACCTGCTTCAGGAGGAACAAGGCGTGGATCCCCCGGTCCTCCGTGCCGTCGAGAGTCCTCCGGTACCGATCCTTCAGGTCCGCAAGCGCAAACTGGTAGTGAAGGGCTCCGAGCAAGTCGCCCCTTCCCGGCCGCCAGCCTTCCTGGCGCAGGAGACGCAGCCGTGCCGAGAGGTCCGAGCACAGGAGGGCGGCCCCGAACACGGGGATCCGGAACGACGTGGGACGGGCACCCCGCTGCATCGCGACCGCGTTCTTGAACCCTACGGCCGCGACGGGGTCGGCGACCCCGTCCGTGAACAGCCTCAGGAGATCCCCCCCGAACAACGGAAGAAGCCCCAGCGCGCGACCCGTCCCCCCCTGCGTCGGCGGAGCGCCGACGTACTCCGAGGCCGGTCGGCCCAGGACCCAGGGCATCCCGACGACGAAGGAAAGGTGGGGCACCCAACTGGCCGGTGCAGTCTCCGGAGGCTGCTGGCCCACCCACTCGACGACCTCCCGCGGCAGAGGACCGGCGTGGCGATCAAAGCGTCGGACGAGACGCCGCCAGACGTCGGAGATCCAGCTCAGCTGTTCCCAGGCTTCCGGACTATGGCACACGAGCGCAAGCCGGTGGACACGCGGTAACGCAACGAGCGCCTGCTCCTCCGAAAGGTGATCGGCGACGGAGAGGAGGGCATTCCGATTGAGCCAGGCGCCCCCCTCCCCGATCGTGAGTCCGACATAGAACATATCCGCGTGCTTGTTCGTCAGGTGTCCCCACCGCCCCTCGACCTGCACGTCCACCTCCAGCGCCCAGAAGCCTGCCGGCCACCGTTCCAGCGGGACGCTGATGGTGTAGACCTCCCCCTTCCCGGACCGAGACGAGAAGACCCAGGCACGGGCATCCGGATCTTGCAGGTGAGCGACGTCGTCCGGGAGCAGATCGACGCTGACTTTGCGGCCCGTCAGCAGGTCCTCGCCCGAGAGGCGGAACCGGGCGGCCGCTCGCGGCAGCGTGAGCTCGACCTCGTAGCCGCCCGCCTTTGGCCTGGCCTCGAACTGCAGCACCTCGTGTGGCGCGACGATCCTGACGAGCGCCTCCCGTGCGAACTCGTCCGAGCCGCGGAAATAAAGCGTGTCCTCCCCGGGGCGCAGGTAGTCCACGAGGGCCGCGACCTGGAGCTTCTTCACCCCGACTCGCGCGAACGGGACGGCCACGCGGAGACCACCGAGCTCGAGGACCCCGTCCCGATCCGCGTAGACCTCGAGCACAGTCCGCGTCGCGGGGGTCGCGACGAGGGTCACGCCCTTGCGCAGGGGCCGCTCGACGACGCCCCCCTCCTGGTAATCGCGGGCATAGAGGAAGGTCCCGGGCACCGACCAGACCAGAGGGACCGGGCCGCGCCCGCGCAGGTCGAAGACCGTCCGGAAGAACCGGTTGCCGTCATCGGCGTAGGTGAGCGTGCAAGCCTGGGGGTCCTCCTGGAGGTTCTCGCTCGCAGACCGGTCGAGGTTCTGCGGGAGCTGGCTGCACGCGAACACACAGCGCCCACGGACCTCCTCGAGGCTATTCCAGAGGTAACCGCCCACCCGGGCCAAGGCTCGTCCGGCACCGACCCTCCGGAGCTCCACCAGCACGCGACCAAGCCCGGGCGAGAGCCGCCGCAGGTGCGGCGCCAGGTCTAGCACGGAGCTCTCGCTCCCCTCGGCCACGGGCACGGTGAAGGATTCTCCAAGGCCGCCGGGGCTCACCTGCACCTCGAAGCGCGAGCCGTCCACGAGCCACTCGCTGGGGAGAACGATGCGCAGAGAGAGGCGCACGGGCAGAAAGACCTCGGTGCCCCGGACGTCCCGTACCGAAGCGCCGTTCAACGCCACCAGGGCCGTCGCGTCCGCCTTCAGTGTCACGCTGGCCGGGCCCCGTCGCAGCTCCAGGGCCTCGCCCGGGTCGAGCTTGCACTCGAGCCCGTAGCAGTCCGGGTCAGCGGTCAGCTGCTCGACCTCGTCCGCGCGTCCGTCGGGTACGAAGCGGAGGACGAGCTGGTAGGAGCCAGGCTCGAGGGCGACAACGCCCGGCTGACCCAGCCTTGCGCCGGCTACGAAGGCCCCACCGCTGCTGCAGACGAGGAGACGGTTCTCGCGCCGGTCTTCCCAGAGGGTCTCCTTAAGGGCGACCACGCCCCCGCTGCGCATGACCGTGACCGCGGACGGCAGGTCTTCCTCGAAGGGCACGAAGCGCGGTTCAGAGAGCCCCTCGTACCGGTGGCGCTGGGCCCCCACCTCCACGGACCACTCCATACCGTCCGCCGCGGGCAGTTCGACGCCGAGGATGCCGTCGCGCCAGAGCACGCGCGGGATGGCCAGCGACCGGGTCCACGAGCCGGGGACGGGGCCTCTTCCGTCGAAGCCGGCCGCAAACGCCCGCCCCAGGGCGTAGGCCTGGACGTCCGCAGCCGTCGGCTCCCGATAGGCTTTGGAGAAGAGGCGGGTGTAGAAACCTGTGTCATCGTCCGCCACGGCTCGTCGTACCCGCACAGGAAACGGGGCCCCGAGGGTGTCCAGCAACCCCCGCTGCCAGAGCTTGATGGCGCCGGGGTCGTCGTCGTCCGGAATACCCGTCGCCCGCGCGTAGCGGGCCATCCGCTGCACGAGCTCACCGGCGGCGGCGAGCGGAACCCCGGCCTGGCGCAGGTACTCATCGACCATGTAATTCGCGCCGGACTGCCGCGGCGACACCGCGAGTCCGAGCGCCACGCACGCGCGCCGGTACCCACTCCAGAGCCGCTCTCTCTGTGCCTGGCTCAACGCCCCCGCCCGGCCGAGAACGGCGGCGTCAACGAGGGGATGCACCTCCCCGTTGGGGTTCTGCCCGTATCCCTCGACCACGTGGATGGTCAGGTAGGAAGCAAAGAGGGCCGGCCACTTCTTGAGGCCATCGAGGTAGGCGTCGACTGGTCTCGGCTGCAACGCGATGACCTTCTTCAGATAGTCCCGCGCGTTCGGCCCGAACACATCCGTGTAAAGTCCGAGGAAGGGCAGTTCGCCCCGGTGGAGCTTGTCCCCCAGGGTCTTCTCGGAGCGATCAAGGAAAATTGCGAGCCCCGCGCTGGTCGCCACTACCGCCTCCGTTCGCCCGTCCCGTCCGCCGGACTCTCGTCCGCAGCTACGTTCGTTCCAACGCCCAAAGGTCGTCCATCGGCCGGTAACTCCCCCCCGACGCGCCCGCGGACATGTGGGCCTTCTCCCGCACCAGCCCCGCGTGCCACAGGTTCTGCTTCAGCTTGAACACGGTGCTCGGGTTATAGGCATCGCCCGGCAGTTCGGCCGACGGCTCCCCCGACGGATCGGACAGGAACACGGCAGACGCTAGCGGCGGATCCAGACGCGCGCCGGCGAGTCCAGATCCGGGAGAGTCGCGCCCCCACCGAGCGTCTCCAGCGCTTGCAAGATCAGGCGCACCACGGGTTGCTGGAGCAGGACGAATCGGGCGACGGCCGCCAGTGCCGGCGCCGCCTCGCACAGCCGCGCGCGCTTTGACGGGCGCGTCTGGGGGGTGAATCCGAGTGCGTCGAGGAGGTCCGCCACGGTTCGGCCCTCAAGCGTCGCCGCCAGCCGCCGGTCCACCAGCCCCAGACTGATCGCTCCTTCGATGGCGTGCCGACGTGTCCCCGCAGTCCCGAGATCGGGCCACTCTGCTTCGAGGAGCTCGATCAGTTCCCGGTCTCCGGGTCGGAACGAGGCGAGGTACGGGATGACCAGGTAGTTGAGGGGGTGATTCAGCTGCAGACGCCGAGCGGTAGGGACCCCCCGGAGGGCTGAACTGACGACGCTCAGATCTTGCGGGAGAGGTAGAGGGTCAGCCGGTGGCGTCACCTCGACCCATCGTTCGCCATCGAGTGCGAGTAGCCCCACGCCGACGTCCTTCGCCATGGTGCCGGCCGCTCGGCGCAAGTTGTCAGGCCGCGCCGGTAGCGCGAGGTAGGCGTGGTGGACGCCAGCACGGTAGCTCCGCGCCTGGCCGAGCCCGCGCGCCCAGTCCCCCTCCTTCGCCTTGACCTCAAACCCGGCGACCACCTGTCCGGCCGCCCGCTCGAGGGCGCAGAGCATGTCGGGACGGGCGGCGCCGATGCTGACGCGCGCCATGGGCTCGAGGTCCCGCGCATAGCGGCTATGGGCGTACGACGGGTCAGCGTCGACCAGGACACGGCTGGCGGGCGTTCCGTGGAGACCCTCCGCGAGCAGGTGCTTTTTCAACGAACGGACAACCGCTGCCTCCGGAGCGGACATGGCAGGCTCAGGCCCTCACCCTCACCCCCGGCAGCCGCGGCTGCTTCTCCCCGTGCCGGCTGGCGTACTGGATCTGGTAGTCCGGACAGTACGTGCGCGAGTCACACACGACGCAGGTGCTCTCGGCGGTGGCGTTGCGCTCCCACGCTTTGAGGATGGGCTGACCGTGGCATTCTTTCCCGAGGCAGGTCTCGATCCGCTCCACCACACCGTCAAATGCCGATAGGGCCGCCCTGATAGCCTCCTGTGTGACCGGGACGACCCGCAGGGCCCGATCCAGCCGATACTCGAAGGGAAGCGGCGGAAGCACCGACCGCTCGGCTCCAGGGAGTGGGTCCTTTGTGCCCCATCGGCGGAGGATGTCGGCCGCCGCCGAGCCGGCAACAGGCAACACGTCAGTCCTGGCGCCCGTCACCTCACGCTTGAGCGTCTCAAGGTCTGAGCGCGTCGGATGCAGCTCGTTGATGTAGATGAGCACCCCTGCAGCGACAGGCAGAGCATCCGGCTGGTGGCGCCGGATCTCGGCGTAGGTCATGAGTTGCCAGGCGTACTGGGTCCACAGTCCGATCGGGCCCTCACCCCCCTCGTACGGAGGGCGCCGCATGCCCTTGTAGTCGATGATCACCTCAAACCGGTCGCCGGGGCGTTCGGGTAGCGTCTTCAGGATAGCCCGGACGATGGGGTTCGCCGCGAACCGAGGGTCGTGAAGCTGGACGTGGGTGACGACATCGATCACCCCGACCATCTCGTACCGGTCCGCCTCCCGGAACTGAAGCGCCGGATCGATCGCCGGGAGTGACCTCGCGCCGGTCAGGCGCACTTCCGCCCGGTGGATGAGCGGGAAGAGGTGTGGCCCCAGTTCATTCACGGCGGTATCAGCCCGCTCTCGGCCGATCCGCTCCAACTCATCATCCCACGGCACCAAGCCCCGAGCGGCCAGACGGGCCTCGATAAGGTCGCGAATGGACTTGAGCTCCGCCTCGGGCCAGGGCGGAACGGAAGGCACGCCCCTCTTCTGCCATTCGTCGTAGCGCCGGTAAGCCTCCTCCATGACTCCGTGAATGAACTCCCCGAACCATAGCTGCACCGGCCGAGACGAGGGGAGCCTTCCGACCCGCGTGTACCGATACTGGAGCCCGCAGCGCAGGAAGCCGAGCAGGTCTCCCGTCAGACTGTAGGACGGGAGCGAGTACGTCCTAGGTCTCACCGTCACCATCTTGTCAACACTACTCACTTGCCCGCCACCTCACATTCCCTTCCCCGGAAGCCTCCACCTCCAACATGCCTTGCCATCAGACTGCCAAACCTTCGTCACGCCGCGTGCTAAAACGGCCCGGGCCCAATCACGGCCGTCGCAATATCCCCTAATACCCGGCACGCCCGCAGCTCCGCCCAAATTACCAATCCTCGCGCTGCGTAAACTTCAGACCCTCGTACGACCCCAGTTCGCAATCCGACTTTCTCATCTCCTCCAGTTGCGTCACTAGCTCTTGGTCCTCTTCCGGGCTAAGGTATCGTGACTTCTGTTCTCCAAAAACAACGTACGAATACCCTTTCCCTTCCTCGTACTTATCGATTCCTTCACACATCTCTTCACCCGCCGCTTGCCTTTCTCGATATCGCCAGAGAATCAATGGCGACAGCGCAAGGCACCGACCCTCCTCAAGATTGACAATGAACGCCTCCTCCGGAGAAAACGCCTCTCTTCCCTCGTATTTCACCATCCGATAAAATGGGCGTGCAACGCTAGCGACCCTGAACACACCAGAAAACGCATTCCCGAACCGCATCTTCGTAACGCCTTCAAAATGGCCAAACACGCACCCGTCCATAGCTCTATTGCAGGCGTTCGCCAAGACGCGGATGAGCTCCTGCGCGTCGACCTCCGCCG
>CALMKJ010000163.1 GCA_937867305.1 uncultured Ectothiorhodospiraceae bacterium | reverse complement strand
GCAGGTTCCGCCACTACATGCTGAAGGAGATCTTCGAGCAGCCCCGGGCGCTGGCTGACACGCTGGAGGGGCGGCTGGCGAACGGGCGGGTCCTGGAGGCGGCCTTCGGGCCCGCGGCTTCGGCGATCTTCGACCGGGTGAAGGGGGTGCAGATCGTCGCCTGCGGAACCAGCTATCACGCGGGTCTGGTGGCCCGGTACTGGCTGGAACAGCTGGCGGGGGTGCGCTGCAACGTGGAGGTCGCGAGCGAGTTCCGCTACCGGCGCCACGTGGTGGACCCCGACACCCTCGTGGTGACCATCTCCCAGTCCGGCGAGACGGCCGACACCCTGGCCGCCCTGCGGGCCACGCGCGAGATGGGGTTCGGGCCCTCGCTCGCGGTCTGCAACGTGCCCGAGAGCTCGCTGGTGCGCGAGTCGGCGCTCGTCCTGATGACCCGGGCCGGGCCGGAGATCGGGGTCGCGTCGACCAAGGCGTTCACCACCCAGCTCACGGCCCTGCTGCTGCTCGCCGTCGTGCTGGGCCGGCGCCGGGGGCTCTCCCCGGAGGCGGAGGCCGACGTGGTGCGCCAGCTGCTCGCGCTCCCCGGCCAGGTGGAGAAGGCGCTCGAGCTCGACCCCATCGTCGCGCGTCTGGCCGAGCGGTTCGTGGACAAGCACCACGCCCTGTTCCTGGGGCGGGGCTTTCACTACCCGGTGGCGATGGAAGGGGCGCTCAAGTTGAAGGAGATCTCCTACATCCACGCCGAGGCGTACCCGGCGGGCGAGCTCAAGCACGGGCCGCTCGCGCTCGTGGATTCCTCCATGCCCGTGATCGCGGTCGCCCCGAACGACGCGCTCCTGGAGAAGCTGAAGTCCAACCTCCAGGAGGTGCGGGCGCGCGGCGGCCAGTTGTACGTCTTCGCGGACGCCGCGGCCGGCTTCGTGTCCCGGGAGGACGTGCACGTCATGGACGTCCCGCCCGTCGGCGAGTGGACGGCGCCCATCGTCTACACGGTGCCCCTGCAACTCCTCGCCTACCACGTGGCGGTGCAGAAGGGTACGGACGTGGACCAACCCCGCAACCTCGCGAAGTCGGTGACGGTCGAGTAGGCCCGGGCTAACCCGCCAGTCGCGCGAGCACCCGCTCCGCGGCGCGCCAGGTGTGGGCGAGCTCGGCCTCCCCGTGCGCGCTGGAGACGAACCCGGCCTCGAACGCCGAGGGGGCGAGGTAGACGCCCTCGGCCAGCATCCCGTGGAAGAAGCGCTTGAAGCGCTCCACGTCGCAGGCCATGACATCGGCGAAGGAGGTCACCGCCGGGCGGTCCGAGAAGAACAGCCCGAACATCCCTCCCACCTGGTTCGTGACCAGCGGGATGCCCGCGGCGGCGGCGCGCTCGCGCAGCCCGGCGGTGAGTTGCGCGGTGGTCGCCCCGAGGCGCTCGAAGAACCCGGGCTCGGCGATGAGCTCCAGGGTCTTGAGGCCCGCGGCCATGGCAACCGGGTTTCCGGAGAGGGTTCCGGCCTGGTAGACCGGTCCCAGCGGCGCGATGTGGTCCATCACCTCCCGGCGTCCACCGAAGGCCCCCACGGGCATGCCGCCACCGATGACCTTGCCGAGGGTGGTCAGGTCAGGACGCACCCCGAAGAGCGCCTGGGCGCCGCCGAGCGCGACCCGGAATCCGGTCATGACCTCGTCGAAGATGAGCAGCGCGCCGTAGTGGTCGCAGACCTCGCGCAGGGTCTCGAGGAACCCCGGCACGGGGGGCACGCAGTTCATGTTGCCGGCCACCGGCTCGACGATGACCGCGGCGATGGCCTTTCCGCTCTCTCCGAAGGCCTCGCGCAGCGCCGCGGCGTCGTTGTAGGGCAGGGTCAGGGTGTGGCGCGCCACGTCCGCGGGGACCCCCGCGGAGCTCGGCACGCCGAGGGTCAGCGCGCCGGAGCCGGCCTTCACCAGCAGCGAATCGGCGTGGCCGTGGTAGCAGCCCTCGAACTTCACGATGGCGTCCCGGCCGGTGAAGCCCCGGGCGAGCCGGATCGCGCTCATGGTGGCCTCGGTGCCCGAGGAGACGAAGCGCACCTTTTCCAGGGAGGGCACCAGGCGGCACACCCGCTCCGCGAGCCGGGTCTCCAGGACCGTGGGGGCGCCGAAGGACAGCCCGTCGGCCGCGGTCTCCTGGACCACGCGGATCACCTCGGGGTGCGCGTGGCCGAGGACCATGGGGCCCCAGGAGCCCACGTAGTCCACGTAGCGCCGGCCGTCCTCGTCCTCCACGGTCGCGCCCGAGGCGCGGCGCACGAACACCGGGTCGCCCCCGACGCTGCGAAACGCGCGCACGGGGGAATTCACGCCGCCGGGGATGAAGCGCTGGGCTTCGGAAAAGAGGTCGTGGGAACGGGTCATGGGGCTGTCTCGAAAAGGGTGGCGAAACGGGCGGCGGCGGCGCGGGGGTCAGGGTCGCCGAACAGTCCGTGGACGACGGCCAGAAGGTCTGCCCCGGCCGCGACCAGTGCAGGGGCATTCTCGGGTGTGATGCCCCCTATCGCAACCACCGGCACGCGCAACCGGGGCCGCACGGTGGCGAGCATCTCGACGCTCGCCCCTGCGGCGAGCGGCTTGGTACGCGACGGGAAGAAGCGCCCGAAGGCGACGTAGTCGGCGCCGGCGGCCTCGGCTGCGAGGGCGCGATCGGGATCGGCGTAGCAGGAGGCGCCGATGAGCGGGCCCGGCCCGAGGAGGGTGCGCGCCTCGGCCACGGCCAGGTCGTCGCGCCCGAGGTGCACGCCGTCGGCCCCGAGGGCGCGGGCGAGCCTTGCGTCGTCGTTGACGATGAGGGGGACGCCCCGGGCGCGGCAGAGCTCCAGCAGGGCGGCGCCCTCGCGGCGCCGCCGCCGGGTGTCGCCGGTCTTCTCGCGATACTGGACCAGCACCGCGCCGCCGAGCAGGACCTGTTCCACCCGGGCGACCAGCTCCCCCAGCGGCCGGTCCTCGCCGTCGGTGACGGCGTACAGGCCCCGGCGGGGGCTCAAGTCCGGCTCGCCCGCGTGCTGCGGGCCCAGAAGAGCCGGTTCGGGATGAGCTGTCCGCGGCCGGTCCGATAGGCGTGCTTGAGGGACTCCCAGGTGTACTCCTGGGCCTGGCGGATGGCGGTGAGCGGCTCGTGCCCCTGGGCCAGGAGCCCGGCGATCGCCGAGGCCAGCGTGCAGCCCGACCCGTGGTATTCCCCGGGCAGGCGGTCCCACGTGAAGCTCTCCAGCTGGCGGAGGTTGCCGTAGAGCAGGTTGACCACGCGGGGCGTTGCCTCGTGAGTGCCGGTGATCAGCACCAGCTCGCAGCCCCGGTCGAGGAGCGCCTGGCCGGCCGCCTCCAGTGAATCCGCCTCGGGCGCGAGCGCCCGCGCCTCGCGGCTGTTCGGGGTGAACACGGTCGTGCGCGGCAGGAGCAGGTCCACCAGCGCCGCCTGGGTGTCCCCCGCCGCGAGGGGCGACCCCGCCCCCGAGGCGAGCACCGGGTCGAGGACGAGGGGTAGTTCCGGGTAGTCCAGCAGGATCGAGTGGATGGCCTCCACGAGGGCGACGCTGCCGGCGAGCCCGACCTTGCAGGCGGCGACCGGCAGGTCCTCCAGGACGGCCCGGGCCGACTCGATCAGCGTTCCGGGGTCGACGGGATAGCTCGCGTGGACGTCGCGGGTGTCCTGCACCGTGAGCGCCGTGGCCACCGGTGCGGCGTGGCAGCCCATGCTCGCGATGGCCTCGATGTCCGCCTGCAGGCCGGCGCCCCCGGTCGGGTCGAGGCCGGCGAACACGAGCACGGTCGGAACGGTGGTCGGTGGGGAAGACATGCTGGAATTCTAGCCAACCGTCCGGGCGAGATAGGCGGTGCGGGCCGAGAGCTCCAGGGAACAGGTCCACTTGTACGCCAGATTGAGGCTCGGCGCGGCGGCGAACACGCCGTGCCCGCGGACCACCACCACGCGGTGCTGCGCGAGGGCCCGGGAGACGGCCTCCGGGGCCTCGACGAGATAGCGGTCGTAGGGGATGGGCAGCACGGGCACCCGCCCGAAGTAGTACTGGGCCTCGAAGTCGGGCGGGTCGTAGTCGCCGCCCTCGAAGGTGAGCGCCACCGTGTGGGGCCCGTGGCTGTGCAGGACGGCCCCGAGCCCCGGGCTCCGGCGGTACACCGCGAGGTGCAGCGGGGCGTCGAGCGAGGCACCGGCCGGGGGCGGCCCGTCGAGCGTGCAGGGGAGCAGGTCCGCGGGGCGCAGCGTGTCGGCGCAGCACCCGGTGGGGGTCACCCAGACGAGTTCCCCGTCGCGCACGGAGGCGTTGCCGCTGTGGGAGTCGTTGAGGCCGTAGCGCCGCAGCCAGAGGTAGTGCCGGACGAGGTCGGAGCGTGGGTCCATGCCGTGCATGATAAGCTCGAATCGACCCGTCCGCCTGCAGCGACGGGCAATCCCACTGGAGGAGGTCACCCGATGTCTCTCACTCGTCGCGATTTCGTGCGCCTCGTAGGCTTCGCCGGTGCGGCCGGCATGCTGCCGCGGTCGGTGTTCGCCGCGCAGAGGGTCCCCGGAGACTTCTACGAGCTGCCGCAGTTCGGAAACGCGCGCCTGCTGCACATCACGGACGTGCACGCCCAGTTGCTGCCGGTGTACTACCGGGAGCCCAACGTCAACCTCGGCGTGGGCGAGGCGAAGGGCAAGGCCCCGCACCTGGTGGGAAAGAACCTGCTGGATTCGTTCCGGGTGAAGCCCGACAGCCTGGAGGCCCACGCCTTCACCTACCTGGGCTACGCGAAGGAGGCGGAGCAGTACGGCAAGGTGGGCGGATTCGCACACCTGAGGACCCTGGTGACGCGCCTGCGGGAGAGCTACGGCAGGGACCGCACGCTGCTCCTGGACGGTGGCGACACCTGGCAAGGCTCCGGTACCGCGTACTGGACGCGCGGCAAGGACATGGTCCGGGCCTGCAACCTGCTCGGCGTCGACGTCATGACGGGCCACTGGGAATTCACCTACCGGGACACCGAGGTGCTGGAGAACCTCGGCCAGTTCCGGGGAGACTTCGTTGCCCAGAACATCACGGTCACCGAGGACGCCCTCTTCGACTACCCCTTCGCGAAATACGCGGGCTTCGACGAGAACACCGGCCGCGCGTTCCGACCCTATACCGTGAAGCAGCTCGGCAGCGCGCGGGTCGCGGTGATCGGACAGGCGTTCCCCTACACGCCCATCGCGAATCCCCAGCGCTTCATTCCCCTCTGGACCTTCGGTATCCGCGATGCCGAGATGCAGAAGGTGGTCGACGAGGTGCGCGCGAAGGAGAAGCCGGACGCCGTGGTGGTCATCTCCCACAACGGCATGGACGTGGACCTGAAGATGGCCTCGATCGTGACCGGGATCGACGCCATCTTCGGCGGTCACACCCACGATGGCGTACCGGCCGCGGTGGAGGTCAGGAACCCTGGCGGCGTCACGCTGGTGACCAATGCCGGGTCCCAGGGCAAATTCGTGGGCGTGATGGACTTCGACCTGGGCGAGGGCAAGGTCAGGGGCTACCGGTACCGCCTGGTGCCGGTGTTCTCCAACCTGCTGCCCCCCGACCCCGAGATGGAGAAGCTCATCACGGAGGTCCGCACGCCGCACCTCGCGGTGCTGCGGGAGGAGCTCGCGGTGGCCGAGCAGCTGATGTTCCGCCGGGGCAACTTCAACGGGACGTTCGACCAGCTCATCTGCGACGCGCTGCGGGTGCAGGGGGACGCCCAGATCTCGCTTTCCCCCGGGTTCCGCTGGGGCACCACCGTCCTGCCCGGTCAGATGATCACGATGGAGCACGTCCTCGATCAGACCTGCATCACGTATCCCGAGACCTACGTGCGGGAGATGACCGGCGCGGAGGTCAAGGGCATCCTGGAGGACGTCTGCGACAACCTGTTCAACCAGGACCCGTACTACCAGCAGGGTGGCGACATGGTCCGGGTAGGCGGTCTGGACTACGTGCTCGACCCCCTCGAGGCGATGGGCAGGCGCGTCTCCGAGATGACCCTCGACAGCGGCGAGAAGGTCGATGCGGGCAAGAAGTACAAGGTGGCGGGCTGGGCGACCGTGGCGAGCCAGGCCCCGGGACCGCACGTCTGGGACGTGGTCGCGGGTTACCTGCGCGCGCAGAAGTCCGCGCGGGTGAAGAAGGTGAACGAGCCGAAGCTCCGGAACGTGAAGGACAACCCCGGGATTGCCGAGTACACCGGGGTCGTGCTGAGCTGAGCCAATGCCGCGCGCGGCGGGCGGCCGGGATGGCGCCCGCCGCCCGTTGACAGCGCCACGCAGGGTGGCCTAACGTTCGCCGCAGCGTTACAACAACAAGAGCTCGTGTATCGCTTCGAAGCGGCGTTTGCCGCTTTTTTGTTATCCGCGCCCCGCGCGCGCCTCGATAGGGAGGGACGGAGCCCGATGATCAGGGTGGGAGTGGTGGGCGGTACCGGCTACACGGGGGTCGAGCTGTTGCGTCTCCTGGTGCGTCACCCCGAGGTGGAGCTCGGGGTCATCACCTCGCGCGGTGAGGCCGGAACGGCGGTTGCCGACCTGTTCCCGAGCCTGCGGGGCTGGACCGACCTCGTCTTCACGGCCCCGGACCCGGACGCCCTCGCGGCCTGCGGGGTCGTGTTCTTCGCCACGCCGAACGGCACGGCGATGGGAATGGCGCGGGGGCTCCTGGACGCCGGTGTGCGGGTGATCGACCTGGCGGCCGACTTCCGTCTGCGGGACCCCGCGCTTTGGGAGCGCTGGTACGGCACGCCGCACGGTGCCCAGGACCTCCTCGAGGAGGCGGTGTATGGCCTGCCGGAGGTCAACCGCGACGCCATCCGCCGGGCGCGCCTGGTGGCCAACCCCGGCTGCTACCCCACGGCGGTCCAGCTGGGTTTCCTGCCTCTCGTCGAGCGGGGCCTGGTGGACCTCGACCGTCTGGTCGCCGACGCGAAATCCGGTGTCAGCGGAGCCGGGCGCAAGGCCGCCATGGGCTCGCTCCTGTGCGAGGCGAGCGAGAGCCTGAAGGCCTACGCCGTTCCCGGGCACCGGCACCTGCCGGAGATCCGTCAGGGGCTGGAGCGGGCGGCCGGACGGCCTGTGGGCCTCACCTTCGTGCCCCACCTGACCCCCATGATCCGGGGGATTCACGCGACCCTGTACGCCTTCGCCCTCGGAGGCGACTGGGACCTCCAGGCCCTGTTCCAGGAGCGCTACGCCGGCGAGCCCTTCGTCGACGTCCTTCCGGCAGGGGGGCATCCCGAGACGCGCAGCGTGCGCGGCACCAACGTGTGCCGCATCGCCGCGCACCGGCCCCAGGGGGGCGACACCGTGGTGGTGCTGTCGGTCATCGACAATCTCGGCCGCGGCGCCGCGGCCCAGGCGGTCCACAACATGAACCTGATGCTGGGGATCCCGGAGACCACCGGATTGGACCTGGTGGCGGTGATGCCGTGAGTCCGGGCAAAAGTTGACTCAGGTTGTTGGGAATCGTATAAAGGCCGACCGACCGTTCAGGAGGATGGGACCATGAGCCAAGTCGCTACCGAGGCCAGCCCGCTGGTGTTGACGTCCAGCGCCGCGAAGAAGGTGCGCGAGTTGATCACCGATGAGGGCAACGACCTGCTGATGCTGCGCATCTTCGTGCAGGGCGGGGGTTGCTCGGGGTTCCAGTACGGCTTCACCTTCGACGAGTCGGTGGAGGAGGGCGACACGGTGGTCGACACCGAAGGCGTCCGCCTGCTCGTCGACCCCATGAGCGTCCAGTATCTGATGGGCGCCGAGATCGACTTCGTCGAAGGCATCCAGGGGGACCAGTTCGTCATCCGCAACCCCAACGTGGCGAGCGGCTGTGGCTGCGGCTCGTCGGCGGGGGGAGGCTGTGGGTCTTCGGGCTGCGGGTCCTCGGGCTGCGGTTGAGGGGCTTCCCCGGGGGGCGACCGTGACCGACGCTGCGGAACAGTTCGAGGCGCTGAAGCGCGGAACCGTCGAGGTCCTGCTGGAGCAGGACCTGAAGAAGAAGCTGGCGA
>CALMKJ010000162.1 GCA_937867305.1 uncultured Ectothiorhodospiraceae bacterium | reverse complement strand
GAGCAGACTTCCGCGTGGGTGGGCATGGCTCCTTGACCGCCTGTGTCCATACGAACAGTGATGTTAGCGGGTTTCGCGCGAGCCGCCCCGCGCAGACACGCGCGAGCCGGGCGAGATCACGCCCCACCCTCCGGGGTACGGGGGGCCAGGGTACGCTCCAGCCCCTCCGGGAACTCGACCTGGGGCCGCCAACCGGTCGCCGCGCAGAAGGGCGCGTTGTCGCAGACCCAGTCGGGGTGGCCCAACTCCCGGACCTTGCCGGGCGTCAGCATGGGCGCCGCCCCGAAGAGCCGGGCCCGCGCAGCGTTCACGCGGGCCACCGCGGCGAGCAGTGCGGCCGGCACGCCCAACACGCGCACGGGGCGTCCCCTGAGACGCGCAGCGATCCCGGCGGCCTCGGGCCACGAGTAGCCTCCGGACCGCCCGTCATGGAGCTCGAAGGGTCCCGCCGGCGCGGCATCCAGGATCAGCAGACGCTCGACCGCCGCGACGAGGTCGTCCACGTAGAGCAGCGAGAATCTCCCGGTGCCGTTCCCCGGTACCAGGGCGAGCCCCCGCATCATCATGCGCAGCAGCGGGCGCATCTCCCGGTCGCCCGGCCCATACACGGCGGCGGGACGAAGCACGACACGCCGCAGAGCTGCCCCCCCGGAGGCAAGGGCCTCCTCCCCCGCGCGCTTGCTCGCGGCGTAGGGGGAAAGCCCCGGCTCGCGCGCCGCCAGGGACGACATGAAGACGAAGAGCGGAGCGGATCGGGCGCTCGCGGCTGCCCGCGCGAGATGGAGCACCCCATCGACGTTGGCGGAGCGGAAATCGGACTCGTCGAGCCCCCGCACGGCGCCGGCGCAATGGACCACGGCCCGGGCGCCGTCGACCAGGCGGGCCAGGCTCTCGGGCCAGGCCAGGTCACCGGGCACCCACTCGATGCCGGCCTGGCGCGGCCCCGCCAGGCGGGACTCCCCGCGCACCAGGGCCCTGACGAGCCAACCCTGGGCAGCCAGCCGACGGGCCACCGCGCCGCCGATGAAACCGGTCGCGCCGGTGATGGCGACGACCGACGCCTCCGGAGCCACCTCGCTCAAACCGAAGGGGTCAGGCGACGCGCAGGGCGCCCGCCGCGCCTTCGCCGGCCTTCACGCTCTCCGTCCGGGAAGCGCCGGCGGCCTGCTGGCCGCGCGAGTCGATGAAGTTCTGGCGGGCCTTGGACCGTGACAGCTTGCCCGACGAGGTCCGAGGCAGCGTCTGGGGCGGCACCAGCTCCACGTGGCACTCGATGCCGAACTCCGAGCGCACCAGACCCTCCAACCGCTTCACCAGGTCCGCCCGAACGGCAGGGTCCGTGTCGCGGTTCTGTACCACCATCACCACCCGTTCTTCTTCGTCGGACCAGGGCACCGAGAACGCCAGGCAATCGCCCGGACGCACTTCCGGTTGCTGGTGGGCCAGGTACTCGAGGTCCTGGGGCCAGACGTTGCGCCCGTTGACGATCATCAGGTCCTTGCTGCGACCGGTCAGGAACAGGCTCCCGTCCGCGCGATAACCGATGTCGCCGGTGTTGAGCCAGCCGTCCGCCGACAGGGTGGCACTCGTCGATTCGGGGTCCCGGAAATAGCCCGACATCACGCTCGGCCCACGCAGGAAGACCGTCCCGGTCGTCCGGTCGCCGACGGGCTGCCCGTTCTCGTCCCGGACCTCCACCTCGAAGTCCGGGATGGGGGCCCCGCAGTTCACGAACGTGCTGACGCGCGCGGGGGATGCCTCCCCGTCGGAACTGGCTGGGACCGCCTTCCCCTCGACGGCGAGCCGCTCGCTGTCCACGCGGTCGACGGACACCCCGGTGCCGAGGGGCGAGAAGCTCACGGCCAGGGCGCACTCGGCCATTCCGTAACAGGGCAGGAACGCGCCCGGGTCGAAGCCGCTGGGGGCCACGGCCTCCGCGAAGCGCTGGAGCACCTCCGGGTGGATCATCTCCGCCCCGACGCCGGCGACCCGCCAGGCGCTCAGGTCGTAGTCCGCCGCCTCGCCCGGACGTAGCCGCCGGGCACACAGCTCGAAGCCGAAGGGCGGACTGAAGGAAATCGTAGCCTTCGACCGGGACAGCAGGCTGAGCCACTGGCGGGGACGCATGGCGAAGTCCCGGGTCGCGAGGTAATCGACCGAGAGCTGGCCCGCCACGGGCGTGAGCACGAGACCGACGAGCCCCATGTCGTGGTAGAACGGGAGCCAGGAGACCGCCCGGTCGCCGGGCCGCAGCTTCACGCCGTGGCGGATGATCCCCGCCAGGTTGCTGAGAACCGATTCCTGGGTGATGGCGACGCCGCGGGGAAACCGCGTGCTCCCGGAGGTGTATTGCAGGTAGGCGAGCTCACCGGGTCCTGAAGGGACCAGCTCGGCCGTGCTCTCCGGCAAGTCATCGAACAGCGAGGGCTCGCCGACGAGACGCAGGTCCAGACCCTGCGCCGCCTCCTTCAGGTATTCGAGGAATCCTGCAGGCGACATGGCCAGCGCCGCGGCCGAGCTCTGGAGCATGCCCCGCAGCAGCTGCACGTAGGCGTTGTGGCTGCCGAGGCTCACGTGCACCGGTACCGGTACCGGCACCAGGCCGACGTACTGGCACGCGAAGAAAAAGCGCAGGAAATCCGGCGAGGTGTCTGCGACCAGGACGAGCCGAGAGCCGCGCTCCAAGCCAAGGCTCGCCAGCCGGCGTGCCAGCAGGAGCGCCTCCTCGCGCAAACGGGAATAGGGCAAAGCAGCCGAAAGCTCGCCGCGGGCCGAGTAGAAATTGCACCCCGTCTCGCCGAGCGCCGCGTAGTCCAGCGCCTCCGCAAGATTCGTGAAGTCGGCCGCCCGGAAGGGCACCCGATTCATGGTCGGCGTGGGTCTCTGATCCGAGGATGCGCCCATTCTCGCTCTCTGTCCTCCGACACCCCTTGGTGCTACCCGCCTGCTTCGATGCCCGCATACGCGATTCGCCGAAAAGACCCACTCGGCCCGGCGTATGGCAACCGGTCAGACACTTGATACAGCGACTCCCCGCCAGGGGCACCGCCCCAGGCTGTCCTGTCGATGCAACACCTGTATTATTACAGCAACACGGGCGTTTGACAATATGCCGTTCAAGCTGGATTCGCCTCGAAATCGACAGATACCTCGTGGATACCCTTTCGCCCGAAGGGGGAATTATAGTCGGTCGGGGCCAGCCGCAACGCCAGGATGAGGTCCATCACGTTGGTCCCGGTCGGGCCCGTGTGGGTCAAGTCACCGCTCGCCTCGAGAAAGCTTCCGGCATCGGCGCGCTCGAGGCAGTCCTCCGGCGAAAGGCCGGCAAGGATCCCCCGCGCCACCGTGCCGCCGTCCACCACGGCCCCCGCGTCCTCGCTCGACCCATCGCGCCCATCGGTCCCCGCGGCGAGCAGCACGACGTCGGGGGACCCCGCCAGGACCATCGCCGCGGCCAGGGCCAGGGTCTGGCAGCGCCCCCCCCGCCCTGGCGTGGGGGGCAGGCGCACGGTGGTCTCACCAGTCCACACCTGCAGCCCGGGAGGGCTCGCGAGGATCCGCTCCGCGAGCCGGACACCGACCTCGCGGGCATCGCCCACCAGTGGCTCACCGTGTCGCAGCACCGCGTAGCCGAGCCGACGTCCCCGGTGCGCGGCGACGGACCGGGCTTGGGCCCCTGAGGCGACCACGGCGTGGCGCAGGCCCCCGAAGGCCTCCTCCGGAACCGGGGGGAGCGACCCTGCGACCAGGTCCTCCAGCCACCGGGGAAGGGAAAGCCCGCGGCCGTCGAGGTCCGCTGCGGCATGGGGAACGATCAGGCCGGAGCCGATGCTCCCGAGCTCGTCACCCGGGACATCCGCCATCACCAGATGGAGCGCGGGCCTCCCCCGCAGCCCGGCGGCGAGGCGCCCCCCTTTGATGGCGGACAACGCCTTGCGCACCCGGTTGACCGCGTGGATCGGCAGGCCCGAGGCCAGCAGCCAACGGGTGGCTTCCCGCAGCGCATCGAGGGATACGCCGGGGGCCGGCAGCTCCACCAGGCTCGAGGCGCCGCCCGAGGTGAGGAACAGCAGGCTGCCGACCGGGGGCAGCCCTGCCACTTCCTCCACCACGGCCTTGCCTGCCGCGACGCTGCGCTCGTCCGGTACGGGGTGCGAGGCCTCGAGGCACCGCAGGCCGGGAAGCCGGGAGAGATGCTCCCCGCATGCCCCTTCGGGGGCCACTGCGAGCGCGCCGGCGACTGCGGAGCCCAGGGCGTCCAGGGCCCCCTGGAGCATGGGGACCGCCGCCTTGCCCACCGCGATCACGTGGACCGGCGGCGCCAGGTGCCCCTGGCGGAGGTATTCACGAACCCGGCGCCGGCCGTCCACGGCCGCCAGGGCGGCGCGGTAGAGCCCCAGCAGCTGGCGGCGAGCCGTCTGCGCGGCCGCAGCGGCCATCACGCGGAGTTGTGCAACTCGATGACGTCGCCCTCGATGCGCCGCCGGGCGTGCTCCTTCGCCTCGTCGTTGCGCGAGCGCTCGAGCCGCTGGAGGTAGGCCACGCTGACGTCGCCCGTCACGTACTCGCCGGTAAAGATGGAGGTGTCGAAACGCTGCAGTCTGGGGTTGTGCCGGTTCACGGCGCGGATCAGGTCCTCGAGGTCCTGGTAGAACAGGCGGTCCGCACCGATGAAGGCGGCCACCTCCTCCACCGTGCGCCCGTGGGCCACGAGCTCGTGCGCCGCCGGCATGTCGATACCGTAGACGTTCGGGTAGCGCACGGGTGGGGCTGCAGAGGCGAAATACACCTTGCGTGCGCCAGCCTCCCGGGCCATCTGGATGATCTGCGCCGAGGTCGTGCCGCGCACGATCGAGTCGTCCACCAGCAGAACGTTCTTGCCGCGGAATTCCAGGTCGATGGCGTTCAGCTTCTGACGCACCGAGCGCTTGCGCTCTTTCTGGCCCGGCATGATGAACGTGCGCCCGATGTAGCGGTTCTTCACAAACCCCTCGCGGAATTTCACCCCGAGCCGGTTCGCCAGGGGCAGCGCCGCCGTCCGGCTCGTGTCCGGCACCGGGATCACCACGTCGATGTCGTGGGCGGGCCACTCGCGCAGGATGTGCTCGGCAAGCTTCTCGCCCATGCGCAGGCGCGCCT
>CALMKJ010000161.1 GCA_937867305.1 uncultured Ectothiorhodospiraceae bacterium | reverse complement strand
CCGGCACTTCGGTCGGCGGATGGTCCATGGAACGGGCGACCCGCCGACCACCTTTACGAGGTGACGGCTGAGAACTTGGTGGTCCTGGGCGTCCAGCCCTCACCGGCCCAGGAGATAGGCCTCCACCTCGGCCAACCGCTCCGGGGTGCCCACGTCGAACCAGGCGCCTGAGTAGACCTCCCCGCTGACCTGTCCCCGTGCCGCCGCCTCCCGCAGCAGGGGCCCGAGCGCGAAGGCGCCGGGGGTCTGGCCCGCGAAGAGGGCGGGCTGGTAGACGCCGATGCCGCTGAAGGTGAGCCGCTCCCCCGGGCCGTCGCCCACGCGGTCCCCGTCCAGAGGAAAGTCACCCCCCGGGTTGTGGGGCGGGTTCGGGACCAGCACCAGGTGGGCGAGGCCGGCTGGAGTACGTGCGGAGTCGGTGGGTGGGCGCGCGAGGCCGAGGGACTCCTGTTCGGGCCAGAGCGGCCCCCGTGCGAGGCCCGCGAAGGGCAGGTCCGTCCAGACGTCGCCGTTCACCACCAGGAAGGGGCCGGGGCCGAGCAGGGGCAGCGCCCGGTGGATGCCCCCGCCGGTCCCGAGGGCGGCGGGCGCCTCGGGCGAATAGCGGATCTGGAGCCCCCAGCGGGACCCGTCCCCCAGGGCCTCCTCGATCCGTGCCCCCAGGTGCGCGTGGTTGATCACGACCTCCCGGAAACCGGCGGCGGCGAGGTGCTCCAGGTGATGCACAATAAGTGGCTTTCCCGCCACAGAAATCAGCGGTTTGGGCACGGTGTCGGTGAGCGGGCGCAGGCGCTCCCCGCGGCCGGCCGCGAGGATCATGGCCCTCACGACCGGCGGCCCGACGAACCGCAGAGGCGCGAAGGCGCAGAGGGTTTTTTATCCATCACTCTCAGCGCCTCTGCGCCTCTGCGGTGAATGAAGCGCTTCATGCCCCCACCTGTTCCAGCAGCTCCCCCAACCCCCCCAGCTCCGCCCGCCTTCCCGCCACCTCCCGCACGTACCCGAGGGTGCGCGGGATGTCCGCCAGGTAGTGGGGCTTGCCGTCCCGGTGGTGCAGGCGGGCGAAGATCCCGGCCGCCTTCAGGTGGCGCTGGGCCCCGGTCAGGTCGAGCCAGCGCAGGAACACCTCCGGGTCGGTCCGGGGGATGACGCCGGCGGCCTCGAGACGGCGCCCGTAGCCGAGCGCTGTCTCGCGCACGAAGTCCGTGTCCCAGGCGACGTAGCAGTCCCGCAGCAGGCTCACCAGGTCGTAGGTCACCGGCCCCACGAGCGCCCCCTGGAAGTCCAGGACCCCCGGATTGCCCTCGGCGAGGAGCATCAGGTTGCGGGAGTGGTAATCCCGGTGCACGAAGGCGCGCGGTTGCTCGAGCGCCCCGCCGACCAGCGCGTCCTCCGCGGCGGCGAGGCCCCGCGCCTGGTCCGGGGTCAGGGTGACGCCCAGGTGCCGGCCGAGGTACCACTCGCGGAAGACGCCGAGCTCGCGGCGCAGCAAACCCTCGTCGTAGGCGGGCAGGCCCCGGGTCGGGACCGCGGTCTGCATGCGAAGGAGCGCCTCCAGGGCATCCCCGTAGAGCCTCTGCGGGGATTCGCCCCCGGTGAGGGCGGCCAGGTAGTGGGTGCTGCCCAGGTCGGTCACCAGCAGCAGGCCCCGTGCGAGGTCCGTGGCGAGCACCCGAGGCACGGTGACCCCGGCCGCGGCCAGGCGGGCGGCGAGCTCCACGAAGGGGCGCGAGTCCTCGCGCTCCGGCGGGGCGTCCATCAGGATGAGCGACTCGCCGTCGCGCGTGACGCGGAAATAGCGCCGGAAGCTCGCGTCGCTCGAAGCGGGGGCGAGGGTGTAATCGCCGAATCCCAGCTCCCCGGAGAGCCAGCGGCGGGCGAGGTCGAGACGGGCGTCGGGGGGAGCGCTCGGGCGAGCGCTCGGGGGAGTGGTCACAGGGGCGTTCGCGGGAGCGTTCACGGTGCGTGGCCCAGGGGCGCCAGGCAGGCGGGGCAGGGCGGGCAGTATAGCGGGGCGCCCCGTCGCCGTCAGATTCCGGGCTAGAATGTCCCCCACCGCCCCCGCGCACTTCGCCGCGACCCGACCGAACGCACGCGCCATGTCGCCCACCGCCCCCGCGCCCGCCGCCGCGCCCCGACCGGACCCCGCCGCCGTTGCGCCCGGGCAGGCCCCTGGGCCCGCGCCCGCCCCCGGGACCCGGTCCGACCCCGAGGCCCTCGTCCGACTCGGCGTCGCCGTCCTGGAAACCGAGGCGGCGGCCATCCGCGACCTCGTGCCTCGCGTCGGCGCGGACTTCGCCCGGGCCTGCGAGTACCTGCTGGCCTGCCGCGGCCGGATCGTCGTCCTCGGCATGGGCAAGTCGGGCCACGTGGGCGGCAAGATCGCCGCGA
>CALMKJ010000160.1 GCA_937867305.1 uncultured Ectothiorhodospiraceae bacterium | reverse complement strand
CTCGCGGGACCGTATGCCGCCTGGACGGCGGCATACGAGCCTACAGGGACGTATTCACGGCGTGTCCCGCGGGGCCGTACCGGCGCCTCCGGGACCTGCTCCCAGGGGCTCTTCCCCGCGCGCCCCATTGATCCGGACCGGGCGAGCCTCTAGCCTCTGCGGGCTGCCCGGGTGCCCCGCAGAGACGGACGCGGCGCCCGGCGTGAACTTCGGCCGGACCGGGGACTCTCAGAGCCGACGGCCAGTCTTCCACCTACCACCGCTACGCCGAGGAGTCCCATGCCGATGAAACTGCGCCACACGCTCGCGCTCTCGCTGCTCGCCTGCCTTCCGGCAGCCCTCTCCGCCCAGGACGCGGTGCCCCAGGCCATCACCCAGGCGCTTGCCAACCTGGTGCCGGGGATGGCGCCGACGAGCGTGCGGCCGGCGCCCGCCGCAGGCCTCTACGAGGTGGTCTACGGCCCGGAGGTGGTCTACATCACCGCCGACGGCGCCCATCTCGTGAAGGGCGACCTGATCGACGTGAAGACGCAGGACAATCTCACCGAGGACCGCCGCTCGGGCGCGCGCCTGCAGGCGCTGGAAGAGCTCGGCGAGTCCGGCATGATCGTGTTCGGCCCGAAGGACGCGAAGCACACGGTCACCATCTTCACCGACATCGATTGCCCCTACTGCGTGAAGCTGCACCAGGAGGTGCCGGAGTTGAACCGGCAAGGGGTCAAGGTGCGCTACCTGGCTTACCCCCGTGCGGGCCTCGCGTCGGCCGGCTACCGCAAGACCGTCTCGGTCTGGTGCGCGCCCGACCGCAACCAGGCCCTCACGGACGCCAAGAACGGCAAGGCCGTGCCTGAGAAGTCCTGCGAGAACCCGGTGGAGGATCACTACACGATGGGGCAGATGCTGGGCATCAGTGGCACCCCCACCCTGGTTCTGGACGACGGCCGGGTCGTGCCGGGTTACGTGCCGGCGGCCCGCCTGGTGCAGGCGCTCCAATCGGCCAAGGCCCAGCAGGCCCCCAAGCCCGGCGGCTGAAGCCCGATTTACTCCAAGGCCGCACTCCGCCTCCTGACCAGGGGCGGGGTGCGGTGCCGTGGGTCAGGGGGCCAGCTGCGCCGAGCGCAGGCGCAACGTGAGGGGCGTGCCCTCGGGGTCCCGGTGCTCGATGCGCGCGGGCAGAAACCGCAGCTTGGGCGCGGCCCAGACGGTGGTCTTGCGTTCGTCGTCCGTGGACCGGGAGATGCGGACCGTATCGAGCCTTCCGAGCGCCGTCTCGATCCGCTCCTCGCCCTCGCGTTTCACGACGTAGGTCTTGACCTTTCCCCGCTCTGCGACCTGGAGCCGCGTCTCCGGCCGATTCGCCGCCAACTCCTGCATCAGCGCCAGGACGTAGACCATCCCGTCCAGCGTGCCCGGCGTGAGGGATAGTTCGACCGTACGGTCACGGTACGTGCTGACCGCCTTGAGGGCCTTCCAGTCGAAATCGATGGCCGCCTTGCGTGCCCGCGGGCCGCTGCGCTCGAAGCGGTACTGCAGCGGCTGGGGACGCCCCGAGTCGTCGAGCGTGAACAGGCTGTGCTCCCGGCGCTCGCCGTCGAGGACGAGCGAGGCGAGCCCGACCGGCCGGGTCTGGGACTGGAAACGGGAGCGCCCGGCCGACTCCGGCTCGAGCGTCCAGCGGGTCTCGCCGACGGTCACGCCGTAGGCGATGACGTCGTAGGTGGCCGAGAACCGCTCGGGCAGGCCCCCGGCACTCGCCAGCGAGGTCGCCGCGCACAGGCCGAGCACGATCGCCAGCGCCCATCCCCCGAGTCTGTACGCGCTTCCCCACGATTCCATCGCCAACGTGCGTCACTCCTCTCGCGGTGCCCGGCCCATGCCCGGGAGACCCATTGAACGCGGAGAGCGGGCCCGGAATCAATGGGACGGGGTCTGCTACACTGCCCGGTGCCCAAAGGCTCGACCGTCACCGGACCGCACCTTGGCCCCTGCGTCATCCCCTCTGCCTGACTTTTCCCGCGCCCGCGTGGTGGTGGTGGGCGACGTCATGCTCGACCGCTACTGGTACGGTGCGACCGAGCGGATCTCGCCCGAGGCGCCTGTCCCGGTGGTCCACGTGCAGGACGTGGAAGACCGTCCGGGTGGGGCGGCCAACGTCGCCCTCAACGCGGCGAGCCTCGGCGCAGCGGTCACCCTCGCGGGGCTGACCGGCGACGACGAGGCCGCCCGGACGCTGGCCGCGCTCGTTGCGGCGCGGGGGGTCGATGCCCGGCTCGAGCAGCGGGCCGGCCGGCCCACGGTGACCAAGCTGCGGGTGCTGAGCCGCCACCAGCAACTCATCCGCCTCGATTTCGAGGAGCGGCTCACGGGTGAGGGCATCACCGTGGGGGAGGACGTCCTGTCCGAGCTCCTGGGGCGGATGGGGGTGCTCGTCCTCTCCGACTATGGCAAGGGCACGCTCGCGGACCCGCAACGGCTCATCACCGCGGCCCGGCGGCTGGGCCGGCCGGTGGTGGTGGACCCCAAGGGCAGGGACTTCGGGCGCTACCGCGGTGCCACCTTGGTCACGCCGAACCTCGCGGAGCTCGAGGCCGTGGTGGGGGGCTGCCGGGACCTCGGTGAGCTGGTCGCGAGGGGCGAGCGCCTGCGGGGCGATCTCTCGCTCGACGCCCTGCTGGTGACCCGCAGTGAGCACGGCATGACCCTGCTCCGGGCGGGTGCCGCCCCGCTGCATCTCGCCGCCAATGCACGCGAGGTCTACGACGTGACCGGTGCGGGCGACACGGTGGTCGGGGTCCTGGCGGCGGCCCTGGCCGCCGGCAGCGGCCTGGACGAGGCCACCAGGCTCGCGAACCGCGCGGCGGGCCTGGTCGTCGCGCGGCTGGGCACGGCGAGCGTTACGGCGGCCGAGCTGGCCGCGTCCCTTGCCCCCCATTCTCCTGCGGGGGGCGGCGTCGTCGGTGAGGCGGAGCTCCTCGAGCGGGTCGCCGAGGCGCGGGGGCGGGGCGAGCGCGTCGTCATGACCAACGGCTGCTTCGACATCCTGCACGCCGGACACGTGCGCTTCCTGACCGAGGCCCGGGCCCTGGGTGACCGGCTGGTGGTCGCAGTGAACGACGACGCCTCGGTCCAGCGGCTCAAGGGCCGTGACCGACCCATCAACCCCCTCGACCGCCGGATGGCCGTGCTGGCGGCTCTGGCCTCGGTGGACTGGGTGGTGCCGTTCCCGGAGGACACCCCGGAGCGGCTCGTCTGCGCGCTCGGACCGGACGTGCTGGTCAAGGGCGGGGACTACCGGCCGGAGGCCATCGCGGGGAGCGCCTGTGTGCGGGCCCGGGGCGGTCAGGTGGTGGTGCTCGGCTACCTGCCGGGGTGTTCCACCACCGAGGTCATCGAGGCGATCCTGGGTGCCAATCTGCCTCGTCACGAGGCAGGCTGAGCCGGTGCGGTGATCTCACCCGGCCCTTCAGGGGCGCCGATTCCTCCCACTCCTGCCGAGCGGTTCTACACGGCGCTCATCGCAGCCGCTGCGCCGCTGGTGCTCCTCAACCTCACCCGGCGCGGCTTTCGCAACCGTGCCTACTGGCGCCGCTGGGGCGAGCGCTTCGGGCACGGTGCGCTGCCCAGGGACTGCCCGGTGTGGGTCCACGCGGTCTCGGTGGGCGAGGTGCAGGCGGCCGTGCCGCTCGTGCGCCTGATCCTGGAGCGCTACCCGGGCCTGCGGGTGGTGGTTACGACGACCACGCCCACCGGGTCGGAGCGGGTGCGCGCCGCATTCGACCACGAGGTCGAGCACGTGTACGCGGCCTATGACCTGCCCGGGGCGGTCGGCCGTTTTCTCGACCGGGCGCGGCCCCGGCTCGCCGTGTTCATGGAGACCGAGCTCTGGCCCAACACCCTGCGGCTCTGCGCCGAGCGCGCAATCCCGGTGGTGGTGGCCAACGCGCGCCTCTCCGAGCGCTCGGCCCGGGGGTACTCCCGTTTCCCGGGGGTGGTCGGGCCCATGCTGGGGCGGATCGGCGCCATCGCGGCCCAGGGCCCTCGGGACGCAGAGCGGTTCCTGGCCCTCGGGGTCCCCCGGGAGCGGGTGCAGGTCACGGGCAGCCTGAAATTCGACGTGCCACTGCCCGCGAGTCTGCGGGAGCAGGCCGAGGCGCTCCGGCGGCAGTGGGGGGTGGACCGCAGCGTCTGGGTGGCCGCCAGCACCCACGAGGGCGAGGAGAAGCGGATTCTGGATGCCTTCGACCGCCTGCTGCAGCACTGCCCCGGCAGCCTTCTGGTGCTCGTCCCGCGGCACCCGGAGCGGTTCGCACGGGTGCTCGCCCTGGCCCGCCGGATGGGGTTCCGGGTGGTTCAGCGCACCCGGGCGGGCGAGGACGTCACTCAGGCCCAGGTCTTCCTCGGGGACACCATGGGTGAGCTGCCGCTGTTCTTCGCGGCCGCGGACGTCGCCTTCGTCGGGGGCAGTCTGGTGCCCACCGGCGGCCACAACCTGCTCGAGCCCGCGGCCCTGGGGGTCCCGGTGCTCTTCGGCCCGCACGTCTTCAACTTCGCCGAGGTGAGCGGCATGCTCGTGGAGCGGGGGGCTGGCCGCCAGGTGCGGGGTGCCCGGGAGCTCGCCGCGGTGGTCTGCGAGCTCTTCCAGGACCCCAACCGGCGTCACGCCATGGGGGAGAGTGCCCGTGAGGCCGTCGTGGAGAACCGCGGCGCCCTCGAGCGGCTGATGACCGTCCTGGAGCCCCAGTTGGGGCTCCTCGCCGGCTCGGGGCGGGGGGACGCCTCTGGCGCGGCCCCCGTCAGTGCTTCAACCAGTCGTTGATGGGCACCAGGTCGTCGGGGGAGAGGGTTCCGGCGGCCTGTTTCAGGCGCAGACCGCCCAGGATGTACGTGTACTGGGCGTTCTTGTAGTCGCGCTTGGATTCGTAGGTGTTGCGCTGGGCATTCAGGACGTCCACCGAGGTGCGGGTGCCCACCTGGAAGCCGGCCTCGATCGCCTCCAGGGCCTTCTGGGTCGAGGTCAGGGCCTGGCGCAGGGCGGCGACGCCAGAGATGCTGTCGATGACGCCGTTGTAGGACTGGCGCGCCTGGCGGTGCGTGCCCCGACGGGCGGACTCGAGCTGCTCCAGGGCCTGCTGGTACTGGTGGCGGGCCTGCTCGGTCTGAGAGTAGGTCAGGCCGCCGCTGAAGATGGGCAGTGTGACCTGCAGTCCGATGGCGTCGGTGTAGTTGCGGCTCGGGCCACCCACGCTCAGGTCGGTCAGCTTGGGGCTCTCCGACTGGGCGGAATAGTTCCGTCCCGCCACCAGGTCCAGGGTCGGCAGGTGGCCGGAGGCGCGCCGCTTGATCTCCTCCTGGGCGACCTTCGAGGCGAAGGTGGCGGCCGCGACCTGCCGGTTCTCGGCGAGCGCCTTTTCCACCCAACGCTCCGCGCTGTCCGGGTCAGGCTTGAGCAGGGGCACCTCCTTGGCCAGCGGGGCCAACTGCTCGTAGTACTCCCCCACCAACTCGCGCAGGGCCTCGCGGGCGTTCTCGAGGGCGTTGCGGGCGCGGATCTCCTCCGCCACTGCGAGGTCGTGGCCGGCCTTCGCCTCCTCCACGTCGGTGATGGCGATGAGCCCCACCTCGAATCGCTGCAGGGCCTGGTTGTACTGGGAGAAGAATGCGTCCTTGGTGGTGATGCGGTACTCCAGGTTGTCCTCGGCCGCGAGCACCTCGAAGTAGCGCGCCGCGGCGCGCACGATCAGGTCCTGCGCCGCGGAGTCGAGCTCCGCGTTGGCCTGCTTGACCCGGTCGTCGGCCTGTCTCAGCTGGACCCAGCGGTCCCAGCGGAAGACCGGCTGGGTCAGGCTGAGCCCGTAGCCGTTCGTGTTGTAGCGGGCGTCATCGGCGACCATGCCGCTGCGGCTCCGGGCCTTGCGCCGACCGTCGTTGTACGCCGTCCAGGCGTCCAGGGATATATTGGGGAGCAGCGCAGCCCGGGCCTGGGGCTTGAATTCCTGGGCGGCCTTGTTTCCGGCGACCGCCGCGGCGAACTCGGCGTCGTTGTCCAGGGCGAGCTTGTAGGTCTCGATCAGGTCGATCGCCCCCGCAGCGGCGGGCAGGCCGAGCGCGAGGCTCACCGTCAAGGCCATCACCGAGGGGAGGTGCATTCTGTTTTTCATCCGGCGCTCCCGGTCAATAAGTCGGCATCGTGGGGTCGACGTCCCTGGCCCAAGCCGCCACTCCGCCGTCCAGGTTGATGATGTTCGTGAAGCCGGCCTGCTCGAGATACCGGGCGACGGCGAGGCTGCGCATCCCGTGGTGGCAGGCCACCACGATCTCGCTTCCCGGGTCGAGCCCTTCGATGGCCGCCGGCAACTGCCGCATGGGCACGAGCCGGCTGTCCGGCAGCCTGCAGATCTGGTATTCCCAAGGCTCGCGAACGTCCAGAAGCAGCGGCCTTGTATCGACCTTTTCGAGGTATTCCTGAAGCTGGCGGGCCGTGAAGCGCCGCATTCGTGCCTTCCCCTGCAAGCCCGCAGTACAGTATATAGCGTTGGGTAAGAGCAGGGCTAGGTAGAAACAACGCGTTTTTTCAGGAAATTGCACCCCGCTTCTGAAGCGGTCCCTGCGGAGCCCCCCGCGCCGGAGTGTCCTTTCTCCGCCCTCCGACCTTCTGTGAGGTGGTGCCATGAGCGCTGTCCCCGAGAATTTCCTCAGCCGCACCGCCCGCGTGGACCCGGCGGCAGTGCATCCGTTCCCGCGCTCGCGCAAGGTCTACGTGCAGGGCAGCCGGCCGGACCTCCGTGTTCCGATGCGCGAGATCGCGCTCGGCGACACCCCCTCGGTGCTCGGGGCGGAGAAGAACGCCCCGGTCACGGTCTACGACACCTCCGGCCCGTATACCGACCCCGGGGCTGCGATCGACGTCCGGAACGGCCTGGCGCGGCTGCGGGCCGCCTGGGTCGAGGAGCGGGGGGACACGCAGTCGCTCCAGGGCCCCAGCTCGGGGTATGGCCGGGAGAGAGCGGCCGATCCGGCGCTGGCGCATCTACGCTTCGCCGCTGCGCACCAGCCCCGGAGGGCCCGGCCCGGTCGCACCGTCACCCAGATGCACTACGCCCGCCAGGGGATCGTCACGCCGGAGATGGAGTTCGTGGCGATCCGGGAGAACGTGCGGCTTGCGGAGTACCGGGACCGGGGGCTCCTCGCGCGGCGCCACCCCGGGCAGGGGCTCGGCGCGCGCATCCCCCACGAGATCACGCCCGAATTCGTGCGCGCGGAGCTGGCGAGCGGACGAGCGATCCTGCCCGCGAACGTGAACCACCCGGAAGGCGAGCCGATGGTCATCGGGCGCAATTTCCTGGTGAAGATCAACGCCAATCTGGGCAACTCCCCGCTGTCCTCCTCGATCGAGGAGGAGGTCGAGAAGATGACCTGGGCCATCCGCTGGGGCGCGGACACGGTGATGGACCTCTCGACCGGGCCGCACATCCACGAGACCCGGGAGTGGATCATCCGTAACAGCCCGGTCCCGATCGGAACGGTGCCGATCTACCAGGCCCTCGAGAAGGTCGAGGGGCGGGCGGAGGAGCTGACCTGGGAGATGTTCCGGGACACCCTCCTGGAGCAGGCAGAGCAGGGGGTGGACTACGTCACCATCCACGCCGGCCTGCTGCTGCGCCACGTGCCACTCACGGCGCGCCGGCTGACCGGGATCGTCTCGCGCGGGGGCTCGATCCTCGCGAAGTGGTGTCTCGCCCACCACCGGGAGAACTTCCTGTACACGCATTTCGAGGAGATCTGCGAGATCCTGGCGGCCTATGACGTGGGTGTCTCGCTCGGCGACGGGCTTCGCCCCGGCTCCATCGCCGATGCCAACGACGAGGCCCAGTTCGGGGAGCTCGAGGCCCTGGGTGAGCTCACGCGCGTCGCGTGGAAGCACGACGTGCAGGTGATGATCGAGGGGCCCGGCCACGTACCGATGCAGCTCATCCGGGAGAACATGGACCGGGAGCTGCGGGACTGCCTCGAGGCGCCGTTCTACACGCTGGGCCCGCTCACGACCGACATCGCGCCCGGCTACGACCACATCACGAGCGCCATCGGTGCGGCGATGATCGGGTGGCTCGGCACGGCGATGCTCTGTTACGTGACGCCCAAGGAGCACCTGGGGCTCCCCGACAAGCAGGACGTCAAGGAGGGGATCATCGCGTACAAGATCGCCGCGCACGCCGCCGACCTGGCGAAGGGTCACCCGGCGGCGCAGTTGCGCGACAACGCGCTCTCCAAGGCCCGGTTCGAGTTCCGGTGGGAGGACCAGTTCAACCTGTCTCTCGACCCCGACCGGGCGCGCGAGTACCACGACGCGACGCTGCCGAAGGAGGCACACAAGCTGGCGCACTTCTGCTCCATGTGCGGGCCCCAATTCTGCTCCATGAAGATCACCCAGGACGTGCGTGACTTCGCCGAGCGCCACGAGGTCGAGGAGGAGGGGGCCGCCGAGCAGGGGATGCGGGACAAGGCCCGGGAGTTCATGGAGCAGGGGGCGAAGCTGTATCGCGAGGTCTAGTGAAGGGGAGCGAGATGACGGATTACCGCGACAGGCTCCGGGTCAAACCCGGTTCGAAGGTTCGGTTGAAGGACGTCGATCCGGGTTACCACGGTGACGGCGTGACCACCGCTGACGCCGCGGCCATGGTCGCCGCCTACGAGCGGCAGCTCGAGCTCGGTCAGCTGAAGCTCTACGCCGAGTCCCGGCGCTCGCTGCTGATCGTGCTGCAGGGGCTCGACGCGTCGGGCAAGGACGGCGTGTGTCGGCACGTGCTGGATGCGTTCAACCCCCTCGGAACGACGGTGAGTGCATTCAAGCAGCCGACACCGGCGGAGCTGGCCCACGATTTTCTCTGGCGTGTCCACGCGCGCGCGCCCGGCAAGGGCGAGGTGGCCGTGTTCAACCGCTCGCACTACGAGGACGTCCTGGTCGTTCGGGTGCACGGCCTGGTGCCCAGGAAGGTCTGGTCGCGGCGTTACGAGCAGATCAACGAGTTCGAGCGTCAGCTCGGCGCGTCGGGCACGACGATCCTGAAGTTCTTCCTCTACATCTCGAAGGACGAGCAGCTCGAGCGTTTCCGCGACCGTCTCGAGGATCCCCGTCGGAACTGGAAGATCTCGCTCGGCGATTACGAGGAACGCAGCCACTGGGACGAGTACATCGAGGCCTACGAGGAGGCCCTGGAGCGGTGCTCGACCGACGATGCCCCGTGGTATGTGATCCCCTCGAACCGCAAATGGTTCCGGGACCTGGCGGTGTCCCAGATCCTCTGCGCCACGCTCGAGGACATGGACCTCAGATACCCGGAGCCCTCAGTCGACCTGGAGGAAGTTCGTCGTCAATATCACCTTGCGGCCACCGGGGACGGCGGGCGCAAGAAGGTGAAGCCGGGGAAGGGTCGGCCAGAGCGCTGATCCGCTGACGGCTGCCGCCAGGCTCGGACCGCGTTTCACGTCGCGTCGTGCCGGCTCGCCGCGAGCTGCGTGGCGACGAGGTTCGCGAACACTCCGTCCGCCGCGACCAGCTCCGCAAAGGTGCCGCGCTCCACGATGCGTCCCTGGTCGAAGACCAGGATCCGGTCGGCGTCCCGGACCGTCGACAGACGGTGCGCGATGACGAACGTCGTGCGGTTGTGGGTCAGCGCCTTCAGCGCCCTCTGCACCCGCGCCTCGGTGGCGGCGTCGAGCGCGGAGGTGGCCTCGTCCAGGATCAGGACGGGGGGATCCTTCAGCAGGGCGCGGGCGATGGCGAGGCGCTGACGCTCGCCGCCCGAGAGGGTGGACCCGCGCTCACCCACCAGGGTCTGGTAGCCCCGGGGCTGGCGCAGGATGAAGTCGTGGGCCTCGGCGAGGCGTGCCGCTGCCTCGAGCTCCGCGTCGGTCGCGTCGGGCTTGCCCACCCGCAGGTTCTCCGCGATCGAGCGGTTGAACAGCAGGCTCTCCTGGAACACCACTCCGATGTTCTGGCGCAGGCTCGCGAGCGTGACCTCGCGGATGTCGACGCCGTCGATGAGGATGCGGCCCGCCGTGGGGTCCCAGACCCGGTGCAGCAGGGAGAGGGCGGTCGTCTTCCCGGCCCCGGTGTGACCCACCAGCGCGACGGTGCTCCCTGCGGGTACCTGCATGTCCACGTCCGCGAGCGCGCGTTGCCCGCCACGGTAGGCGAAGGACACCCCCTCGAAGGCCACGTCGCCCCGCACCCGGGGCAGCGTCGCGGCGCCGGGGCGCTCGGCGACGTTCGAGCGGGTGTCCAGGACCTGGAAGAACTCGCGCAGGGCCGGGAGCTGGAAGAACAGGCGCGAGGCGAACCCCATCGCATGCTCCAGGCGCCCGATGAGCAGGTTCGCGAAGCCCATGAAGCTCACCACCTCGCCGACGGTCGCCTCCCCGGCCAGTGTGAGCCAGGTCCCGAGCGCGAAGATGGAGATGACCGCGAGGGTGCTCGCCGCGCGCGTCATCACGCTCACCAGGGCCCACCAGTTCAGCACCGGAAACTGCGCGCGCAGCACCTTTCTCGAGATGTCCGAGAAGTTCCTGGTCTCGGCCTCGTGGCGCACGAAGCTCTGGACCACGACCACGTTGGCCAGCGCGTCGCTCGCCGAGGCGGCGAGCTGGGAGTGTTGGGATTCCACCTCGGATTGCGCCCGCTCCGTACGCCGGATGACCAGCGTCGTCATGACCGCGAAGAGGACCACGAGCACGATCAGCAGGAGCGCGAGGCGCCAGTTCAGGAGCAGCGTGAGAGGCAGCAGCACCAGGAGGGTGACGAAGGTCTCCAGGTGCTCCCGGAAGAACGCGAGCCAGAGCCCGAACAGGTGGTCCGCCCCCTGCAGCATCACCTTCAGCAGGCGTCCGGAGTGGATGTCGCCGTGGAAGGCGAGGGGCAGAGCCAGCACGTGCTCGAAGAAGCGCTGCATGGCACCCAGCCGGTTGCGGTGGGCCAGGCGGTCGGCGAAGAGCGCGACCAGGATGTTCGCGACGATTCCGGTCAGCCCCACGACGCCCCAGAGGGTGAGGAGGAGGACGGTATCGTGCCAGACCTCCCCCGCCGGCCGGCCAGCGATGCCTGCAAGGACGTCCACGACCTTGCCGAACAGGACCGGCTCGGCGAAGTGGAGACCGGCCAGCGCCAGGTTGGCCAGCGCCAGCGTCACCGCAAGGCCGCGCTCGGGGGTGAGCAGGGCGAGCACGCGCCGGTACACGTTCAGGAATTCCATGGCTCTCCCTCAGCGACCGAAGAGCCGCTCTCGGAATGACTCGATGGCCCCGGGGGTGTGGCGCATGCGGAAGAGCCGGTTGGCGAGCACCTTGTTGCGGAAGTCGGGCCGCTCGCTCTCTTCGAGGAGCCGCTCGAAGGTGACCAGGTAGGGCTCGATGCGCTCCCCCGGCTCGCGCTCGGGCTCACCGACCTGGCGGCAGCGCCGCGCGATGAAGTCGTGCGTGGTCCACTGGATGTTCGAGCCGAAGGTCTCGGTCTGCCAGGGCTCGATGCCCTCGGGCGCCATGCCGAGCTCCTCGCGCAGCTCCCGTAGCACCGTCTCCTCGGGGGTGTGTCCCCGGTCGATGCGCCCGCCGGGCACGGCGACGAATCGGCCGACGAAGGGCTGCTCCTCGCGCAGCAGGATCACCCGGTCATCGGGGGTGGTCGCAAGGATCTGGACTGAAGGCAGGCGCCGGACGGCTTCGAACGTCGCGGTGCTGCCGTCGAACAACTCCTGCTCCCACTGGAAGACGTCGAAGAGGACCCCGCTGAACACGCAGCGGGCGTGGGAGGGAATTCGACTCATGAGCCTCTCTACCACAAGCCCCCGTGGAAGTTAAGAAGCGTCCCGGCGAAGCGGTGTACGATAGCGTCTTCCAGGGTCCGAGACCGACCGGAGGCCCCGAGCCCGTGCCCAGCCCCAGACGCGGTGAGCGCGCTGTATCGCTCGCTTTAATCCTTCTGACCCTTCTTCTCGGCCTGCTGAACCCGGCCGGGGGACGGGCTGCGGAGTCCGCGGCGCTCTCCGCGGAGCAGATCGAGGCCCGGATCAAGGAAGTCGAGGGCCAGACCGGGCTCGACGACGCGCAGCGGGCAAGACTCGCGGAGCTCTACCGCCAGGCCCTGGCGCAGCTCGAAGCGGTCAAGAAGAGCGAGTCGCTTGCCGGCACCTATCGGGCGGCGGTGGAAAGCGCCCCCCGGGAGACCCGCGCCATCCGGGACGCGCTGGCGAAGCCGGCGCCGGCGGAGAAGTCGCCGCTGCCCGCGGGGGTGGGGCCCGATACGCCTCTCCCGGAGCTCGAGCAGCGGTTGGCGCGGCAGAAGGTGGACCTCACGGGTGTGGAGGCGCGCCTCGCGGGCCTCGAGAAACAGCTGCAGGAGCAGCAGGGGCGCCCGGGGGCAGTCCGCCAGGAGCTGGCCGAGGCCCGGCGGGCGCTCGAGGCGCTGGGTCAGGAGGACCGGGCTCCGGTGCCGGCCGGGGAATCGGCGGCTGCCACCGACGCCCGCAAGGTGCTCCAACAGACCCGTCTCGCCGCGCGCAGCGCGGAGGTGGTGCGCCTCGAGCAGGAGCTGGCGAGCCACCCCGTGCGGCTGGAGCTCCTGAACGCCCAGCGGGACCAGACGGCCCGGGAGGCCAGCGCCGCCCAGGACGCAGTCCGCCGGCTCGACGAGCTGGTCAACCAGGGCCGGCGGGTCGCCGCGGCCATCGCAGTGCAGCAGACCGCCCGCGCGGAGCAGGCCGCGGAGGCGAAGCACCCCGCGATCCGCCGGCTCGCCGAGGCCAACGCCCATACCGGGGCGGCCCTGGCCGCCCTGACCAGCGAGGCGGAGGAGGTCAACGCCCTGCGCGAGGCGACCGAGACCCGGGTCGCCCAGCTCGAGCAGGATTTCCAGAGCGCCCGGCAGAAGCTCGAGGTGGCCGGTCTCAGTCAGGCCCTCGGCAAGGTGCTGATGGAGCAGCGCAACCGCCTGCCGGACCAGCGCCGCGTGCTGCGGGGCGAGACACCCCCGCTGGCCCTGGCCCACGAGCGCCAGCGCCGGCTCGGGGAGGTGGGCCTCGAGCAGGTGCAGGTCGCGGACGAGCGTCGGCAGGTCGCTGATGTGGGGCGAGCGGTCGAGCGGACCCTCACCGAGCAGGTGAGCGAGGTCCACGAGAGCGCCCAGCGTGAGGCGATCCGGGAGGAGCTCACTCGGCTTCTGAAGGACCGCCAGCAGTTGCTGCAGCAGCTCGGAACGGCCCAGGGGGACTACCTGCGCGAGCTCGGGGAGCTCGAGTTCGTCCAGAAGCGGCTCGAGGACACGAGCGGCGCCTTCCGGCAGTTCCTGGACGAGCACCTGCTCTGGATCCCGAGCCAGCACCCGCTGGGCGCGCGCACGCCGGGCGACCTGCTGGCGGCGGTGGGCTGGCTCTTCTCCATCGAGAACTGGTGGGGCCTGCTGGTGGTGGTCGGCCACGAGCTGGTGGCGGCGCCCGCCCTGGCCGCGTTGACGGCCTTCGGGATCGGGGCGCTCGCTTGGGGTGGGATTGCCCTGCGCCGGCGGGTCGCCGAGCACTACACCCTCGTGGGCAGGCCCAACTCCGACCGGTTCGTCTACACCGTCGAAGGGCTTCTCGACACGCTGCTGCTCGCAGTGCCGCTGCCCCTGCTGATGTGGCTGACGGGGCGGGCGCTGCAGTTCTCGCCCGAGGCGACCGATTTCACACAGGCGGTCGGGTCCGGGCTCCGGGGTGGGGCGCCGTTCCTGCTGAACACGAGTGTCTTCCTGCGCCTGTGCTCTCCGGGCGGGGTGGCCGCGGTGCACTTCCGCTGGCCGGACCCGTTGTTGCGCCAGCTGCGCCGCCAGCTGCGTTCGATCGTGACGATCGGCCTGCCGCTCGCGCTGCTCGCCGCGACCTTCGGGACCTCCACGAGCGAGGCGTACCGCGCCGGTCTGAGCCGGGTGGCCTTCATGGGGATGATGGTCCTGTTCGCGGTCATCCTGCAGCGCCTGCTGCGGCCCGACGGTGCTCTGATGCAGAGTTACTTTGCGGCGCACCCGAACGGCTGGTTGTTCCGGCTGCGGCGCCTCTGGCCGCACCTGGCGGTCGGGATGTCCCTGGGGCTCGCCCTCCTCGCGGCGGTCGGCTACTACTACAGCGCCGGCCACCTCGCGAGGCGGATGGTCGACACCGTCTGGCTCTTCATGGGGGCC
This sequence comes from uncultured Ectothiorhodospiraceae bacterium, assembly GCA_937867305.1. GTDB lineage: Bacteria > Pseudomonadota > Gammaproteobacteria > JAABTG01 > JAABTG01 > JAGNLM01. The sequence goes on along the minus strand of CALMKJ010000160.1, from coordinate 6,867 downwards.
GCCGTCGTGCAGAGCCTGGTCGTGCGCTGGCTGACCCTCACCCGGAGCCGGCTCGCGTTGCAGTTGGCGCGCGAGCGCCGGGAGGCGGCGCTGGCGGCCCGGGAGGCGAGGGCGGGGGGGGCGGAGCCTGCGCCGGCCCCCGCGGAGGCTTTCGGGGTCGACCTGGCGGCAGTCGACGCCCAGACCCGCAAGCTGCTGCGCACGGTCATCCTGCTGGCGCTCCCGGTGGGTCTCTGGCTCATCTGGGCCGACGTGCTGCCGGCCCTGAACATCCTGGAGCGGGTCGAGCTCTGGCACCAGACGCAGGTCATCGACGGGCAGGAAAGGGTCGTGCCCGTCACCCTGCAGAGCCTGTTCCTCGCCCTGCTGGTGGCGGTCGTGGCGACCGCCGCCGCGCACAACCTGCCAGGGCTGCTCGACCTCGCCATCTTTCGACACGCCTCCCTGGAGCCCGGGGTTCGCTATGCGATCTCCAAGGCGACGGGGTACGCCATCGCCGCGGCCGGCGCCCTGCTCGCGTTCGGGGTACTCGGTCTCAGCTGGGCGCAGGTGCAGTGGCTGGTGGCGGCCCTCGGCGTCGGTCTCGGCTTCGGTCTGCAGGAGATCTTCGCCAACTTCATCTCGGGCCTGATCATCCTCTTCGAGCGCCCGGTGCGGGTCGGTGACACGGTGACGGTGGGGGAGCTCACCGGTACCGTCTCGCGCATCCGGATCCGCGCGACGACCATCACCGACTTCGACCGCAAGGAGATCATCGTCCCGAACAAGTCCTTCATCACCGAGCGGGTGGTGAACTGGACGCTCACCGACGCCGTCACCCGGGTGCGGGTGCAGGTGGGGGTAGCCTACGGCTCGGACCCGGAGAAGGCGCTGCGCGTGATCCTGAGGGCGGTGCGGTCGGTGCCCAAGGTGCGATCGGAGCCCGAGCCCCGGGTGTTCTTCATGGGCTTCGGGGACAGCGCGCTCGACTTCGACGTGTACGTCTTCGCGAGCGAGCTGGCCGACCGCCTGCCGATTGTCAACGACATCCACGTCGCCGTGGAGCGGGCCCTGCGGGAAGAGGGGATCGAGATCCCGTTTCCCCAGCGGGACATCCATATCCGCAGCGCACCCTGGGGATTCGGCTCCGCCACGCCCGTGGCCCTGGCGCCGGGCCCGTCCGCGGGGCAACTTGCGCCTGCCCCGCAAAGCCGCTAGCGTACCGGCCGGCCCACCCCAGCGGGACCCGCGAAGTCCCTGCCGCGTTGCCCATGCACCCACGTTTTCGCCTGCTCGGCTTGCTCGCGGACGGCCATTTCCATTCGGGGGAGGCGCTCGGTGCGGCGCTCGACCTGAGCCGCGCCGGGGTGTGGAAGCTGGTGCAGTCGCTCGCGGACCTGGGCCTGGAGGTGTCCGCCGTGCCGGGGCGGGGATACCGCCTGGAGCACGCCTTCCAGCTTCTCGACGCAGAGCGGATCCTGTCGGCTGTCGACCCGGCGGCGCGGGGGCGCCTGGCGCGGGTCGAGGTCCTGCCGACGGTCGATTCCACCAATCGATTCCTCCAGTCGCTCGGTGCCTCCGGTGCGCCCTCCGGGACGGTTTGCCTCGCGGAGCACCAGTCCGCCGGGCGGGGGCGGCGCGGCCGGACGTGGATCTCGCCCTTCGGTGCAGCCCTCTATCTCTCGCTGCTCTGGCGCTTTCCCCTGGCTCCGGCCGCCCTGGGGCCGCTCAGCGTCGCCGTGGGGGTCCTGGTCGCCGAGGCCCTGGAGGACCTGGGCGTCGAGGGTGCCGGCCTCAAATGGCCGAACGACCTGCTCTGGCGAGGACGCAAGCTCGCCGGGGTACTGACCGAGGTCGCGGGGGAGGCCACCGGCCCGGCCCAGGTCGTCATCGGCCTGGGAGTGAACGTCCATCTTCCTCCCGCGGTGGGCGATGCCATCGACCAGCCCTGGGTCGACCTGAGCACGATCCAGGGGGGCCGCGTGGACCGCAACGTCCTCGCGTCGCGCCTTCTGGAGCGGCTCTCCATCGGCCTCGACCGGTTCTCCCGCGAGGGTTTCGCCCCGTTCCGCGGCGCCTGGGATCGGCTGGACCTCGCCCGCGGGCGCCCGGTGGTGATGACCCTGGGCGAGGGGAGGGTGGCCGGTACCTGTCGCGGTCTCGACGACAGCGGCGCCCTCCTGGTCGAGAGCCAGGGGCGCACCGGGCGTTACCTCTCGGGTGAGGTCAGCTTGAGGCTGCCCGCGTGACCCTGGTCGCGGACATCGGCAATTCCCGCCTGAAGTGGGCGACGGCCGGGGCTGGAGGGCTCGCGGACGCGGGTGCCGCCGAGCACCGCACTGCGGGCCTCGCCCGGACCCTGGAGGACGCCTGGGGGCGGCTGAGGGCGCCCTCCCGCGTGGTCGTGGCGAACGTGGCCGGTGAGGTGGCCGGCGGGGTGGTGACCGGCTGGGTGCTTGCGCGTTGGGGCCTGGTGCCGGAGTTCGTGGTCGCGGGCGAGGCCGCGGCAGGCGTGCGCAACGCCTACCCGGAGCCCGAGCGGCTGGGCGCCGACCGGTGGGCCGCGCTGATCGGGGCCCGGTCGCTCTCTGCGGAGGCTGCCTGCGTCGTGGACTGCGGCACCGCCGTGACCGCGGACGCCCTCTCGGCCCACGGGGAGCACCTGGGGGGGCTCATCCTCCCCGGGCTCGTCCTGATGCGCCACAGCCTCCTCGCCGGCACCGCCGACGTTCGTCCAAGCGGGGCGGCCGACGTGGCTCTCCTGGCGCGCAACACCGCCGGGGCCGTACTGGCAGGCACGCTCTACGCCCTGGTGGCTGCCGTCGACCGGATCGCGGCCGACGTCTCGGCGGAGATCGACGGGAAGGTCGAGCTGTTCCTGACCGGCGGTGACGCCGCCTTGCTGTTACCCTTGCTGGGTCGGCGCTGGAGGCACGAGCCGGAGCTGGTGCTCCGGGGGCTTGCGGTCCTGGCCGACGCGGGCCCCGGGGACTGACCCATGAAGTGGATCCTGTACCTGCTCGTCCTGGCCAACGCGGCGTTCTTCGCCTGGCAGTATCAACTCCGGGTGGCGGTCCGGGCCGCCTCCGAGGCGCGGGAGGCCGCCCGTCCCGCCTACGTGACACGCCTGGTCCTGCTCTCCGAGGCTCCAGAGAGAAGTGGGGAGTCAGGGGCCCCCGGGACGGGGCAAACGGCGGAGGAGCGACCCACCGCAGCGAGCCCGGCAGCAGCGGGTCTGGAAGCGGCGAGTCCGGAAGCGGCGAGTCCGGAAGCGGCGGGTCCGGTAGCGGCGCGTCCGGCAGCAGCGAGTCCGGCAGAGGAACCGAAACCCGACGGTGCTCCCGGGATGCGGGACGTCCCGGCGCCGGTGTCTCCCGTGGCGGTTCCGCTTCCGACCCCTGCGCCGGTCACGGCATCGGTCCTCTCTGCTGCGGCGCCGCCCGTGGGTCCGGCCGCAGCGCCGTCTCCGGGCCTGGCAGCGGCACCGTCCGCGGAGCCGGCCACGGCGCCACCCGTGGTGTCGGCCGCAGCGCCCCCCGTGGTGCCGCCGGCTGCTCCGGCCCCCTCACTGCCCCCGACGGGCGAGCCTGCGGGTCTCCTTCGGGGGGAGACTGCGCTGGACCCGGCCGGGCGCCTGCCCGCACCTCCCGCCGCGACCGTGGCGGAAGTTGCCGAGCCGCGGCGGTGCTACCGCGTGGGGCCCTTGGCGGAGGATGCTCCCGTCGACCCTGTACGGACTTGGCTCGCCCAGCACGGTGGCGAGGTGCAGAGCCGGGTGGAGCAACGTCAGGAGCCTCGCAGCTTCTGGGTCTATCTCCCGCCTGCGCCCTCGGCCCAGGCTGCCCGGGAAGCGGCTGACCGCCTGCAGGCCGAGGGAGTGAAGGACGTCATGCGCGTCACCGCCGGGGCGAAGACGAACGCGATTTCCCTCGGGCTCTACAACCGGCGTGCCGCCGCCGACCAGCGGGTCAGCGAGCTCAAGCGTGCCGGATACGCCGCGGAGGTGGAGACGCGGCACAAGGAGGTCCGGGAGACGTGGCTCGACGCGACCTTCGCCGGGCCGAAAGCCCCGCCGCGCGAGGCGCTTCGCGCCGCGTTCCCCCAGGTGCAGGTCGTCGACACCGACTGTCCCTGAGACGCAGTCGGGGGCTTGGCCTTGCCGCGGTAAATCCTGGCCTGGTTGGGCCGCTAACCCGTGAGGTCCAGCGAGCTCAGCACAGGGGGGTCGATGTCTGCGGCGCAGCCAGTACAGCGGTGGAGCGATAACGTCCGCTTCGGGGGAGACGCATCCGGTTACGTCGTCCAGGAATTTCGCCCGGACGACGAGGATGTCGAGAACCGGCTCCTCTTCGACATTTATCAAGCCTACGCCGACAATCAGTTGGAAATCCCGGCAGTGCCCGAGCTGGCCGAGCGCATCCGGCGCGCGGTGGACGACACCTCGAACGGCGCGGCGGAGGTTGCCCGCGTCGTGCAGGCCGACCCCGCCGTGGCGGCGCGGGTGGTGCGGGTGGCGAACAGCGCGGCCTACGCCGGAAAGGCTCCCGCGCGAAACCTGCGGGAGGCGGTCGTGCGCCTCGGCCTGCAGCCGACCCGCGACCTGGTGGTCGCGGTCACGATGCAGCAGATCTTCTCCAACGCCCACGCGGCGCTGCGCCGGCGGCTCCTGGAGCTCTGGCGCCACAGCACCCACGTGGCGGCGGTGACCTTCTCGCTCGCGCGCCGCCTGAAGGGAATGGACGCCGAGCGAGCGCTGCTCGCGGGTCTTCTCCACGACATCGGCGCAGCGGTCCTCATCACCCACGCGGGGCGTTGGCCGGAGCTCGTGGAGGAACCCAAAAAACTGGAGCGGGTCGTCGGCTCCCTGGGGGGCGAAATCGGGGTTCTGGCGCTGTCCCGTTGGGGGTTCGAGGATGACCTGCTCGCGGCCGCGCGTGAGGCCGAGTCCTGGCAGCGACAGCCTTCGACCCCGCCCGAGCTCTGCGACGTCGTGCTGATCGCGCAGCTCTACGCCCTCAGCACGGGTGAGGGCGCGCCCGCGGGGCTCCCGGCCCTCGATAGCGTGCCGGCGTACACGACCCTCGGCCTCGCCACCATGCCGGCCGGCGACATCACCCAGATGCTGCGCGAGGCGCAGCAGGAAATCATGGAACTGCGCCGGCTCCTGCTCGGCTGAGCTGGCGCGGCCTGCCCCGGCCCTACTGGGCCAGGTTGAGGGTGGTCGTCGCCCAGCGGTCGTTGCCCGCGGGGCTCGACGCCGGATCGAGACCACGCCGATCGAGGAGGTCGCGCAGGAAGCCGATCTCCTCTCCGATCTCGAAGTCGAATCCCTTGCGGTTACCGCCGCGGTCGTCGAGCAGCAGGGCATTCAACATGCCCAGTCCTTCGCGCGTGCCCCAGAGATTGACGATGCGGTCCATAACGTGGGGGAAGCGCCCTGCCAGTCCGTCCCCGGCCTGCGGGGCTCGGTCCCACCGGGGAGCGGAGACGTTGTAGCGCTGCTGGAATCGTTGCCCCTGCCGTTCGAAGGCCTCGTGGTCTCCCATCGTCCGCAGGAGGTCGAAGAGCATCGTCCACGGCCTCAGATCGGGTCGTGCGTCGTTGTCCATGCCCACCGCCTGTTCCAGGACGTAACGGGCCTCCTCCCGCTGGTCGAAGAGCAGGTGGAGCTCGGCCTCGAGCAGCAGCCGATGCACAGGTCCCTGGCCGTCATCCGCGGTTCCCAACGGCGCAGGTGCGGGCGGCGCGACGGCGGCCTCCGCCAGCGGCGCCGCCGCGCCTGCCGACAGTTCGGGCAGCGCGTCCGGCACCGAGAACCGGGAGGTGGGCTCAGGGGAGGGAGCCGCCTGGCGCGTGCTCGATGGCTCCGGTGAGCGAGTGGCCCGTCGGATGCTCGAAGGCTCCCCGTGACCGAGGGCCGGAGCCGCCGGGCCGCGAGGCCGGGTGCGGACTCCTCCGCCGGTCATGGCCGGAACCGGCAAGGCATCGTCGGAGGTCTCCGGGCGGCGCCGGCCCGATCGTCCGAGCAGGTACGCCAGCGGAACCCCGGCAACTGCCAGCAGCCCGAGCGGATACCACGCGCCTGTGTCGAAGCCCGTCTGGGCAGGCTGCGGGTTGGCGGACGGTGGCGGTGGCGGGGGTGTCGGCGTTGCGGCGGGCAAGGAGACGGCGGCGCGCGTCTGGGTCACCTGCGCGTCCAGCTGAGCGACCCTCTCGGTCAACTCCCGGATGCGTGTCTGGGCCGACGTGAGTTGCGCGTTCAAATCGGCGATCAGCGTGCCCTGGGATGCGTCGGTCGCGTCCGGCTTCGCGGCGGGCCCCGTATCCGCCGGAGTGGTCTCGGCGGCCTGCGGGGCCTGGGCCACCGACACTGGCGACTCCCGTGTGGGCAGAGGCGCAGTGACCCTTGCCGTGGAGGCGTCCGCTCCGGTCGAGGCGGCAAGGGGGCTGCCCTGGGGGCTCACTGCGTCCTCTTCCTCGGCGGAGAGGATCCGCAGGCCCCCGCGAGGCGTGGCCTCGCCGGGAGTGGGGACGCTCGGGGACCCGGTCCTGGCTCGCTCCCCCGCCGCAATGGTAGGAGGTGCGTCGGGCACGCGAATGGATGCGCCGAGGGGGAGCCGGTTCGCGTCCCCCTGGGGGAATACGTCGGGATTCGCGGCCACGACGGTCTCCACCAGGCGCCAGCGCTCGGGGCGGTTCGCCTCCGGGTACAGCCGGGAGACGATCCCGTAGAGCGTGTCACCGCGCTGCACGCGCACGGTGCGGGCACCGGAGACGGTGGTCGCCTCGAGGGGCGTGGCCCGGGGCCGGCTGCGGGCCGGGGTCCGCGAGGTGGCTGTGTCGGCCGCGCCCGTGGCGGTGGGCGGGGCCGTCCGGGCCTGCGGCGGG
>CALMKJ010000159.1 GCA_937867305.1 uncultured Ectothiorhodospiraceae bacterium | reverse complement strand
CAGGGGAGCTCGACCCGGACGCCCCGGACGGGTTCGCCTCGGTCCCGACGCGGCCGGCGGTGTGAGGCGGGGCGGGCGGAGCCGGTCGAGTCGGCCCACGAAAAACCGTGACGGGGTTGTCACTTCCTCGTCGGATCTGACGATTTCTCGACACTCTTCGCCTCGAGCTCCCTCAGCTTGCCATCGAGGAAGCGGGCCTCGTGGGGGTCCTGCAGGCGGCCGGACTCGAGGAGCCCACCGACCAGGACCCGGGCGGCCTCGAGCTCACCCATCTCCTCCAGCACCAGCACCGTCATGTCCCGCGCCCAGGGGGGCACCGAGGGGCCGGTCGCCCGCTCGGTGATGGCGCGGGCGTACTTCAGGGCGAGCGGCAGGTCCTGCAGCCGGTGGCGCGCGACGATGGCCGCATGCGCGAGCCAGGGCCAGCGCCGGTCCGGATCGGCGAGGAAGCGCTCGTGCACGAAGTCGAGCATCACCCGCTGCTTCTCGGGCACCGGCACCTCACCGTAGAGCCGGCTGGCCGCCAGCAGCGGGTACTGGCCGCGGGGGTCGAGGTCCAGGACCCGGCCGAGCCAGGCCCGCACGCGCCCGTAGTCGAGCTCCCGGAAGGGGATGCTCAGCCCCGGCTGGTTGTCGAAGGCCTGCAGCCAGAGCATCAGGGCGCGGGCCAGCGCCACCGGGTCGCCGAGGCTCGCGACCCGCAGCACCGCCCCGGCGGGAGGCTCCGCAAGGGCCTCCGCCCGCGCCGTCGGGCCGGGGCGCCACGCGTGCCAGGACACCTGCGCCGCGAGCCCGAGCGCGAGCAGGAGCAGCGCCAGGAGCGGCACGTCCCTCACGGGTCGCTCGCTGCGCGTCGCCCACCTCGTCCCCGTGCCCCGGCCCGGCATCCTCCCCCGTCAGAAATTCTTGCGGTACAGGTCGAAGAGCGCCGCCCCCGCGAGGAGCGTCACGTACACCGCGGTCTGCGCCAGCACCGGGCCCAGGTCCGCCACGCTTCCGGTGCCGTAGGCGAGCCACTCGCTCGGCGTGAACCGGTAGAGGTCCGGGAGCAGGAAGGCGATGCCGTCCACCAGCCCCGCGATGACGCGGCTCGAGAGCGCCCCCGGGTCCACCAGCGGTCCCTGGCTCATCAGCTGGATCGCGCCCATGCCGCGCGCGAGGAAATAGAAGGCGAGCACCACGGAGAGCGCCACCGTCACCTGGCTGAACGTGAACAGCGCGAGCAGGCTCGCCGCGACCACGACGAGCAGCTCCGCGAAGAGCGAGAGCGTCCACAACAGCACCTGCACCGGCGGGGCGTAGACGAGGAGCAGCGCGCCGAGGAGCGCCGCGGCCACCCCCGCGCAGGCCGCGAAGCCGGCGAGCTTACCGAGGTAGTACGCCGCCCGCGGGAGCGGCAGGGACAGGTAGAGCTCCAGCACCTTGTCGTTCTGCTCGCGCACCACGCTCGTGATGACGAAGAGGCTCGTCACCAGCACCGCGGCGAGCCGCAGCACCGCCCCCAGGATCGCGGCCTGGGTCTGGCGCGTCTCGGTGATGGCGAGCGCGCCGAGCAGCTCGGCGAGCCCCAGACCGGCCAACAGGATCAGGGCCACGAGCCAGAGCAGGCTGCCACGCAGGGCTTCCAGGAGGGTCAGGCCGGCGATGGCGCGGACCTGTCGGGCGGCGGTCACGGGGGGCTTGCCTGGCGTGCTGAGGGGCGCTTCTCGCGGTGCTGGCGCTACTATAGCACTGCCCCCGGAGGGCACCGACTGCGGATGTCCCCGGCCCGAGGCCGTTGATCGAAATGACCTTCGTACGACTCGCACGGCTCGACGAGCACTGGCTCCTGGCCGCCATGCTGCCGCCGCTGCACGGCGCCATCTGGGGCGGCTTCGGCAGCGCGCTGTCCCGCTCCCTGATGCTGGCCCACCTGGGGCTCTTCCTGCTCTGGCAGCCCATCTGGAGGAGCGACGAGCGGCTCGACCCGAAGACCGCGGCGGCCTTCATCGTCTTCGCCTTCGCGTTCGTCGCCTGGATGAGCGGCTGGCTCGTCTTCCTCTGGCTGCTGGTGCTGATCGGGCTCATCGGCGGGCGCGTCTTCGTCGACCGCCGCGAGCGGCTCGCCTACGGCGTGGCGCTCTTCGTGCTGGTGGGCGAGCTGGTCATCGGCACCACGAGCCAGGCCTTCTCGGTACCCCTGCCCGCGGACGTCGAGCGTCTGTTCTACGTGGGACTCCTGCTCACGCCCCTGCTGCTCCTGACGATCCCGGTCCCGAAGCGCCCCGCCGAGCAGCCGGTGGACCTCTTCCACGCCCTGACCGCGGCCACGCTGACCGCAGTGCTCGCCCTCGGCGCGCTCCTCGTCATGTACCGGACCGGCGAGTCCTACCCCGTCGCGGTCCTGCAGACCCTGGTGGGCATCGCCGCGTTCCTCTTCGCCATGAGCTGGCTGCTGACCCCACGCCCGGGGTTCAGCGGCCTCGGGCAACTCTGGACCCGCTACCTGCTGAACGTGGGCTCGCCCTTCGAGCAGTGGCTCGCCCGGCTCGCGCACGCCGCCCGCCAGCACTCGGAGCCGGAGCCCTTCCTCGAGGCGGCGATGAGCCAGCTCGCCAATCTCCCGTGGGTCGAGGGCTGCGCGTGGACGAGTCCCGCCGGAGAGGGCCGCGCCGGGCGCGAGACGCGCTACGCCAACCCCCTCCCGGGCGAGGAGCTGAGCGTGACGCTCTACACGCGGCGCTCCCCGGGCCCCGCCCTGCTCCTGCACGCGAAGCTCCTGAGCCAGGTCATCGGCTTCTTCTACGCCGCCAAGCGCGCCCAGCGCGCCCTCGCCCGCCAGGCCCACCTGCAGGCGATCCACGAGACCGGGGCGCGCGTCACCCACGACATCAAGAACCTGCTGCAGTCGCTCTACATGATGGGCACGGTGCTGCAGGAGACCGACCCACGCCGCGCCGGGGAGGCCCACGCCCTGGTGCGCCGACAGCTGCCGCACCTGACCCATCGCCTGCAGCTCGCCCTCGACAAGCTCAGGTCCCCGGGGGAGACGTCGAGCGGGGTCGAGCTCGGCAGCCTGCAGGCCTGGTGGCGGGAGCTGGCCGACCGGCACGCCGCCGACGGGGTCGCCTTCGCGGGCGGGGTGGCGGTCGACCGGGACCTGCCCGTGGACTTCCTCGACAGCGTCACCGAGAACCTGATCGAGAACGCCCGGGTCAAGCGCCAGGCCGAGCCCGGCATCGAGGTGCGGGTCACGCTCGTGGACGACGGCGCGACGCTGCGCCTCAGCGTGTGCGACACCGGCACGCCGGTGCCCCCCGCCGTCGCCGCCTCGCTCTTCCGGGAGCCGGTGGACTCCAAGAGCGGCCTCGGCATCGGCCTCTTCCAGGCCGCCCGCCAGGCCGAGGGCCTCGGCTACCGCCTCGCGCTCACCCGCAACGAGCCGGGCGCGGTGTGCTTCGAGCTGAGCGGTGGGTGAGTGGTCAGTTCACCCTGAAAGGGTTCTCCACCGTTACGCCGTCATAGTCCTGACCGTGGCTGAGGTCCTCTGAATAGACCACCCGCGGCGACCGCGTCCGAATGGGTCATCACCGCCCGCGGCGGCCGGGTCACAACCCGTCAACGCTCATGAGCCCGCTCTCGCGACATACGGTCGGACGCCCGGAACCCGCGCGCCCGGTCCAGCGCTTTGAACAGCGACTCGGTGGCCTCGGTCGATTCGTCGGCCGACCGGGCAACGCTCTGAAGGTAGTCGCGAACCAGCGCGCTGACCGTCGTGCTCCGCTTCGCCGCGGCGATACGAGCCAGCCGGTACGTGTCGTCGTCGATGGACAGTGTGATGTTCTTCATGGACTCCTCACAGCTTCACATTTCCACATTTTCACAGTTCCACAGTTTCACGGCAGCCGCCCCGCGGTCACCAGGCGGTTATAGAGGACGTGGGGCGAAACCCAGAGGAGCAGGTCGTCGAACTCGCAGGGCGGCGCCGCGGCGGCGCTGTCCCGGCAGCCCGGGGTGGGGGCTGAGCGGTCGCGGGCGACGAAGGTCGCGTCGAGGTCCAGGTTGCGGAGCTCGTCCTCCGCGCCCGCGGGGGGTGCTGACAGCGGCGCGCCCGCGGCGTCGACCCCGCCGAGACCGTTGGGTCCGAGCGACAGGACCACCGCCGCCAATTCCCGGGCCACGAGGCGCTCGGCGCGGGTCGCGAGGTCACGCCCGTGGACCGAGATGTCGCCCGGGTCCCCCAGCTCCAGCACGCAGGGGTTGCGCGGGGCCACAGCGGGGACGGGGGTCACACAGGCGGCCGCCGACGGGTCGCCCACGCGCCGCGTGAGCTCGCGCGTCACCCGGTAGCGCAGCCGTCGACCCCAGGCGTCGCGCGGGCTGACGCCGAGGGTCACCCAGGGCACCCAGCCCCCGTACTCCCCTCCCGCGCAACCGTCCTCGGGCGGGTCGGCGCCCTCCACCCGGGGGTCCTCCAGGCCGTCCCCGTCCGCCAGGCGGTCCGGGCAGGGCAGGCGTCCCTGCACCGCCGCGAACCCGAGAAGGCCCTCGCGCACCTCCTCCAGGAGGCGCCGGGTCTCGGCGGTCTTCTGCGCATCCTGCTGGGCCGCGAGCGGTGCCAGGAGCCCCCCGAGGAGGAGCCCCAGGATCACCACGACGACGGCCATCTCGATGAGCGAGAAACCGCCCACCCGCGAGGGCGCGCCCGAGCGGCTCGAGGCCTCCCTGGCAACCCGCCCCTGCGCCATCCCCCTCACGGCACCGCCCGCTCCCTCACAGGAACATCCCTTCCCCGACCCCGAACCGCTGGGCGAGTGCCCTCGCCTGCCGCAGATTGATTCGCCGCTTGCCCGAGAGGACCTCGCTCACCACGCCCTGGGAGCCCAGCTCCGGCAGGTCTGCCTGCCGCAGTCCGTTCTGCGTCATCAGGTGGCGGAGGACTTCGACCGGCGTCGCGGCTGGCGGCATCACGTCCGCCGCTTCCCACTCCGCCACCAGCGCGCCGAGATAGTCCGCAAGCCGTGCCAGAGGGTTCCCCTCCTCGGCCCCACCTGCGTCCAACACGCGGTCGAGCGCCGCCACCAGCTCTTCGTACTCACTCCGGTCACTGGCCGGGGTGAGAAGCGCCGCCACCGCTGGCCAGTGCCGGATCGCTTCCTCCACACGCTCGTTCACGGTCCGCCCTCCTTCCAATGCCCTCGGTCGTACTCCGCATGGGTCAGCACCGAGCGTACGAACAACCTGCCGCTGCCGAAATGAATCGCGGCGATGAGTCGCAGTTTGTTGCCGCCGATGTCGAACACCCAGTATCGACCCACCCTGTCCACGGTGCCGAACAGCGCACGCAACTCCGCAAAGCTCTGCGGCGCGGCCTTCTTCACCAGCCGGTACCACTGGTCCAGCGCCCCTGCCGCTTGAGGGTAGCGCGCCATTGCTTCCCTGATGCGCCGGTGGGTGATGACGTGCATCGATGGAATTATATCTCAAACCGCGATATATGGAAGGAATGTGCAGAACCGGGATGACTGTGCCCAGCGCTCACGGCGCAACCTCCAGGACCCGAAGACGGTCGTTGCAGCGAGGGCCCGGCGCCGCCAGGGTGAAAACGTCGTCCCCGTTGGCGTTGTCCCCCTCCAGGTAGGCGCGAAGCCCGCCCGGTGTGGAGCCAGCGGCGCCGGTGGCCGCCGGGTCGCGCTCCTGACCGGGGAGCGGCGGGCCGGCGGCGAGCACCAGCGCGGGCACATCGTCCCGGAGCGGCAGCCCGGTCCCGTCCCGCAGGGTGAGGCAGTCGACGCCGGCGCGGCAGCGGCGCCCCGCCGCGACACCCGGTGCTGGCTCCACTCCGGGCAGCGCTGCGGGCACCACTCCGGGCGCCGCTCCGGCGGAAAGCGCCAGGTAGGTCTGGTGGTCCCAGCCGTTCTTCGCGTACCACTCGGGCAGGGCCGGGTAGAGGCGGATGCCGGAGACCTGGACGGTCCCGACGCACCCTCCCCCGTCCGCCCAGAGCTCCCCCGAGCCCCGCTCGCCGCCGGCGGAGTCGTAGTCGGTCACCCGCAGGAGGGGGCCCTCCCCGGCCGTGACCGCGCCCGAGACCACCGACACGTCGCGGGTGGCGTGGCGGGCAGCCGTCGGCGGGTGCACCGTGGGCGTTCCGGTGAAGACGAGGTCGAACTCCCAGACCCGGCGTGCGACGCCGGGCGGCAGGGCGCAGACCGCCCCCGCCCCGGCACAGGTCTCGACGGCCTCGCCGCGGCAGGCCACCGTCCCCAGGCTCGACCAGGCGCAGCGCCCGGTGCCGGCGCTGCCCGTCACGCGCTGGCCTCCACCGCGCACGAGCACCCCGGAGTCCACGGTGCCCGGTCCGCCCCGCCCCGGGAGCACCGTCCCGCCGGCGAACTCCCAGGAATCCACGACGAAGTCGGTCGCGAACCAGGCCCCGGGGACGTGGACGGGGAGCAGCCCCTGGCGCGCGGGGGTCTCCCCCGCCCCGTCGAACGCCGGGTCCGTGCCGAAGGGGAGTGGCCAGGGGAAGGCGCCCCCGTCTCCCCGGTCCGTCCAGCGGGCGTACTCCGCGAGCGCCCGGCCCACCTCGGAGAGCACCCGCTGCTCCACTGCGGCCATGAGGTCGGCCCGGGTGATGGCGAGTGCCCGGTCGTTCGTCGCCGCTCCGCCCGTGAGGAAGTCCCTCGCCCCTGGCGCCGCGCTCCCGCCCTCCAGATGGTCGCCGATGGCGAGGTCGGCGCTCGTGCCCCTCCCCCTCGCCTGCCCCTCGAGTGCCTCCCCCGGCGCGAAGAGGACCGCGACCACGTCGGCGCGGCCGTCGAGCGAGAGCCGCCCGGGCGTCTCGCTGCTGAGGGGCGTGGGGGCTCCGGCCCGGTACTCGTCGGTCACGGCGTACCAGAGCCGCTCGCCCGCGCCATCGCGCAGGTCCTCCAGGCGCAGGGTGTAGGTGGGCAGCCAGCCCGTCAGCGTCCGGCAGTGCGTGCCCCGGTAGTCCTGGGCGACCGTGACCCGGCCGTCGCCGTCGAAGTCCGGGCAGGGCAGCTCCCCGGGGCGGTTCGGGTCGGAGGCCGCGTAGCCGATGAGCGCCGCCCGGGCCTCGGCGAGCGCCGCCGCCGTCCGGCGGTCCATGAGCTGGCGAACCCCGCCGGCCGAGAGCCTCCCGGCCAGCATCGCCGTGGCCATCACGACGCACGCTGCCACGAACAGCAGCAAGGCCGCGCCGGCGTCCCTCCTTCGGCGCCTCGTCCCGTCCATGGGCACCCCGTTCCTCGGTGAAGGGGCCTGGCCGCGACCGCGCAGTGCGTGCGCGGTCGGTGACTCAGCGCCGGAATCGCGGACCGGCGGTCAGTGGAGGCCCCTGGGACGAACGCTACGCCGGCGGGAGCGGGCGGTCTGGAGGGAAAGTTCGACGCGATGGCGGGAGTTTCGCGACTGCATGGCCCCCCTGCGTGCCTTCACGGGCAATCGCCCACGCGCCGCGCCTTCAGCGTCTCCTTGCGCTTCCCGCCGCCGGGTCCCACCTCGCCCGAGGACTCGATCTCAACCGTGTAGGCCGTGTCGCTCTCTACCGTGACGACACTCTGGGAGACCACGTCGCCCATACCGGACCCCCTGCAGTCGGCGACGAAGCTGTAGACGCTGCCCCTGCGGTCGACCGGCGAGACCTTGCAGCCGGCCTTCGCGAACATCCCGTTCTGCCGCCGCATGTCCTCCCCCGGCTCCGTGCAGCGGCGGGAGGAGAGGGTCTTCGCGCCGCCGCCCATGTCCATGGTGCGCTGGAACTCCCAGAGGCCACGGCGGAAGGTGGGGAGCTCCTCCGCCTGCACCGCCTGCGGCGCCAGCCCGAGGACCAGGACTGCGAAGACGGCGTGAAGGGCAGCGGTCGTGTTCCGGAACTTCGATGGGATGCGTAGGCTTTCCATGGATTTTCGAGGCTCCCCGTCGGTGTGCGGCTCGGCGTGCGGTGGTTCCGGGTCCGCTCTGGCTACAAGGCGAAGGCCTTCTCCACTGCCTGCAGGTCGATGGCCTTCAGGTAGCCCTCGACCGCCTCCGGGCCCTTCAGGCCCTGACCCTCGACCTGCACGAGGATCCGATTCGCGACCAGCAGGCTGATCTCCCACTGGTCGCTGCCCGCCTCGTGCTTGAGGGTCCCGCGGTACGCGCCGTGTCGGTACAGCTTCGTGCTCGGGTCGGACTGAATCATCATCGGGTTCGAGAGCACCATCGCCATCATGGGCAGGAACGGCGAGTCGGCCATGATCTGCACCTGCACCGACTCCCCCGTGTCCTCCTTGAGGTAGCGGCGCGACACCTGCGTGCCGCCTCCGAGCATCGCCATGCCGAGGGTCTGGGACTCGGCTGCCTCGGCTCGCCAGCCCGCCAGCGGCTCGGGCATCAGCGCGCCGTAGTTCCCCTGAAGCTTCTCCTGGATGCGCACGATGGCGTCCTGGAGACCCTGGACCGCCTGACGCAGGTCCCCCTGGCTGTATGCGCCGCGGGCGGAGTCGATCTGGTCGGTGACTTCGTCCGCCCCCGCCGGGCTCGCGCAGAGCAGCGCGCAGAGGGCGAGGGGCAGCGTCGGGGTGGCAGGTCGTCTCATCGGAATGCGCTCCGCAGAAGGGGTTCCGAAAGTAGAGACCTCCCCGCGGGGCGCTGCAAGCCCCTTCCGCGGAGCACGCGCGCGTCCAAGCCTGTCGGTGGCCTTGACACGGGGGGTGGTCCGCCCCGGCCACGGCGCCGCCAGAAAAACCTTGAGGCAAACAAAGGGTTCCGAGGCCTCCCGGGACTGCGGACAAGACGACGGACTCCGCCGCGGCTGTCGTGGACCTTTACACCGCCCTCGCGTCCGACCTCATGACCCGGCCATAATAGACTGAACTACTTAGGTCATTTGGATGTGGTCCCACTCTTGCCTGTGGAGGGGACAAAGCCTGGGTCGACGCGGGCCTCCCTGGGGGACGGTGCGCGTGTGGCGGTCCTCCGCCCGCCCGGGCATGAATACCAAGAATGGCCCCCAACCCGCGTGAGGGGGGTCCAATGAGAAAAGGGCATCATCAAGCACGCCAATGAGCGGAGGACTGTGGGTCGTTCCCTTTGGCGGAGAAGCCTGCACCCCCCGGCGGAGCGGTGCTGATAAGCACCCCCTCCTGGTACACAGGACCGGTTAGGCTGCCCTGAAAGCGTGTGACTGCGAAGGGACTAAACATGGCAAGGCGGCGCGGCACGTATCTCTCTCTGACGGCCCTCTTGGTGACTGCCTCTGTCGTGCCATGCAGCCCAGCCTTGGCCGCAGAAGCATTCCCCTTGCTGGAGGTGATCACCTCCTTGTCAGACTGGAGTGCCCGCTTTCCAGCGGAGCAAACCGCCTTTCAGGACTTTTCGAGCGTTGCGCCTGGCCCGCTCAGCGTTCCCCCCGGCCTGAACGGATACGCCCTGTCTTCCACGGGCGGTGGGCTCCAGGCCGAATTGACCGTGACGATTGATGCAAATCCGGAGGGTTACACCTTCATCGGCAGCGAAACGGGCGACCGATTCATGCAAGTGCGGCTTTGCACACCGAGCTCGACGTCCTGTGGCAGCGGCACGAACTTGCTTTCCTTCACGTTCTCCCAGCCGGTCAACGGCTTTATCGCCGACTGGGACTCCCCTGCCAATGCGGGGGGGCTGAACTTCACGGTCAGCGGGGTCACCACCTCCTTCAAGTCCCAGTTCACCGGCACGAGTGGCGGCGTGCTCGGCGTCGTGTCCCCTACTCCCTTCGACACGGTAACCTTCGGTCTCGACGACCCTTCCTCCCTCGAGTCCTTCAGGGTCGACGACATCGCCGTGGGAATCGTGCCCCTGCCGAGTGCGTTGCCCCTCCTCGCATCCGCCCTGGGGGGGCTATCGCTCCTCGGTCTGGGAAGACGGCTGAAAGGCTAGAAGCCGGCCAGCCGCCTCCTCACGACGCCATCCGCCACCCCCGCCCCGCGCTTGCGGGCTCAGCCGGTCCGTTTCCACCCGTTACAGGGGTGTGTAAACCTGCGGAATGCCTCCCTCAAGACGCGGCCCCTCACGTGCTAGACTTTCGGGCTATGTAGCCATGCGGGAATGCCGGTCGCGCGAACCATAGGGCCTCCCCGCCAAGGCAGGGGCCTCACCCCTCGGAACCGCTTGCGATGACCCGAAACAGCCCACTTCAGCCATCACGCAGCAATTCAGGTGGATTCAGCCTGATCGAGCTCGCGGTCGTGCTCGTCATCATCGGCACCCTGCTGACGCTGGGGATTGCGGCGTTCAACGCCCAAACAACCTCAAGCGCCTACACGAAAACCAAACTGAAGCTGGACACCCTCCGAGAGGCGCTTACGAGTCATCTAGCCACTCGTGGCCACCTGCCCTGCCCTGACGCAGATCTCGCAGCGCCAGACGGTAGAGGGAACGATGACCGCAAAAACGACGTGGGCGCGGGAACGGAATTGCGGGACAAGCCATGCTCCGTGGCGGTCGGCCTGATCCCCTATGTTGAGCTGGAGCTCCCGCGAGACGCGGCTCTGGATGGGTGGGAAAACTTCTTCACCTATCAGGTTGCCGTTGACAAGCAGGGTGCCGTTGACAAGCAAGAGTGTGACCACGCAAACCCCGCGAGCTTTGATAGCAACAAGGATTGGACCAGACTGCACTGCTTCTTCTCGGGTAACGACGGAAACATTTCCGTCACGACGAAAGACACTGCGGGAGCGACCGTATCTACCGTTTCCAACGCAGCCGTCGTGATCGTGTCGCACGGCTCGAACGGATTTGGGGCTCAGGCTGTGAAGGGCACGCTGAACAGCCTTCCATCAGAGGACAGTGATGAGTACGCCAATACCTACCAGTCAGCCACGGACACCTTCGTCGTAAGACCGCTCACCGACGACACCGATCCTGGCAATCCTGCCTCAGGGGATCCCTTTGACGATGTCGTATTTGTTCTGCTTCCCTCACAACTCCTGTCCGCACCGAAAGCGGCCAAAGTGATGTTATGGGAATATGGCGAGCTTGGAGAACTGTTTGCCGCAGTCCGGGACGCGACCAGGGCATACGTGGTGACCCACCGATCAAAGGACTCGGGTTCGGTTTGTTACGAGTATAAGCGTCCCGGCTGGGCCGACATCAGCGCCGATGTCCTTCAGCGCCTGCCCCCGCAGAAACGCAACGTGCTGGATCCCTGGGGAAGCGCCTTGGTTTACCCCCTCTCGGCCGAGACAATCAAACACAACTCGGGGTCGTCTGCGGTGCAGTTGGCGTCGCTAGGACCGAATCGAGCCGATGACCTTTGCAGCACTGCCAGTGATGACATCTGCGGAGCAATCGACATCTTCAGCCCGGCGGACTTTCCCAATGGGCATTGGGACGTAGGGCCGGGCGACACCTGCCCGGACTGAAGGCCGGCTCGGACGACACGGGAATGCTGGCCGCAAACCTGTCTATCCGGCGCCCTCTGAATCTCGATAGTGGATGGGGCGGAGCCGTGACGGTTCGCAAGGAATTGGAGGCGCACGTGCGAGCTGAACGCACCCAAGCGGGGTTCACCCTTTTCGAGATCGCGGTCGTTCTCGTCATCATCGGCCTTCTGATCGGGCTGATACTCTCTGGCTCAGCGGCAATGAAAGACGGGGAGACAAAGGACGTGATCGCCACGGTAAAAGACATCTCCAGCTCGACCCGGCAGTTCAAGGAGCGTTACCACTATCTCCCAGGCGACTTGCCCAAGGCCCACGAAGAATTTGCGGACCTCGTGGAGACGGACTGTGCCAATGCGGATCTGCGGCAAGGCCTCGGTAACGGTCTCATCGACACGAACATGGACGTTGCCTTTGAATTGATCCCGCCCGACGTTGAAATATCCTGCGCCCCTGTGCACCTCGCGAAGGCCGGCCTGATCCGCGATCCCGGAGGACCAATCGTCAAGAAGTACCATGACGGAGAGGTCAGGGTCTTGCTCGTCGCACGCAAGAGTTCGGCCTTCAAGAACTCCACCTCATACCCAGTCATCGTGCAGAACTTGGTCCAGTTATCGTCGGTCCCCCTGAGGGCCGCGCTCGGTCTGGACAGCGCGCTCGACGACGGAAATCTGAGGACGGGGCAGGTTCAGGGCTGCAAGGAGGACTTCAGCGCCTTCACAGCCGCGGAGTCATTGCCCGAATTCATCCCCTACGTCGCCGCTCCGCTCTGATGGGGCAAGACGCACATTTGGGTTGCTGGTCAGGGGGCAAGAAGGGTAATCGGGCGCGTGTTCCTCCACTGGGTAGCGCCCCAGATTCAGGGCTGATGCGCCCGCTTCTCGCACCGGTCCGTGAGGGAGGTCGACGGCGGTAGCACCTCGACAACCAGGCCGGGGGGGCATCCTGCGCGCACTGGCGCTCCACAGTCGAGGTAGTCCCGGACGGTGCAGTGGCGGATGGGGTCGGGATGGGAACCGCGCGCTACCGCCAGGGATTGAGGACCTCGGCGCCCCGCCGAGACCGCACGAGCTCGTGCACCACGCAGGTGTCGGAAGAAACGGGGTCGAACTGAATTTCACATCGTCGGTTTCGCCCGCGCTTCCCGCCGGTGAAGGGAAACTCAGTTCGACCCCTTTTCTCCACCCTTTTCTCCTCGCGTGCCGCCCGAGGACCAGGACACCCCTGTTCCCTATCTGGTGGTACCGCTTTCATAGGGGGAAAAGACCGCCGGCGCTTCTTGTACGGTGGCTGCGCGCCACCCCAAGAGCCGGGCCAGGGTGACGACGAGCCCGGGTAGACACACGAGCCGCAACTCGTCTTCGGGCCCGAGAACGGCGGAGGGTCCGTATCGCCCATCGGCGCCCAAGCGAAAGTACTCCGCGTAGTGCTCAGCCGGATCGGCGATCAGGTACTCCGGCACGCCGTGCGCCTCGTAGAGCGCGCGCTTCTCGCGCCGGTCCTTGAGCGAGGTCGAGGGCGACAGGACCTCGACGACCAGGTCGGGGGCGCCCTGCACGCGCTGGCGGTCCGCGGTCTTGGCGGGGTCACAGACCACGACCACGTCGGGCTGGACGACGGTGTCCCGCGACAAGACGACGTCGACCGGGGCGACGAAGACCCGGCAGGGGCGTCCGGCAGGGCCGGACTCGCCTTCGCCGGCCGCCGCTTGCAGAGCCGCGCCCAGGGTGAGGACGACATCCTGGTGGTCCAGCGACAGCGCCGGCGTCATGTCGTAGACCTGCCCGTGGATCAGCTCGCAGCGCACGTCGTCCGGCCAGGAGAGGTAGTCCTGGACGGTGTAGCGACGGATCGGGTCGGGGGCTGACACGGGCCGCTACCGGGCTTCCGCCGGCGGGTTGTGAGGGCGGTCAAGCCAGTCCACGACCGAGGTCCCCGAACGGGTTGAGCAGGCTGATCCCGCAGCCCTCAAAGAAGGCCTCCATCCACCCCAGCACGCGCGCGTTGGGACGCCGGGCAAGGCCGAAGGAGATCTCCCTTCCTCCAGCGTCTCCAGGAATCCGCTGGCGCGGGTAGAGCGCGGGGGTAACTCCAGCTCGCAGCCTTCCTCCCGCATGAGCTCGCGCAACTCCGCGAGCTCCTCGGCAAGGTTGCGGGCGGCCGTCCGCTCCGCCCACTCCCTGAAGGCGCGATACTCCTTCGCATCGATCACGGCAGCGACCAGGCGCTCGCGGTTGTAGATGAGCTGGGGTACCTCGGCGGCCTGGCGGAGGAGCTCCGAGAACCGTTGCTTGGCCTGGGCAATGCTCCAGGGCATCGCTGTCTCCTGATGTCCAGATCTCCTGTCCATCATAGACATCTTCACAGGAAACGGGGGCGGGTATTTCAGTTCGGCCCCTTTTCTCCCCGGCGATCCGCAGATCTTGCCAATTTTTGCCAATGCACCTACGCTAGCACCATGACTACGATGAACATCTCCCTGCCCGATGCGCTCAAGTCCTTCGTGGACGAACAGGTCAGCCAGCGCGGCTACGGCACCAGCAGCGAGTACGTGCGCGAGTTGATCCGCAAGGATCAGGACCGGATGAAACTGCGCGGGCTGCTCTTGGCCGGTGCGGCTTCGGCACCGGGAGCGCCGGCCGACGCCAGCCACTTCGAAGGTCTGCGCGACCGAGTGCGCAAGGTGGCCAGCCTCCGCACCAGGGCGTGAAGTGCAAACCCGTCATCCCCCGTGAACAGGCCAACCGGGATGTTGACGAGGCCATTGCCTACTATCTGAGTGCCGCCACCGAAGCCGCCACGCTCGGCTTCATTGGTGCGCTGGAGCAGGCGTACGCCCATATCGGCCGCCATCCGGCCACGGGTTCCCCCCGCTACGCCCACGAGCTCAGTCTGCCGAGCCTGCGTGCCTGGCCGCTGGCCCGCTATCCCTACCTCGTGTTCTATGTCGAACGGACAGACCACATCGACGTCTGGCGAGTTCTGCACGGCCTGCGCGATATCCCCGCGTGGATGCAGGACCCCGACTAAGGTGCGAGGAGCTCAAACGGGGTCGAACTGGATTTCACGTCGTCGGTTTCGCCCGCGCTTTCCGGCGGTGGAAGGAAACTCAGTTCGACCCCTTTTCGCCTCAGTTCGACCGCTTTTCGCCCTTTTCCCCTGCTGGCGCCGACGGCGCCTCGTAGCGCTCGGTCAGGCGGCCGGAGTCCGGGACGTAGGTCTGGCCGGGCTTCAGGCGCACGGCGCGGCCGCTCTCGAGGACGGTCACGGGGGTGCCCGCGGCGCTGGTGTGGCGGGTGTCGATGCGCACACCCTTGTCGGTCTCCTGGGTGCTGAGGACCGGCTGACCGTCGACCCAGACCGTGTTGGGACCCCGCGACCGGACCACCAGGCCGTTCATGGTGAAGGGCTCGGGCGGGGGCGGCGGCGGAATGTCGATGCTGGTGTGGCTGGTCTCGGTCCGCCCCTCCTCCACCTGCGGCTGACGCGCCTGCGGGGGCCGGGCACGCCGCAGCTCGTCCAGGTGCGCCCGCTCGGCGGGGGTGAGAAAGAGCCTGCCGGGCAGCGCGCTGGGCGGGGCCTGGGCCGCGGCGTCCTGCCCGGGCAACGCCCCGAGCGCGGCCAGGACCACCGCCAGGGCGACCGAAAAGGGGTCGAACTGAATTTCCCATCGTCCGCTTCGCATAGGCCCTCCCGCCGGTGGAGAGAAATTCAGTTCGACCCCTTTTCGCATGCTGGGCACCTCACCCTGCCTTGGCCTCGCCGGGCTGCCGGATGGTGAGCCAGAGCAGCTCGCACTCGGCCTCCAGGTTGGGCTTGGCGGGGTCGGTCTGGACCGCCGGCGCGGCGCGGCGCAGCGTGCAGCGCTCGACGCTGAACTTCCCGAGGGCGCGCTGGGCTAGAGTGTCCAGGAACCGGAACAGGTCGTCCTCGTGCAGCAGCCCCAGCTGCACCCGCATGGGGCTCGCGTACACCCGCAGGCCACCGGTGGAGACGGCGACCGGCGGCTGGTACTCCTTCTGCGGCTGGATCTCGTAGCGCATGGAAGGCAGGCGCACGGAGGCGCTCACCTCGCGCAGGGTCTCGATCCAGGCGAGCCTCTGCTCTTCGCCGACGACCCCGGACTGCTCCAGCTTGCGGTAGCTGGGGAGGTGCGTGGCGATCAGGCGCTCCTCCTCGTCGACCGCGAGGTAGCGCCGGCTGTTCGTCTGGAAGCGCCGTTGCTCCTTGTCGAAGCGGGCCTGCGTCTCCTTGTGGAACCACTGGCCGCCCCCCACCAGGGCCACGCTCGCGGCGAGCGCGAACACCCCCAGGATGAGCGAGCCCCGCAGGACCGACCAGTCGACGTCAGGCAGCCGCATCGTCTTTCCGGAACACCACCCGCACCGAGAAGTCCTGCTTGCCGCTGCCCTGCCGGGTCTGCAGGTCGCCGCGCAGGCTCTCGGTGGAGCTCACGTTGAGGGGCTGGGTCAGGACCTTCACCTCGCGCACGCCGGGCTGGGTGCGCAGCGACTCGGCGAAGGCGCTCACGGTCTCGAGCGCCCTGCGGAAATCGCCCTCGGGCACGGTCACCCGGCCGTTGACCAGGACCAGGTGGTAGAGGCCCTGGGCCGGCGCCGCGCCGACCCCCCCGCCCCGTCCGGGCGGTGGCGCCGCGCGACCCCCGGTCCCGGAGCCCATCGCGGCCTCGGGACTGGGGTCGACCCGCCACTCGAGGTTCTCCACCTGCAGGTCGGGGTTGGCGTCGAGCGCCTGGCTCACGGCCGAGAGCAGGGGCAGCGGCAGGGCCCGGGCCCGGTCCAGGGCGTCGGCCGTCTCCACCGCCGCCTTCAGGTCGGCTGCCTCCACCGGCGAGGGCGGCAGCCCGCCCCGCGCCTCCTCGTAGCGCATCCGGTAGTAGTCGGCCTGCTGCCCCGCGGCCTGTGCGCGGCGCTCCAGGACCAGGCCCTCGGTGACGCCGAACCCGCCGCCCACGAGCCCCCCCACCAGCAGCGCCACGCTGCCGGCCCGCAGCGCGCCGCGGGCCCGGTAGAGCGTGTGGTAGCGCGTCTCGGCGGGCAGGGCGTAGTGATTCGCGGGGGGCGCCGAGAGCAGCAGGTGCGCGAACACCGCGTCGGCGTAGGGCGTGACGAAGGCCGGGCTCATCCCGATCCGATCCGCCAGGTCGGCGAGGTCTGCCAGGTGATACGCGGTGGTGGGGCTGCCGACCGCCTGGCGGCGCAGCTCTTCCATCACCGGGCCGTGGGCCAGCACGTAGACCTGCAGCGCCGCGTCCCGGCGCAGCAGGCGCAGGCTGTTCAGGTAGCGGCGCAGCTTCTCCACCTCGTCGAGGGTGGTCTCCACGACCCCCTCGGGGGCGAGCAACGGCATGTGCGCGAGCCGCGAGAGCTTCAGGTCCCGGTCCACGAAGAAGGACTGGCGCAGGTTGCCGGTGCTCTGCAGGCTCACCAGCAGGACTTCGCCGCGGCTGGCCTCCATCACGGGCAGCACCGCGGCGCTCACCAGCGGCAGCGAGTAGATGCCGGCGAGCGGCACCTTGTGCTCCTGGATGCGCTCGACCCAGGGCTTGACCAGCCCGGGGTTGGTCACCGCGCTGATGAGCAGGCGGTCGTCGCGCCGGCCCTCGGGCTCGCGCCCCTGGATGTGCCCGTGCCAGTAGGGCGTCTCCCGGAAGGCGCGCTCCACCCGGTACTTGATGACGTTGCGCCGGTCGCCGCCGAAGACGTGGGGGATGGTGTCCCGGCGATACTCCTCCTCGACCAGGTCGAGGAGCATGTACGAGGGCACGTCGGCCTGCTCTTCCAGGTAGGTCGCGAAGTCCGCGAGCCCCTCGTCGCTGCGCTGGAACAGCAGCGCGTCGGTCAGCGTGCCCCGGCGCCACTGGTAGACGGTCAGGCGGCTGCCCGAGAGGTAGAAACAGCGCCGCGGCCCGCGGCTGAATCTCGAGCTGAATCTCGACGAGCTAAATCTTGATCTGAGTGATGAGGTCATAGATGGGACCCAGCACGGAGAACATCACCCAGGCGAGTATCGCCCCCAGGAAAAGCGTCATCGTGGGCTCGATGAGCGACTGCAGCCGGTCGACGGACTCCCGCACGTCGCGGCTATAAAAGTAGCCGACCTGACGCATCGCGTCCTCGAGCGCCCCGGTGCTCTCGCCCACCCGCAGCATGCGCAACACCAGCGGCGGGAACACCCCGGCCGACTCGAAGCCGCCCGAGAGGCTCGCCCCGTCGGCGATCTGGCGCCCCGCGCGCTCGATGGCGTTGCCGAGCGCCCGGTTGCCCACGATGTCCTCGCTCACCTTGAGCGAGTCGAGCACCGGGATGCCGGCCCCGTACATCAGCGCGAAGTAGTTCGAGAAGCGGGCGAGCAGGCTCTTCTTCAGGATCGGCCCGATCACCCAGAAGCGCAGCTTCCAGTCGTCGAGGGTCGCGCGCACGGCCGGGTTGACCCGCGCGAGATAACTCGCGAGGGCAACGAGGGCGACCGGGACGAGGATCACGAGGTACCAGTACTCGGCGACGCCGTTCGAGACGGCGATGAGCGCCTTCGTGTGCAGCGGGATCTCCTTGCCCATCGCGGTGACGAAGGACAGGAGCTGCGGCACCAGGTAGATCATCAGGAAGAAGATGACGCCGATGACCACCGTGCCGACGATGGCCGGATAGGTGAGCAGCTTGCGGGTCATCGCCATCTGCTCGTCCTGCCACTTCAGGTTCTCGGTCAGGTTCTTGAACACGTCCGAAAGCCGCCCGGTCTGCTCGCCGGCGCGGATGAGGCTCAGCATCACCCCCGGGAAGACCTTCGGGACCGCCCCCATCGCGTCCGAGAGCGTCGCGCCGCCCTGGATCGACTCGATGACCGCCGTGATCACCTCGCGAAAGCGCGGGTGGTCGAGGCTGTCCCGCAGGTCCGAGAGCCCCTCGATGATGGGCACGCCCGCCGAGGTGAGCTGTTCCATGTGCAGGCAGAAGGTGATCAGGTCGCGGCGCTTGATGGCGCGGGTGCCGAAGCGCGGGATGGAGCGCTGCACCTCCCGGGAGCGGATCACGTCGAGGGCCATGCGCCCGAGCCGCAGCTCCAGGTCGGCGGCGTTCGCCGCTTCCATGGTCCCCGTCACGAGCTTGCCCCGGGGGTCCATCGCCTTGTACTGGAACTGCGCCACGGCGCGTCAGCCGGCGAGCCGGTCCGTGAGGTCGATCACGCGGGAGACCTCGTCGAGCGAGGTGATCCCCTCCAGCACCCGGCGCACGCCGTCGTCGGCGAGCGTGCGGAAGCCCTTGGCCTGCGCCGCCCTGGCCAGCTCGCGGGTATTGGCGCCGCTCGCGATCTGGGCGTCGAGGTCAGCGTCGACCCGCAGCACCTCCATCAGCGCGAGGCGGCCCTTGTAGCCCTGGAAGTCGCAGGCCGGGCAGCCCTTGGCGCTGTAGAGCGCGGGCGCGGCCTCGGTCGCGTGCAGGCCGAGGAGCTGGCGCTCCACGCGGCTCGCCGTGTAGGTCTCGCGGCACTTGGGGCAGAGCTTGCGCACGAGCCGCTGGGCCAGGATCCCGATGATGTTCCCGGCCATGATCTCGGGCCGGATGCCGATGTCGAGCAGGCGCGAGATCGCGCCGACGGCGGAATTCGTGTGCAGGGTCGAGAAGACCTGGTGGCCGGTCATGGCCGCGCGGAAGGCCATCTCGGCGGTCTCCTCGTCGCGGATCTCGCCGACCAGGATGACGTCCGGGTCCTGGCGCAGCATGGTGCGCACGCCGTTCGCGAAATCGAGCTTCACGGCCTCGTTGATGGAGGTCTGGCGGATCATCGCGACCGGGTACTCGACCGGGTCCTCGAGGGTCATGATGTTGACCGTCTCGTCGTTCAGGTGCATCAACATCGAATACAGCGTGGTGGTCTTGCCGCTGCCGGTCGGGCCGGTGACGAGCAGGATCCCCTCGGGGCGCGCCAGCATGATCCGCAGCAGGTCGAGCTGGTCCTCGTAGAGCCCGAGGCCCTCGAGCGGCACGATGCCCTTCTGCCGGTCGAGGATGCGCAGCACGATGTTCTCGCCGTGGGTGGTCGGCATCGCCGAGGCGCGGAAGTCGATGGGGCGCCCGTAGAGCGAGAGCGAGAAGCGCCCGTCCTGGGGCGCGCGCATCTCGGCGATGTCCATCTGCGACATCACCTTGAGGCGCACGGCGAGCGAGGCCCAGTAGTTGCGGTGCAGGCTCCGGATCTGGCGCAGCACGCCGTCGATGCGGTAGCGGATGCGCAGGAATTCCTGCTCGGGCTCGAAGTGGATGTCCGAGGCGCCGCGCTTGACGGCATCGGAGAGCAGCGCGTTCACCAACCGCACCACCGGCTGGCTGTACTCGTCGGTCTCGCCTTCGAGGCTCTGGTAGTCGACCTCGCCGGTCTCGATCTCCTTCAGGATCCCGTCGACCGAGAGCTCGTAGCCGAACACCTGGTCGATGGTCTTGTCGATCTCCGCCTCGCCGGCGAGGAACGGCAGGATCTCCACGTCCACGCCGAGCAGGGTGCGGATCTTGTCGAGCGCGACCACGTTGAAGGTGTCGGCCATCGCCACCGTGGCCCGGTTGGCCGCGGGGTCGAAGGAGATGCAGAGGACGTGGTAGCGCCGGGCGACGTCCTTGGGGATCAGCTTGACCGCCTCGGGGTCGACGACCACCTTGGCGAGATCGATGCTCTGCTGGCCGAGCTCGCCGCCCAGCACCTCGCGGATGATCGCCTCGGAGGCGAAGCCGAGACGCACCAGGAGCTTGCCCAGGTGCTGGCCGGTCTTCTTCTGCTCGGTGAGCGCGATGGCGACCTGGTCGCGGGAGACGACCCCCTTGTCGACCAGGATCTCGCCGATCAGGCGGGGCTTGCGCCGCACACTCATGACCCCTCGCGCGACCCCGCGGCTTCGAGGACCTGGATCCGGGTGCGCACGGCGTCGGTGCTGAAGGCCGACTGCTGACCCGCCGTCTCCAGGGCCCGGCGGTAGTACTCGAGGGCCTGGCGCGGCTTACCCAGCCGGTCGAGGCTGACGGCGAGGTTGAAGGCGTAGTCGGCGTTGCGGCTGTCCGCGCGGTAGGCGTTGAAGTACGCCTGCTGGGCCTCGGACCAGCGCCGCTGGGAGGCGTAGAGGTTGCCAAGGGAGAAGTTGAGGTACGGCGCCCCCGGGTCCTGGGCCAGGGCCTGCTTCAGGCGCGCCTCGCCCTGGGGCGCCGCCGCGCCCGGGCCCATGCCGAGGTTGCTGATGGCGGCCGTGGCGACGCGGTCCCCAGGGTTCTGGCTCAGCACCCGGCGGTACACCGCCTGCGCCTGCTGGCCCTCGCCCTGGGCGGTGGCGACCGCCCCGAGCCCGAGCAGGGCGTCACGGTTGCGGGGGTCGCGGGTGAGAACCTCGCGATAGAGCTGGCGGGCCTGCTCGTAGTCGCCGGACTGGAAGGCCTGATAGGCGCGATCGAGCCGGACGTAGGTCGGGTCGGGCTCGCTGCGGGACATCACCCGCACGGGGGACGAGGCGCGCGAGCGCGTGGACGGCAGCGCGCGCACCACGGGCGCGCTCTCCGCAGACGCCGGGGGCGACGCCGCGCGGGCCGGTGCCGAAGCGGCGGCCGTCGGTGCCGCTGGGGCCGGTGCCGACGCGGCAGACGCGACCGGCCCCGCTGCCGGGGCC
>CALMKJ010000158.1 GCA_937867305.1 uncultured Ectothiorhodospiraceae bacterium | reverse complement strand
GGGCCTGCCACCAGCTCGGCATCCGCACGGTCGCCGTGCACTCGACGGCGGACCGCGACCTGAAGCACGTGCGGCTCGCGGACGAGTCGGTGTGTATCGGGCCCCCGCCGGCGGTCGACAGCTACCTGAACATCCCGGCGGTCATCAGCGCGGCCGAGGTCACCGACGCCGAGGCGGTCCATCCGGGGTACGGCTTCCTCTCCGAGAACGCCGATTTCGCCGAGCGTGTGGAGCGCAGCGGGTTCGTCTTCATCGGGCCCCGGCCGGACACGATCCGGATGATGGGCGACAAGGTTTCGGCCATCGCGACGATGCGCGCGGCCGGGGTGCCCTGTGTCCCCGGCTCCGACGGCGCGCTCGGCCAGGACCCGGACGAGAACCTGCGGGTCGCGCGGGACGTGGGCTACCCGGTGATCATCAAGGCCTCGGGGGGCGGCGGCGGCCGGGGCATGCGGGTCGTGCACAGCGAGGCCAATCTGCTCACGGCGATCTCCCTGACCCGGGCGGAGGCCGCCGCGGCCTTCGGCAACGACTCGGTGTACCTGGAGAAATTCCTCGAGAATCCACGGCACATCGAGTTCCAGGTGCTGGCCGACGAGCACGGCAATGCCGTCCACCTGGGCGAGCGGGACTGCTCGCTGCAGCGCCGGCACCAGAAGGTCATCGAGGAGTCCCCGGCACCCGGCATCACGCCCAGGCTGCGCGAGACCATGGGCGAGCGCTGCGCCGCCGCGTGCCGGGAGATCGGGTACCGCGGCGCGGGGACCTTCGAATTCCTGTACCAGGACGGGGAGTTCTACTTCATCGAGATGAACACCCGGGTGCAGGTGGAGCACCCCGTCACGGAGCTCGTGACCGGTGTGGACATCGTCGTGGAGCAGCTGCGCATCGCCGCCGGCGAGCCGCTCTCCCTCACCCAGTCGGACGTACACGTTCGGGGTCACGCCGTGGAGTGCCGGATCAACGCGGAGGACCCGGAGCGGTTCCTGCCCTCGCCCGGGCCGGTGACGCTCTATCACCCGCCTGGTGGGCCGGGGATCCGGGTCGACAGCCACGTCTACAGCGGCTATCGGGTGCCGCCCTACTACGACTCGCTCATCGGCAAGCTCGTGTCCTACGGTCCGGACCGAGCGGTGGCGCTGGCGCGCATGCGCACGGCCCTCGAGGAGATCGTGATCGAGGGGATCAAGACCAACATCCCCCTGCACCAGCGCCTGATCGAGGATGCCGGCTACCTGCGCGGCGGAGTGAACATTCACTATCTGACGAAGCTCCTCGAGCGCTGACCGCCCCGTGTCTGCCCCCACGGCCTGGCTCACCATCACGTTTCGCAGCGACGCGGGTGCCGCGCCGCAGCTCGCCGAGTGGCTCGACGAGGCCGGGGCCCTCGCGGTGACGATGCACGACGCGGCCGACGCGCCGGTGGTCGAGCCCGCGCCGGGCGAGGCCCCCCTCTGGCCCGAGACCCTGGTGGAGGGGTTGTTCGCGGAGCAGGACGCCGCCGCGGTGCTCGAGCGTCTTCGGGAAGGACCCCCGCCGGGCGGGTGGATGCCTGCCACCGTGGGGCGGGTGGAGGACCGGGACTGGGTGCGGGAGGGCCGCGACCTCTTCCGGGCGCAGCGGTTCGGCGAGCGCTTCTGGGTCTGTCCGAGCTGGAGCGAGACTCCCGACCCGCAGGCCGTGACCCTGCGGTTGGACCCCGGCCTCGCCTTCGGCACCGGCGGGCACCCGAGCACCGCCCTCTGCCTCGAGTGGCTCGGGGCCGCCGGCCTCGCCGGCGCCCGGGTGCTCGACTTCGGGTGCGGCTCGGGGATCCTGGCGATCGCCGCGCTCCTCCTCGGCGCGCGCGAGGCCTGGGCGGTCGACCACGACCCCCAGGCGCTCATCGCCACCCGCGAGAACGCCGCCCTGAACGGGGTTCTGGACCGATTGCACATCGAGGGCCCGCAGGCGCTCGACGCCCCACCTGTGGAAGTGGTCGTCGCCAACATCCTGGCCGGCCCGCTCGTCGACCTGGCGCCGCTGCTGTCCGCGCGGCTCGCCCCGGGCGGGTCGCTGGTCCTCGCCGGGGTGCTGACCGATCAGGCCGAGGCCGTCGCTCGGGCCTACGCGCCCTGGCTCGCCCTGCGCGTCGACGCCGAGCGGGAAGGTTGGGTTCGTCTCTGCGGGCGGAAGCCTGCGTTCCGAGGGGGCTGAATGTTCACTCAATGCCCGCGGTGCGGGACGGTCTTCAGCGTTGGCGACCGGCAGCTCGACGCGGCTGCGGGTCGCGTGCGCTGCGGTGCCTGCGGAGCGCCCTTCGACGCGCTGCTCTATCTGGTGCGCCAGTTGCCGACCGGGGCGGCGGGCGCCAAGGCGCCCCAGCGCCCGCGTCCCTCGGTGCCGCCGCCCGAGCCGCCGCGGCCGCCGACCCCGCGGGTCCAGAGCCCCCGGGCCGCCGTGCCGCCGCCCCAGGCCCCGGCGGCGACGGCCCGGCCCCCGTTCCCCCCTGCGATGGGGAGGGAGCCGGCCCGCGTCGCCGCGTCCCCCGTCGTGCCCGAGCCCCTGCGCGCCGACGCCGAGGAAGCGGGGCGCCGGCTCTCGCCCGTCTGGGGCGGACTGCTCCAGTCGGTCGCAGCGCTCGGCCTCGTGGCCTTGCTTGCGTTCCAGGTGGCCTGGCTCGCCCCGGCCGAGGTGTTGGCCCGGGTCCCGTCTGCCCGGCCCTGGATGGACCGGCTGGGCCCGGCCTTCGACCAGGCCTCCGCGCTGATGGGCTGGGAGCGCGCGTCGCCCCCCCGGGACCTCGGGCGCATCCGGGTGCGCGAGCGGGACATCCGCGAGCACCCCCAGCATCCCGGGGCCCTCCTGGTGCAGGCGACGCTGGTGAACGACGCCCCCTTCCCCCAGCCGCCCCCCCGGGTGCGCCTCACGTTGTTCGACGTCAACGGGGCGGTCCTGGCCCAGCGGGTCTTCGCGCCCGAGGAGTACCTCACGGGGGACGACCCGCCGCCCGGGCCCTGGCCCCTGCGGCTGGAGCTCCTTGCGCCCGAGAGTCCCGCCGTGAGCTATCAGATCGAGTTCCTCTGAGAGGGGCCGGGGCGGTATGATGCTGCCAGGCCGTCGGAGGACGAACGGCCGGACGAGCCCCACTCGACGATCCCGACACGGAATCCGCGCGCGCGCCGCCCCAGGTGGGCGGTGGGCGGCGCTTTTCCCTTCACGGAGTCTCGGGGCGAGGGCTCGACGGCGGTTCATGGCATCCGGGGGACCGGCGGCCCTGGGGATGGGGAGGGTGGTTCCAATGAACGGCTCGATCGACGCGCCGGCGGTAACCCTGGCAACGCTTTGCGTGGATAACACCCACGAGCGTGAGCCGCTGCGGGACTGCGTGCGCGACGCGGTGGAGAACTACTTCGACCAGCTCGGGAATCACTCGACGGGAGGTCTCTACGACCTGGTGATCCGGGAGGTCGAGGAGCCGCTGCTGGAGTGCGTGCTCCGGCAGACGCAAGGCAACCAGAGCCGGGCGGCGGAGCTGCTCGGCATCAACCGGGGCACCCTGCGCAAGAAGCTCAAGAGCTACGGCATGGACGACCGCTCGTGAGCGCCCCGGGTCCCGCGCGGCGGGCGCTGATCAGCGTTTCCGACAAGACCGGCGTCGTGGACTTGGCGCGCGGACTCGTCGCGCGCGGCTTCGAGGTCCTCTCGACGGGCGGCACGGCGCGGGTGCTCCGCGAGCACGGTGTCCCGGTGGTGGACGTCTCCGACTACACCGGCTTTCCGGAGCTGATGGACGGCCGCCTGAAGACGCTGCACCCCAAGGTGCACGGGGGCCTGCTCGGGCGGCGCGGTCTCGACGACGAGGCGATGGCCGAGCACTCCATCCCCGCCATCGACCTGGTGGCGGTGAACCTCTATCCCTTCGAGGAGACGATCAACCGGCCGGACTGTGACCTCGCGACGGCGATCGAGCACATCGACATCGGGGGTCCGGCGATGCTGCGGGCCGCCTCCAAGAACTTCGACGCGGTGACCGTCGTGGTCGACCCGGAGGACTATCCGGAGGTGGTCGCCGCGCTGGACTCCGCTGGCGGCACCGTGCCCGCCGCGATGCGCCTGCGCCTCGCGGTGAAGGCCTTCGCGCACACCGCGCGCTACGACGGCGCCATCGCGAACTATCTCGGCAGCCTGCAGGACGCGGGCGGGGACGGGGCCTTCCCGCTCACGCTGAGCCTGCAGTTCCGCCGGGCGCAGTCCCTGCGCTACGGGGAGAATCCCCACCAGCGCGCGGCGTTCTACGTGGAGCACGCGCCGGAGGTCGGCTCGGTGGCGAGCGCCCGCCAGCTCCAGGGCAAGGAGCTCTCCTTCAACAACATCGCCGACACGGACGCCGCCCTCGAGTGCGTGAAGCAGTTCTCCGGCGGCCCCGCGTGCGTCATCGTCAAGCACGCGAACCCCTGCGGCGTGGCGGTGGGCTCGACCCTCCTCGACGCCTACGACCGCGCCTACCGCACCGACCCCACCTCGGCCTTCGGCGGGATCCTCGCCTTCAACCAGGCCCTCGACGGCGCGACGGCGGCGGCCATCGTGGAGCGGCAGTTCGTGGAGGTCGTCGTCGCCCCGGTCGTCTCGGGCGAGGCCCTCGCGGTGCTCGCCGGGAAGAAGAACGTGCGGGTCCTCGCGACCGGCGACTGGCCGCGCACGCCCGTGGCGGCCCTCGACTTCCGGCGGGTCGACGGTGGCCTGCTCGTGCAGGACCGGGACCGGGCCCTGCTGGGGCCGGACGAGTTGCGGGTGGTCACGCGGCGCCCTCCCGGGGAGGAGGAGCTGGCCGACCTGCTGTTCGCGTGGAAGGTCGCGAAGTACGTCAAGTCCAACGCCATCGTCTACGCCCGCAACGGCATGACGGTCGGGATCGGCGCGGGCCAGATGAGCCGGGTGTACAGCGCGCGGATCGCGGCCATCA
>CALMKJ010000157.1 GCA_937867305.1 uncultured Ectothiorhodospiraceae bacterium | reverse complement strand
CCGACCGGCTCCTGGAGCGGCTGCTCGGCTACCGGGTCTTCCCGGACCCGGCCGGTCGGATGAACCTCAGCCTCCGGGACGTGGGGGGCGGGCTGCTCCTGGTCCCGCAGTTCACCCTCGCCGCGGACACGGGGAAGGGGACGCGACCGAGCTTCACCCCCGCCGCGGCTCCGGAAGAGGGTGAGCGAGTGTTCACTTACCTTCTCCGGCGGGCCGGGTCGCTGCACGCCCCCGTGGCCGCCGGGGTGTTCGGGGCCGACATGCGGGTGGAGTTGGTGAACGACGGGCCGGTCACCTTCTGGCTCCGCGTCCCGCCCCGCGCGCGGGGTGAGGCCCCGAGCCCTTCCCGGGACGCAACGCCGGGGCCGGCCCGGCAGGGAGTAGACGCGTGAATCGATGGGTGGTGTTGACCTCGGTGGCGGGGCTCGCCGGCGCTGCGTGGCTCTTCGGGGGGCACGAGCCGCCCAGCCCGCCGCCTGCCGGGGATCGCCCCTGGGAGGTCACCCTGGCGCCGGATGGCTCCAGCCGGGCGCTCGGCCTCACGCTGGGGCGGAGCACCCTCGGGGATGCCATCGCGCGCTTCGGGAAGGGCGTGGACGTGGCGATGTTCGAGTCGGCCGGCCGGCCCCTGTCCCTCGAGGCGTACTTCGCGGAGGCGAGCTCGGGCGGACTCTCGGGGCGTCTCGTGGTGACGCTGGCGCCCGAGCCCGCGGTCCTCGAGGGGCTGCGCGCGCGCGGCGCCGGGCCGCGGAGGCTGCAGAGCGGGAGCCTGCGCTACGAGCTGGACCCGCGCGACGCCGACACCGTGGCCGGCCTCCGGGTGGCCTCGCTCACCTTCGTGCCCCGGGCAAACCTGGACGAGGACACCGTGCGCGCGCGCTTCGGCGAGCCGGTGGAGCGGGTCCCGGCGGGCGAGGGGCAGGTGCGCTGGCTCTACCCGGAGCGGGGGGTCGCGGTCACCCTGAGCGGGCAGGGGCGGGAGATGATCGACTACTTCGCGCCCGGGGACACCGCGCGCCTGCGCCAGCTGTCCACACCCGCCCCCGCGGGAGACTGACCGTTCAGGGCGCGAGCAGGAGCTCGATCCGCTCGGCCTTCGGGTCGACCACGACGCGCCCGGCGACGCGCCACGCCCCGCCTGCCGGCTCGAGCGTGAGGGTCCAGGCCCCCGGCCGCAGCCGGTTTCCCAGCTGGCCGGCGAACCGGCCGCCCCCCGGCAGCGCGTGCATCTCGACCTGCTGGTCGTGCGCCGCGCGGGTGGCGTACGCGAGCCGCAGGGTCAGCGCCCCGGGCGCCTCCCGCAGCCCTTCGACACCCAGCACCACGTCCCCGGTCCCGGGGTCCAGCTGCCCCCGGGCCAGGATGCCCGACTGGCGGGCCAGCTCCTGACGCTCCAGGGTGCGGTTGATGGCCAGGCCGGCCCGGTAGTAGTCGTCCACCACCAGGCCGTCCGGGTCGTCCATCGAGATGAGGAGCGCCGTGACGCCCCCCAGGACCGAGGTCAGGGGCAGCAGGATCAGCACCCACGGCCAGAACTGCCGGTACCAGGGCGTGGGGTCCGGCGCGCTCGCAGCGAGGCTGCGACCCTGGCCCGGGCCCGGGCCCGGGCGCCGGCCCTGTCCCCCGGGCTGTCCGGCCTCGGCCACGCTCATCTCCCCCGCGGCCCGGTGAACCGGCTCTCCGACGAGGCGGAGAGCGCCGGGTCGTCCACGGACACGAGGTCGAAGTGCACCTCGCTGGTGACGGCCTTCAGGCTCGCCGGGTCGGCCCGCAGCTGGACCGGCAGGCTGAAGACCTGGCCGGCGGGCACGCGGATCTCCCGCAGGTCCGTCACGAGCTCGAGGCCCGGCACCCCACCCGCCGAGATCCGGTAGGTGTGGTCCCGCTCGTCCATGTTGAGGACCTTGAGCGTGTAGACGTTCTCGATCAGGCCTTCGTTCGTTTCCCGGTACAGGCTCGCGCGATCACGGATGACGTCGAGCTCGAGGGGCACGCGGCTGCTCACCGCGTAGACCAGCCCGGCCACCAGCGCGACCAGCACCGTCGCGTAGATGAGCACGCGGGGGCGCAGGACGTGGGCCGGCCGCCCCTCCATCGCGTTCTCGGTGGTGTAGCGGACGAGCCCCTTGGGGTAGCCCATCCTCTCCATCACCTCGTTGCAGGCGTCGACACAGGCCGCGCAGCCGATGCACTGGTACTGGAGCCCGTCGCGGATGTCGATGCCGGTGGGGCAGACCTGCACGCACACGGTGCAGTCGATGCAGTCACCGAACCCCGCCGCGCGGTGGTCCGTCGTGCTCTTGGGGCGGGGACCGCGTGGCTCACCGCGGGCCGGCATGTAGGAGATGATCAACGTGTCCCGGTCGAACATCGCGCTCTGGAAGCGCGCGTAGGGACACATGTAGATGCAGACCTGCTCGCGCATCCAGCCTGCGAAGGCGTAGATCGCGAAGG
>CALMKJ010000156.1 GCA_937867305.1 uncultured Ectothiorhodospiraceae bacterium | reverse complement strand
GGTTGGGGTGCGGGGAGGGGTGGGTGGGCGCCGGGGGGGGGGGCGGGGTCGGGGTCAGCGTGGGTGTCGGGTTCGGAGTGGGAGTCTCGTCCTCCGGTGCCGGCTCGGGCGTTGGAACCGTCGCACCCGGGAAGAAGACGCCTGGGCACCAACCTTCGCGTCCGGCCGCGTACACGCCTCCCTCATCGCTGCGGTACGCCGCCCAGGCGCCAGACGCGTGCTGCACACAGAACCCGAAGTGAGCAGTCGACGTCTTCCACTGCGTCAGCTCGTTGTCGTGAGAAAGGTTGATCTCGTAGTAGTCGATCGGGTCGATGATGGTGGAGAACGAACGAGTAGCCGGCGCCGCCGTTCCCGTCCCTGCCGGGTCGACGTCAGTGAGGCCGATGAGTCTCACAGCGGATGCGCCGCGCCCGAAACCGCCACCCAACGCCGCGGGGCCCGGCCGGGCAGCCGCGTGCGTCATGTACTCGGCGCTGCCCGTGATCTTCGCCCCGATCGACTCCGCGTCAGCGATCACCGTCGTCAACGCGGCGCGCTCGCGCATGTGTCCGAAAGCTTGAAGTGTGATCACCGCCATCAGAGCAAAGATGGTCATAGCGAGGATCACGTCCAGCACAACGAGACCATCCTGCCGGGGTCGGCGCACACGGAACATGACGAGCCTCCTAACTTCACGAGCTTCTCAACCTTGACGACGGATGACGGAGGCGTCGTGTTGCTCGCTCCTGGCACAGAACGAACATGTACGAGAACCCGTGGGCCCAGACGGCCTCCCCCATCGCAGTCCCGTGCGGGCCGGCGTTCCCGGTAGCAATGGTCACCGGGCACCGGCCCAAGCTCCTCACCCCAGCCGAGGTCGCCTGGTCCCAGGCGGCGCTCATGAACGTGGCGTGGCGGCTGCGCAGCGTGTACGGAACGGTGCGCGGGCTCAGTGGGTTCGCGCTCGGCGCCGACACCTGGTGGGCGCTGGGCGTCCTCGCCTGCGGCATGTCGTTGGAGGCGCACATCCCGTTTGAGGACCAGCCGTCAGGTTGGGGCGAGGTCGACCGTCACCTGTGGTCCGAGCTGCGTGCCCGTGCCGCGTCCGAGACCGTCGCCGGAGGCAAGGCGTACGACGTGAAGATGCTGCACGCACGCAACGACGCGATGCTGGACGCTACCCGGGACGGGTCAGGGGTCGTGGTCGTGCTCTACAAGCCGGGCACCCCAGGCGGAACCCGGTCGGTGGTCGACAAAGCCGACAAGATGGGGCTGCCGCAGCTCCTCCTCGACCCGGGAACCCGGACGGTCACCCGGCGCGGCTGGTGACCTCAGCGCCAGCGTTCGGAGGGTCGTGCGCGCAACCCCACCCGGGACTCGAGGTCGGCTACCTCGGCCATGAGGTCCCCGGCCACCCACACTCGGTTTCGTCCACTTCCGGTGATCTCTTGCAGGACACCGGCGGCGACCAGTCGGTCGAGAGCCTCGTAGGTCCGCACCGGTGTGGAGCCGGTCACCGCCCGGGCACGTTCGGCGTCTAGGACCGGGTTGCGGACCAGTCCGTCGATCAGGGACGCGGCGGACGAACCTCGCCGCGGACGAACCAGGTCACGCCACTGATCGGGGAGGACGCGGATCCGGTCTGCGGTGATCGTGGCGGCCTCGGCTGACGCGACGGAGCTGGATGCCACGTATCGAACCAGCGAGTCCACGTTCCCGTCACGGTAGTTCTTCAGCTCGTCGAAGTAGACGTCCACGTCGGACAGCATGGCCGCCGCGACTGGCACCGAGGTGCCCACGGTGATGCCGCGGCGACGCAGCACGGCACCGATCAGCGCACGCCCGAGCCGGCCGTTCCCGTCCGTGAACGGGTGAATGGCCTCGAACTGCGCGTGCGTGACGGCCGCCTGGGCGATGGCGCCGACGTTGCCGCGGTTGGCGTACACCACCAGGTCGTCCATCAACGGGCCTACGTGGTCCGCCGGAGGCGGAACGTGTACTGCGCCGCGTGGGGAGAAGTCGCTGCCGCCGATCCAGTTCTGCTGCTCGCGTACCCGCCCAGCCCATTCTTTCTCCAGCGGGTCGTCGGCCAGCAGTTCACGATGAGCGTCCAAGACGGCGCGCAGGGTGAGAGGAGAGCCGTTGTCGCAGGACTCGGTGAGCTTCTTGATGGTGCTCGCCGCGGCCATGGTGCGCCGCGCCCGATGACTGGCCTCCTCGCCGATGGATGCCCTGGCCAGCTCGTCCATCTCCGCGTAGATGTGCTCGATCTTCGAGGACGCCACAGCCTCGGTGCGGACCAGCAGGTCACCGACCCCGGACAACTGCTCTGCGTGCGCTTCGAGCTGGGAGACCCGGTGAGCAGCCTCCTCGCAGACGGCGTGTGTCTCGGGGGACAGATGAACCGGCAGGGTGGCGATGAGCGCTGGGACCTGGACCTCGATCTCGGTGAGCTCCCTGTCGGCCCGCGAAGGGCGTGCCCCGTTCGGCCCGCGAAGATCCGGATTGGTGCGCCACGCGACAGTCTGCACCGAGACGGAGGGCCAAGCGTCGCCGGAGGGCCCCAGGACCACGTCGCCTTCGGCGCGCAGTTCGGCGGTGAACTGTCCGCCTTCGGGGACCCCCCGCGAGATTCGGCTGGTCATTCGGCCTCCTTCGACGCCTAACCGATAGCAAGTGATTCCATAGTATCGCTTACGGTGACAACCGATAATATGGCCTGTCTTGGTATCGGTTATCAGCCGATGCACCCACCCGTGTCGACCCGGCCCGTGGCGGCGACACCAGCAGCCGCAGCGTCAGCGACCTGGGCGGCGGTCATCGCGTAGCCGACCTCGAACCCGGTGGTCGACGTGGCGAACACGACACCGGACACGGTGCCCGACTCCGAGACCAGCGGGCCACCGGAGTTGCCGGGCCGGACCACGCCCCGCAGGACGAGCACGTCGCGGATCACGGTGCCCTCGTCGTGCAGGTCGCCGGACCGAAGCCGCTGCGTGTCACGAACCCGAACGGGGGCCGTGTGGAACGGGCCAGCCGCCGGGTAACCGAGGGCGACGAACTGGTCGCCGGCCTCTCCGGTCTCCTCGAACACCAGCGGCTCCACCTTCCTGGTGTCCGCGGCCAACACCGCGATGTCCAGCTCGTCGTCGAAGAACACGACCTTCGCCTGTACCGGGCCCCACGGGGTGAGCACCTCGGGGCGCTCGATGCCGGCCACAACGTGAGCGTTCGTCATCAGCCGGTTCTTCGCGTACACGAACGCGGTGCCTTCGACGCCGACACCGCACTCGTTCACACCGATCACCCGCAGCACCGACTTCGCGGCCCGCCGGACACCGCCAGCCTTCACGACGCTCGGGTCGGGGGCCTCCACTGCGGGGGCCGTGTCCGGGATGAACGGGTCCGCGTGCACCGACACACCGGTGCTGTCGACCACGTCGGCGAACTTCGACGCAACCGTGTCGAGACCGGAAGGCGTCCACTTCTCCGCAGCGGACACGACCGAAGATTCGCGGATGACCCCGGAGATGCCCTCGTGCGGGATGTTCACCATCGCACCGGCCAGCAACACGACCAGCGCACCCGCACCGAGACCGTTGACCACGGCCCCGCCGCCGGCGTCAGCGAGCCGCAGACCGTCCGAGGAGACCCGGTCCCGGGTCCGGTTGGCAGCATGGGTGACCAGGCCCTGCACGGTGGCACCGATGCCAACGACCAGGACGACGGTGAAGACGCTCACCCAGGGGCCCGGGTCGGCACCGAACAGCAGGAGCGGGGCGACCACGGCCCCGAGCGCCAGGCCACCGAGCATGCCCAGCATCGAGGCGACGCTCGGCAGCAAACCGTTCCAGAAACCGGCCAACGCGTAACCGGCGATGATGGCGATGATGGCGAAGTCGAAAGGGCTCATGCCGGTTCTGTGTGCGGGAAGACGCCAAACGTGCTCCCCGCACACAGTCCGATGTCAGCCGACGCCGGAGTCGCAGTACCAGTGACCGTCTTCGGCCGGTACCTCCACCTGCAGGGTCAACAGGTCGCCGTTGCGGTACACGTAACCCTCGAAGTCGGCCGTGTAGGTGGCGCCGTCGTCGTTCCAGTAGAACCGGTCGCCCACCAATGCCTGGTACTCGGCCTCGTCGTACTCGTCCCACGGGAACACCCAGTGATTGTCGAGTCGCCCGACCTGAACCGGGTCGCCGTTCCAGTCGTTGCCGAACTGGACGCCGTCGCGCAGCACCCACGCGCCGGACGAGCTGTACGGGTCGAGCGTGTACGTGTGCCCGTCGCCCTGCCACCAGCTGTGACCGTTGGCGGCCCAGTAGTCCTGAGTGATGCCGGCGTCCCACGGCAGAGCGAAGTCGGAGCTGTCGTAGCTGACGGTCGGGTTGTAGTCCTCCATGTAGGCCGGTTCCGGGTCGATCCAGATCGGGGTCTCGCTCGGGTCGATGCACACGGGGTCCCCGCTGACGAAGTCTTCGCAGCCGGGCTCGGATTCCGACAGCTTCCCGGACCGGGTGACGGTGCCGGGCTCCTGCTCGTACCAGGCGTAGGCGTACTGGTTGTCGACGCACACGTTGTACCCGACACCGGGGTCCACCTGGATCACGATCCGGTTCTCGGCGGTCCGGTTGGCACCCAGCGCGCCCAACTGGTCGTCGGTGATCGTCCCGGTCGGGATCGTCGGCGAGTCCGCCATGCCAGGCCCGGGGATGAAGTTGGGGTCCGTCATGGCTGCGGCGATCGCCATGCCCACCTGGTGGGCGTCGGAGACTGCCTGCGTGACATAGGCACGCTGCTTGAAGATGCCGAACGCCTGAACGGCGATGACAGCGACCAGGGCGAAGATCGCCATACCGAGGAGCACGTCCATCAGAGCAAGACCGGACTCCCCGTGACGGCGCGCGCTGGGACGCACGAACAACGAGACGCGTCGACGCATGACGGGACCTTTTCTTTCAACAACCTCTACATAGGGTCATGCGCAAACGAGGGCCATTCCACGCACCCCGACGACCGCTCAGCGCAGCATGCAGCCTCGGTGCGGGTTCGTGTGCGTCCCGTGCTCGAAACAGCAGGCGTAGTCGTGGTCGCACCCCGCATGGTCGAAGTCGGTGATCAACTCGTGCAGACCGACGACCAGGACACGTCCCGGTCCACTGGACAGCACCCATCCGGAGCGCCGCCGGCCAATGACGCGCCACAGTGTTCCGTCGCCCCGGCGGACCCACCGCTGACCGACCGCCGGATTCGGCTCCCGGTTCAATGGCGGCGCTCGTCTTCGACAGCCCACCACGGGGCGCCGGAAGGGCACCCGTTCAAGCCGTTGCCGGTCAGTTCGCGGGCCGGGTCGGTCCACCTGCGCTCGAACCGCTTCCGGTCGCTGTCACGGACCCACCGCGGGACACTGCAGTAGTCGAAGCCTTGGACGCGCTCGTACACCTCGCCGTCCTGGTCGACGAACAGCTTGTTCTCGCCCGTCTCGTAGCCGTTGTCGTAAGGCCGGGTCTCGCCCGTCGGGGTCACCCAGACCGAATCGACGTACACGACCGTGTGCCGGCCGCCGTACAGGCAGGTCTCGTTCTTGGTTCCGACGCGGCGGAACACCTGGAAGCTGGTCACGTCCGGGTTGTGTGCGGAGAGACCGGTGGCGTGCACCTCGGCCTCGTGCGTCATTCGCCCGCCTCCCACACAGGCAGGTCCAGCAGGTCTTCGGCGACACCGTCCACGAACAGGCCGCACGACTCGACCACCGACCGGACCGTGTGCCCCTCGAACGACCGGCCGTCGAGAACGAACCGGCGCAACGCCTCGTCGAGCACCTTCGGGATGCCCCGGCCTGCCGGGTGGATGTTCGCTTCCAGACCGCGCAACGTCTCCTTGTGCGACTCCCACAGCTCGGGGTCCGCGTACTCCTCGAGGAACCGCACATACGCCTCCTTCTCGGCCCGGGCCTCCCACGCCTTCTTGACCACGGCGACCGGTCGGCGGGCCCGCTCATACAGGTCGTCGACCCGTGCGTTGTGTGCTTTGATCGCCTCGGCCTGTGCGACGGCGACAGCCTGGTTGCCGGGGAACGTGACCAACGCGATCGCGTCCTGTGCCCGGCCGTCCCAGTAGTAGTGCCACGGCCGGTCCAACGTCGCCGTCGAGTACCTCGGCTTACGGAACCGCAAACCCCACGGTGCCGCACCGTCACCGTCGTCGCGGTGCAGCACGACCCCGGTGCGGACGGTCTTCGTGAACGGGACCATGACCACCCCGGCGGTCATCTCTGCGCGCCACGGCTCGGGTGAGAGCTCCGCCGTCACCGGACCAGGCAGTTCGTCCGAGATCAGGTGAACCTCGAACCGGGGAGTGTCGCCGTCGACACGCAGGCACACCCCGAGGATCAGCGGGACAACCGGTTCGGCTCGACTGCGCCACGTGGGCCACCCTGCCATCGCGTACGCCTCCACTTCGGGCACGACCTGGCTGATCACGTCGTCGATCTCGACGTCGGTCAGGTGGGCGTTCGCGCTGGCGTGCATGTCGAACTCGTCCCACATCTGCGAGGAGTACAGGACGCGGGTCCGATCCAACCTGTTGCCGGGCTGCACCCATTCGCGGCGCTTCGTCGAACGACCCGTCTTCGACACGACGTACTCGACGGCCCACACGTTGTCGGCGACCGCCGCGAACACCAGCCGGCCCGCCTCCGGGTCACGGTCACGGAACATCCAATGCTGCTTCGCCTTGAACGCTTCGACCTCCTGCGGCGTCAACGGACGCGGCTGCGCCACGTTCGTGGCCGGGTGCCCCACCTTCCCGGCCGGGTAGACCCGGGGTTGCGGGGCGAACGCCAAGTACCGGCCGTCACGCTTACGGGCCACCACCATGATCGACGGGTCTTCGGCAAGCAGCCGCTCCACCATCGCCTGCTCCGCGGGCTCATCACCAGACTGGACCGACGCCGCCGACCTGCGAGCCCGGTGCTCAGCCACGATGTCGCGAACCGCCTGCGCCTCATGGGTCGGGTCGCCGTTCAGGGCACGGTGGTACCGGTTCGTGAACTTCCACCAGTGCACCAGTTCGTCGGCCACGACAGTCGCCTCGTCGAACGTCAACGACGGGTCCGTCTTCGCCAGTTCACCGGCCAGCAGCCCCCGGAACGGCGCCTCCTCGGCCGCTTCCGCCTCCTTGGCTGCGATAGCGGCGTGCAGGAGCGGGAACATGTACTCGTAGGCGCCTCGCTGCCGCCGCGAACCGAGGTAGTACCGCATCTCTTCGACGGTGACCAGGTCGTACGGCAACACGAACTTGTCGCCGGGCAGGACCGTGCACGTCCCACGGGTCTTCGGGGCCCGGTACTCGTCGTCGATGTACGACTTCCGCACCCGCTCGAACTTGAACGTGAACCCCTGCACGTCGTGCAGCGTCTTGCGGCCCTCCAACCGGTGAATCACACCAGTGGCGGGGAACTCGGACCCGTTCGGGCTGACCCGGTCGCTCGTACGCCCACGCCACCCGTCGTCGCTGGACGGGGCGCGCCAGCCGCCGGCATGACGGAACTCGTCGGTGTTGAACGCACCGAGGATTCTCATGCCGGGGCGCATCTGGTCGGTCAGCTTCGAGAGCCACGTGAAGAAGTCGTCCCGTCCGTCCGTCAACACGTGTTCGGCGTCCCGTACCAGGACCGCGGTGCCGTGCGCGTACGTGTCGTTGCTCAACAGGTTCACTCCGTGGGGCGGGAGCGGGTGCCACACGGTCGTCCGGTCGACCAGACCTTGCAGGACCAACGCCATCCGCATGAAGTGCCGTTGCCGGGCGTCCTGGGACTTCGCGGCGGCGTCCCATTCCCGAGTGCCCGGGGTCAGTTCGTACACCTCATCGGTCCGGGTCTCCGGGTTGAAACGGCGCCCCGAGAACAGGCCAGTGAACTCGGTCGTCGTCGGAATCAGGTGCTTCCCGACCACGAAGTCGGTGCGCATCCGGTACAACCGTTCACCGTTGCGGATGAGGAAGTACGACCAGGCGTTCTCTTCCCGCATCGCCCGGTTGACCCACGGGTCCTCATAGTCGCGGCCCCGGTGTCGCGGCACCAGCACGACGACACCTTTCGGCTCAGGGAACACCTGCGCCAGATGCGCCGGGTTCTTCACCCATTCGTCGAACACGTCGATGTTGCGGGCGTCGATGCCGCCGGTCTCCGCGAACGCGGCCGTCTCCTCGTCCATGGACAGCACCTGCTGGCGCAACGAGATCGGGGATTCGACCGGTGCCGGCTCCCCGTCGAGAAGCTGCACGATCTCCTCGTCGCGGCCCAGGTACAGGTTCACCGTCCACAGGCCCTCCTCCATGCGGGCCATCTGCTCACGCAACGGGACGATCAGGGCGTCCAGCTCTTTCCTCACGGCGCGCGCCTGCGCCTCGTACTCGGCGACAAGCTGCTTGCGCAACGACTCCAGACGCTGAGCCTGCTTCAACGCTCGTCCCCGGACCTGCGCCAACTGGGCGCGCGTCACCTCCGCCGGGACACCACCGGAACCGAGCGAGACAACCTCCTTGGACGCCGCGTCCGGCCCGGTCAGGTCGGCGACGTCGCGTTGGACATGTTCGATCTCGGCGCGCAGCGCGGCGATCCGGTCGCCAGGGGTGCCGTCATTCATGGCTGGGTTGTGTGCGGGAAGACCCGCCTCATGCACCAGTGCGCGGATCAGCGTCGCCGTCTCGACCCGACACGAGGTCCATC
Organism: uncultured Ectothiorhodospiraceae bacterium; assembly: GCA_937867305.1. Lineage (GTDB taxonomy): Bacteria > Pseudomonadota > Gammaproteobacteria > JAABTG01 > JAABTG01 > JAGNLM01. The sequence goes on along the minus strand of CALMKJ010000156.1, from coordinate 70,715 downwards.
GTGACCCGGGCCGGCAACCCGACCCACTGAGCCAACGACGCACGCAACACCACGTTGGAAACGAAGAACAAGACAGGCAGCAACGCAACCGCCAACGCAACACCGGAAAGGAAAGTCCCCGTGCCCGCGCTCAACGGCAGCACCCACAACGTCGCGGACGCACCGACAGTCGCCCACTTCAACCAACGGCTCGGGTCCGCCGGGATCGCGAACGGCTGACGCCTCGCCACCGCGCCGGCGAACAGTTGCGGGATCCGCAACGACGCATCAGCCGCGACCAGGCCCGCCAACGCGGTCACGGACGCGAACATGAGCGCGAAGAACTCAGGCTCATCCTCCACCGTGTCCAACGTGATCAGGACGTAGCTGACCAACGCCAACGTGAGGAGGACCCGGACCGCCACCGCCCGGATGAGGCGGTGGTTCTCCGCGCCGATCTGGCCGGTCACCTCACGGCGGACACGTTCACGCACATCTTCGGGAAGCATGTGGCTCTGGTCGATCATGGGTCGGCTCCTTGTTCCTACGCGGCCTTGCGTCGCGGGGTGCGGGCGGTCGTCATCTTCACGGGTCTCTTCCTCTGTGCCGCCCGTGGTGTAGCGGTGGCGCTGCGCGCACGTTTCTTCGCCGTACCTTTTACGACCCGGGCCGTGGTCGCTTTCGGTTTCGCCGGCAACGGAGCGAACGGGACGGCCCCTGACGCGGCACCTTTCGGGTTCGGTCGGGTCAGGCGCCAGTTCATCGGTTCCGACAACGACGCGGCCAACGCGAACTCGGCCAGGTAGCCGGCCGCAACCACCGGGTCATGGATCTCGACCGCGTTCTCGAACGAGTCGTTCGCGTTCGCACTGAAGTTGAACGACCCGGTCCACACCGCGGTCGGGCCGAGGCGCCCGTCCGGGCCGACGACGCACCGGACGATGAACTTGTGGTGCATCAACGGCTGGAACTGGCTGCCGGACCCGTACCCGACGCACGCGATCGGTGCCATCACAGCGTCGTTGGGGACTGGTTTGCCGCGGAACGACTTCGTACCCAGCGGGTCAGGGAACGCGGACGCGGGCAGCCCACCGGTCAACGCGGCGTACCGGCGAGCCAACGCGGTGCCCCTGGCGTCACGCTTCTTCCACCAGTTCTCCTTCTGCACGACCAACGCGACCGGTCGTTGTGCGAGAGCGTCGAGGATCTTCGACGACGTGACCCAGGCGACGCACCCGACGACGACCTCCGAGGCGGTGATGAACCGCAGCAACGGTTCGTGCAGCTCACCGAAGTGAGCGGTACACACCCCGTGCGGGGTCAACGTGGACCGTTGCCGCGGCTGCGTGTGCAGGCCGTGCAACGACATCGTCGTCACGACGGTTCCTCCGGCTCGAAAACACCGTTCCGGTACCGGAGGAGGACGACGATCATCGCCGCCCCGACGGTGCAGGACACGGTGTTCGCAACGATGATGGCGGCGTTGCGGGAAACCAGGCCGTACGCCAACCACAAGCCCATCGCCACGACCAGGACCAGCCAGTACCCCAAAGACACGCCTTCGGCCGAGCGGCGGGCCACGACCACGCGCATCTGCATCACAGGGGACAAGCCCAGCAGGACGCCGCCAAGCGTGGCGACGACGCCGAGGACTGCGACAGCGTCCATCAGTGGTTCACCGCAGACGGGTGCACGAGCACGATCGGCTCGACTGCGGGCGTGGCGGACACCGGGCCTGTCTCCACCCAGCCGAGCGAGTGTAGCAACGTGTGGCTGGGGTACCCCGGCACCACCACGGCGCGCAGGTCCGGGCCGAACCGGTCGATGGACGAGTCGACGAGGACCCGTGCCGTCCCGTCGTCACGGTGGGACGGGTGGACCAGGAGACGGGACAACTCCGGTCCGTCCGGGGCGTCGGTGCGCACCCCGATGTAACCGGCCATGTCCTCCTCGGAGACCATCAGCGCCCGGTGCCACGACGCGATCCGAGTCCACAACCACTGCTGGACCGTCTGGGTGCCGTCGACGACTGCGGGAGCGTACGCGGGCTGGTCCACGATCACGTCGAGAGCCAAGACATGCAACGCGCGAACCGGGAACTGCTGGGTCGGGTGCACGGCAACGGCGGGCGCGGTCCTCATGCGAGCACCTGCTGCCCGGGCTCCGAGCCGGCAGCGGCCACGCCGTCACGAGCCAACGCGACACCCGCGTCGAACCAGTCTGGTCTGTCCTCCCGAACGCCCCACCGGGCCTGGTACGCGGCAGCACCCGCGGCCCGGAACCGCACACACAAGTCCAAGAGGTCCAGGTCCAACGGCCGGCCCAACGCCTCCTCGGAAGCCACCAGGAACGCCTCGACGTCACTGGACCTCTCAGTGAACACCGACCCGTCCGGTGCGGCATGTTCCCGTTCAGTGAGAGATGTCTGCACGAACTTGGCACATTCCATCTCCGGCCACCACACCCCGGCCCGTTCCCAGTCGAGCAGCATCGCACCGCCCGACTCGGCACGCATCGTGTTCCGGCGGTGCAAGTCGCCGTGAGCGAACACCGACTTGGGGGTCCGGACCCGGGTGTACTCGGTCAACGCGTCCGCCGTCGAAGCCAACAGACCCCGCAGCAGCCCAGCCGTTTCCTCACACGTGACCCCGTCGACGTTGCGCGTCGAGGCGGACAACAACGCATGCCAGTGGGTGCCGCGGGCAGACACCGGTGGCCGGGCGCCCCACAACAGACCAGCCAGGTGACCGGTCTCTGCTGCCGACACCGCGGTCGCGTGAGCACGGTGGAAGCGGTACGGCAGCAGGCACACCTCCCGGCCCGGGCCGAGCGACACGGTCGTCGGAGGAGTCAACGGCTCCGGTGTCGGGAACCGGTCGGAGACCAGGTGCTTGGCCACCAGGTACTCGTGGTCGGTCGGACCGGTCGTCACCTTCACGAACACGGCCTCACCGTCGGTGATGAACGTGTTGCACGACGGCGGGATGGTGACCGCGTGCAACGGACCATGGCCCACCCCGACGCCGGCAAGCGCACGGACGACCGCAGGCACCAGCGAACCGGTGTCGTGCAGGTGGACAGCCATCGCAGACAGGCGCCTTTCACGCAGTTCAGGGGGGACGCCCCACACCATGCGCAAAGGCACCGCCTTGGACTCACCAGCCGTCGGCGTCCGGTTCCCGATGCGTCACCGTCACGGCACCGGACCGGGCCGCGTACTCGGCCTCCTCCGCGGCCTCGGCTTTCTGCTTGCGGGTCACCCCGCCACCGGCGGCCAGGTTCCGCATCGCGTTCGCTTTCTCGAACCCGGACCCGTACGACCCGTCGTGCATCGCCACGCCCACTTCGTCGCCCATCTCCGCGGCCACCTCAGCGGCGGACCGACCGGACGGGGCACGTTCCCCGCCACGCGCACGACCCGACGGCGAGCTGTCGCCGTCGTCTTCGTCTAACGTCGGCAGGTACGTGTCGATCTGCGACTGGGTTGGCGTCACCTGACGTTCGGTGAACCGCTGCACCCCCAGCCCGTGCAACGCCGCCTGGTAGTCGTTGATCTGCGCGAAGTACGACTTGAACACGTACGCGCCGCCACCTTCGATCTTCGCCGACCCGGTACCCCGGGCCACCGGGCCCGCCGACGCCACATGCTCCGGCACCCTCGGCACCGACCGTTCGTCAGGGAACGCCTGCCGGCGGGCCGGGTCCGAAGGGGCTGAGCCGCACAACACGAAGTGCCCCATCTTGCCTTTCAGCGACGGCGGCAACCCGGTGCTCGCGTTCGACACCTGAGTCGAGATCAGCGGGTTCAACCCGACGAACCGGAACTCTTTGACGATCCGGTTCATGTAGTGCGCGATCAGGTCGTGCGCCATGTTCTCCCGGATCGCCTCCACCCGGATCGGGTGGTCTTTCGGCAACGCCTTCGGCTCCGGCACCCGAGACACCAGAGCCTCGTACTCGTCAGCGACGATGAAGATGGGCCGGAACTTCTGCCCGTCCGGCAGGTCCAGCCAGTTGTTCACCCCGAGCCGGGCCAACACTTTCGCGCGGGCCTGCCCTTCCTCGCACAGCATCGCCAACACGGCGACCGACGCGCCCAACGAGTCGCACCCCCACGTCGGGATGACCTTGCCGTTGACCGACTCGACCGCGCACAAGTCTTTGAACGGCTTGAAGTCGACCGCTTTGTCGGCCGTGTCCACAATCGCCAGTGCGGCCCCGTTCGACACCCGGTCCGCCAGGATCGCGGTGATGGTCACCGATTTCCCTCCGTTCGCGAGGCCACTGACGAGCAGCGACCCGGACGCACGCCAGTCGATCGTGATCGGTTGGCCGTCCGCCTCACCAGGAGCGGCGAGACGGAACCCGAACGGGGTGCTCATCACGTCGCCCTTGCCGAGCCGGTTCACCGGGAACGGGATGATGGCCGGGAACGTCGGCGGGTCCGCCGGGATCAAGGATGCGGTCAGCTTCTGTGCGTCGATCCGGGTGTACCAACCGGGCCGGCCCACCACCACGGTCGCCACCTCGTCGAGCTTCTCGCTCTTCGACGGTGCGTAGGACTTCGGCAAGTCCAGGTCGTAGCCACCGTCGACGCGGGACCGCACCTGCACGTCCCACGGTTTCACCCCCAACGCGACCGCCGCAGCACCCCGGCACCGTGCCTCGTCGTCGGTCAACCGGGTCAGCGTGGCTTTGCCGAGGAACGGCTCGAACCGGGTCATGAAGTAGCCGGGGTAGGAGTCCATCAGCTTCGCCTCCACCCGGTCCCCGTCCGTGGGCTTCGTGCCGCGGGCCAGACGCACCTCGAACGAGTCGGACTGCTCAGCCTGGGTCACCTCCGTGATCGTCACCTGTCGTGACGCGATCGCGGTCCTGGTCTTCGGGTCGATCGACTCGACCTCGAAACCGTCGCCGTGCTTCTTCGCGATCAGCGCCTCCAACGCCCGTTGGTGGCGGGCCGGGTCGAAGCCGTCCGGAAGGTTGATGCGGATGCGTTCGATGCTGGACAACGCGCAGCCTCTCGAAGGTCGGTCAGTGGACACCCGACACCATGCGCCAACGCCGGAGCGTCAACGGTTCTGGCACCGGCGGCCGCGCGCGTCCAAGTGCGGGGACGGCACCCCGTCGACGCCGTGGGTCTCGCCCCGGCACGACCGGCACCAGGCGCGTTCGCCCAGCGGGTCGATCTCGTCCCGGCGAACCAGGTACGAGGCACGCAGGAACCGGTACTCCGACCCGGACTCGTCAGTCGGGGACATCGTCAGGAACCGGTGCTCCAACGCCTCCAACGAGTTCGCGGTCCGGAACGGTGCCGCCGTCGGCTTCGTCGACGCGGGCACCGACACCGACCGGTGAGCCATCGGCAGGTCGCAGTCCTCGGGGCTTGCGCCGGAGAACCGGGTGTTCAAGTGGCGGGCGGCCGTGGCCACCGGGGACATCAGGGTGCTCATACCATCCTGGTGTGCGGGTCAGGGCCGTTGATGCTCCCGGCCGGTCAGTACACGCTCGACAAGGTGACCACGAACCGGTCCGCCGGGTGCGGCGCCCTCGTACCCGACCAGGTCGGTTGCCCGGTCAACGCGAACGTCTCGGCACGGGCCAGCGAATCGAACACGAGTACCACATCGGTGACCTCGTCGTAGACCTCGACCATCACACACTCCTCGGTTGGCGGTGGAACACGGACCACGACCCAGGCCCCACCCGGCGGGCGACACCACGCCACCGCGGGCCAAGCTCGCCGGCAAGAGCTTCCGGGTCGACGTACAGCGGGGTATGGCGCCAGAACGACGCGCACCAGGCGACACAACCGTTCGGTTTCAACACCCGGCCGATCTCCGCAGCGTGCGGGACCGCGTTCAGCCCGACCACCAGGTCGACCGACTGCGAGTCGAACGGGAGCCGGCGTACGTCGGCGACCACACGCGGCACACCGGGGGTCGTGACCTGGTTCAGCATCTTCGCGGACACGTCGCTGACGACGAGCCGGCCGAACCGCCCAGCCAACACCGCCGACGCCTCACCGGACCCGGCACCCACCTCGAGGACCAGCGGGTCCGCGGGCAGCGCCCCGAACCAGTCCAGGTACCCGAGAGCGCCCCTCACCGTGTCGGTGTACCCGGCCTGAGAACCGGACCACTCCGGCCACCCGGTCGCCTGGTCGTCGTAGTCGGCAGCCAACACACCCCACGATGAGCCGGCACCAGGGGAGGCGACCACCGTGTTCAGGTGGGCACGGTTCCGGTGACGCGCACCGTCGAGGCTCACGTCTTCTCGGGCGCACGCAGACGGTGCGAACCAGTTCACCTGGCGGGCGGTCTTCGTCAAACCCATCAGGCGTCCTGAACGGACCGGAACGGGACTGCGGACAGGATCGCCTTCGACGCTTTCGAGACCGCGTCGGCGGACTCACGCAACGCGTCCTTGTCGTGCCGCGACCACCCGGCCACGTACTGGGCTGTCAGCTTCGTCGCCTGGCCCGGGTACACCCCGTTGGCGCGCTGGACCACGTACGCGACCGAGTCGGCTTCCACCTCGAACCGGCCCCGGCACCCGCCTTCGCCGACGTGGTACTTCCCGTCGTTCTCAGGGTCGCAATGCCCGGCGTACACGTGCCCGATCTCGTGCGCGAGGGTCGCCGCGACGGAGCCGCGGCTCAGCGCGGAGTCAACCACGATGACCTTGCTCTTCGGGTCCGTCCAGCCCTGCGCGGTACGGTTCGAGTGCGAGTTCATCTCGCGGTACTCGACCGTGTACCCGGCTGCCTTCGCGGCAGCCTCCAAGTCGTCGAGGAACCCTTCAGGCGGGTCGTCGGACAGCTCGCGTTCGAGCTCCGGCAACGGGTCGCCTTCGGTCTGGGACACGTCGAACACCGACGCCGTCGTGAACCCGACCACCTGCCGGCGCTTCACCGGTTTGCCGTCCGGTCCTTTCACCGGTGCCCCACCGGCGTCCTTCTCGGTCACGTTGACGACCCGCGGCGCCAAGATGCCGATCGCCTTCTCACCTTTCTTGACCGTGCGGCCGAACTCGTCCTTCCACTTCCGGAACCCCGCGACCTGGGTTGCCCGACCACCGGTCTGGATCGCGATCAACAACTGGTTCGTGGGGGAGTAGCGGTAGAACTTCGACGCCATGTCCAGGTAGTCGAGCCAGTTCTCGTCATCGGCGAGCGACTCCACCGCACGGTCGATCTCGACCTTGAACGCCGCGACCTTCTCGTCCACCGACTCGTACCGGCGGGTGAACGTCTCGGACGGGCTGAACGCCCGACCCGGCACGTCCAACGGGACCCCGGACTCGTCGTGCTCCTGCTCACCGAACTTGCCGTTCGGCTTCCGGGCCGCTTCACGGGCCGACGCCGCGCCCGGACTGATCTGTATGGTGCTCATGCCGGTGCGGTGTGCGGGAGATGCGCCGCCCGCTCCGGGTCAGCAGGCCGCTTCGCTGGCCACCAGCCGGCTGTTCCCAGTGGTGAAGCTCGCCGACGGCCCCTCGTCCCCGGCTTCCACACACACAGCGAAACCGGCGCGCACCGCCTTCGCGTACCCGAGGCTGTTGTCGCCGGCCAGGCTGAGCCCGTACATGGAGAGCATGTTGGTGACCCGGCCGGCCAGGTTGGACCCCACAGTCGGCACCTGGTTCGCGTCGCGCAGGTCCAACGCCAACAGGGCGCCGACCATACGGGCGTCCGAGGACACCGCGACCTCCAACGCCTCCGCGGCTTCCAGCTCTTCGACCACCTTTCGGCGCTCCGCCTTGCGGGTCTGCCGGGCTTCGGCCGCCTTCTGCGCCTGCCGGGCTTCCTTCGCGTCCGTCTTCGCCTCGGCGACCCTCGACGACAAGTCGGCCAGTGAACGAACCGCCTCGATGTCAGCCTCGGGGCAACCGCCTTCGCCGGTGCGGAACGCCTCCGCGTCCTCGGTCGCGGTCACGAACGTGTACCCGGCCTGCTCGCCGGCCTCCACGCACACGAAGCGCAGCCCGTCCACGTCAGCCACCAGCAGGGCGCTGTTGCCGGGGCTCAACGAGACCCCGAGTGCACGGGCGGCCTTCTCCCCGTGCCGGGCACCCAGCCACACCCGGTCGCCGTCGGTGTCGGTGCGGGTGTCAACGAGTGCGTCCACGAGCACCTGGGCGTCCAGGTCGGTCGACCCGGAAGCTTCAGTCTCCGTCTCGGCCGGGTCGGTCGGCGACGCAGACGCGGAGCCGTCCAAGTCCAGCAGGCTCGGCTCGACGGTCGGCGCCACGGTCACAGACGGCAACGTCACGGTCGTCGTCCCCGGCTCGTCGTCCCCGCACCCGGTCAAGGTGAGGGCGTAGACGGCCAGGAGGGCAGGCAGGAAACGCTTCATGTCTGTTCCTGTGCCACCACACCGGGAACACCGGGTCATTCTTCGACGTGCCCGGCCTCGTACACGGCCCCGAACCGGGACACGAGCCCGGCGACCAGTCGAGCCACCTCCGTGTCCTCGTCGTCGTCGACCCACTGGTCGGGGTCCCATTGGGCGGCGTGGTCGTCTGCCGTGGTGTACGTGTGCACATCCACACCCCAGTCGGCGGCACGGCGTTCCGCGACATCCGGCGGGTGCACGCCCCGAATGTCGACGAGGGCACCGTCAGGGCGCCGTGCCCAGGCGTGGATCAGCGTCTCGACCTCGTACTCGACGTCACCGCCCCATTCGCTCTCCTCGAGCCGGCCCACGACCACGACGCCCCATCCGTTGCGGCGTGCGACCGCGTCAGCCAGGACCGCACAGTCGCCGAGCGTGTACCGGTCGATCAGGTCCGGGTCGCAGACCATGTCGAACGCCTCGTCCGGGGTCAACGACTCCGGGTCAGCGAACAGGGAGGAGTCGTCGACCAGGTCGACACCGGTCGGTTCGGGTGCGGCGTACGAGGCGAACCAGCCCTTGTTGCCTGGTTGCCCGAGATCCCCTCGCCGCACACTCATGGCCACGCTCCTTCTCCTCGTCACCCCGGTCAGAGGCGGACGTCGGAGCCTTCGCCTCGCTGTGTCGGGGCGAACGACCCGGGCGTCGACTTCGCGGTCGTTTTGCCTCGACCCGGGGCGCCACCACCGGCCGGACGAGACGCCGGCTTCCGGATCGGCCGCCCGAACCGGTCCATCACGACAGGCTTGCCGACCACAGTGCCGTAGCGGGAGAACTTCACGTCCACCCCGATGTTCTGGCCTTTCGCGTTGACGAACGGGCGTACATGATGCGGGTTCTCCGCGATCCCCAGGTAGCCGTACGCACCAGAGCACGTGTTGGCGCCACCACCCACCTCGTAGTCGTCGTCGTACTCCGAGTGGTACGCCATCGACCCGCCGGTGCCGTGAGTCCACCGCACCTTACCCATGCGGTCGCTGAACACCCGCCACAACTCGGTTTCGTGAGCCGAGTCCACGGCATGGTTGTTCTCATCAACGTCCCAGGTGACCGTCTTCGCGTCCTTGTCGAACGACACCGTCGCTTCACCGTCACGGAACACGGTCGACCGGTTCGTCGGGTAGTCCATGTCGGAGGCGAGCACCCGTCGGGGCTTCGTGTCGAACACGAGCAGTTTGGCGTACACGTCTTCGGTCAACGGGTCAGGAACCGAGGACGCGGACCCGTTGGAGTAGTGGCCGTACACGTATCTGCTCAGCGCATCCCGGTACGCCGCCACATCCGTCTGCTCTCTACGGGTCAGTCCTTTCCAGAACCGCTGGGTCAACGCGAACACCTTCTCTTTGCGTGCCCGGTCGTATTCCTGAACCGCCTGCCGGAACCCGGCGAACTCCGCCGACGGCAGCTTGAAAGTGCCGCGCTCCCACTCGTAGTTGCTCATGTCTGTGTCCCTTCGTTGTCAGTTCGGGGCGTCCCACAGGTCGTCGATGAGCACCACGTCGCCCTCGCCCAGTGCTTTCGGTGCGAACGACCCTGGTGTCGACGCCGCGGTCGTCTTCCCCCGGTTCGCCGGCGCCGGTGTCGTCGCTGGTGCCTTCTTGACGGCCGTCTTCTTGGCCGGTGCGGTAGCCGGCTTGGGTGTCGGCTGCTCGAAGAACTCCTGACGCTGCCGCGCCCGTGTTCGGTCGATCGCCGCGATGCGCTTCGCTACGTCGTCCTCAGCCTTCGACACAGCGGCCAGCCGGCCCGCCGACTCCGGGCTGGGGTACGACGAGAAGGTGTACCGACGGTCCCGGACGATCTGCTTCCGGCGCCGGTCCAGATGCTCGTCCAACATCTTCTGCAGACCGTCCCGGCGGTCGCGTTGCAGATCCAAGTAGGCGCGCTTCTCATCGTCGGTGGCACTCGTCAACCGCTCAACAACACGATCGTTCAGGGCCTTCAACTCCTCGGTCACGTCGTTGGCGTAGCCGCCCAACCGGTACCCGAACTGGGCGCTCTCGACCTCGTTGCGCTGGGCCGCGACCGCAGCCAACGTCCGCTGCCTCCGCGGACCCCGATACGACCACTGAGGGTTCCTCTCGCACAGCCTCGCGGCCATGTCCTCCAACCGCTCGATGTCACGACGACCCGCCTCGTCCTGCTTCGCGTACGGGGCCCGTTGCTCCGCGCTGCCCGGGTTGGCGCCGTCCCACGAGGCGTACGCCTCGTCGACGGTCCGGTGCCCGCCCGAGACCCACTCGAACGAGTCGTCGTCGAACACCGCGCACCACTCATGGGTCTCGTCGTCGCAGTCGTCCGACATGCCGCACTCGTAGTAGTCGACCGGGTGGAAGCCCCGGTTCCAGGTGCCGTCCGGTGACTGCCACACCGTGTTCGCGTGATTGAAGCTCATGCCCCCGAGGTGTGCGGGGAAGGCGGGTGACGCTCAGGCGATCCGGGGCCCATCGTCAGTCGACTCGATCCGGCACGCCCCAACCGACAGCAACCACAACGTCGCGTCGATGTCGTGGGCTACCAAGTCGTTGTCCACCCGGGACGGGCCCACCAACGACCATTCGACGCCGTCGTGCAGCACCGTCAACGCCAGGTACTCCTCGTTCGACGGCACGAAGACACGCATCGAGTGCCCGATGCGCCGACCGACGCCGCGCGCGTGCCGGTCCAAGGTCCTCAGCTCGTTGGGCATCAACGCCATGACCGGCAGCGTAACGGTGCACGAACCGGGAGTTCCCGCACACAGGTAGGTTGTACGGCAGCAAAGGTGGTCCCCGAGCCGCCGCACGCAGTACCTGTTGAAGAGGCTGTAGCTCAGTTGGTAGAGCGCCTGCGGCAAGCGCAGGAGGTCGGGAGTTCAAGACTCCCCAGCCCCACTGCGTCACCTCATGCAGAACCGGTTCGCAACCGGGGAACTAGGCGGAGGCCGTAGCCGTGCGCGGGAGAAAGCACGCCGGGACTCAACATCCCGGTCCGACTCGTCGGAGCGCCTGCTGGTGGAGGCCCGGTACGCAGCCGGAACCAGTACCCGGACCCGATCCGGGGTGCGGCGCACAGATGGCGTCGCGACCGAGCGGACCAGACTTCACCGGCGGGTGAAGCGAGGACGAACAACTCGGCAAGGCGAAGGATGTGCGCCAGTGGTGGGCTGACCGGTACGGCTTAGCGGCCGTGCCGGAGCGGGCCTCGAAAGGGACTGCACCCGGTTGCGGGAACAGCCACCACGCCCCTTCTTCCACGTGGCCACCCGGTGGTGGCACAGGTCTGGTTCGGGTGCACGCGACGGGGCACCCCGCACACCATCAAGGTGTCAACACGCGCCATTAGCTCAATGGGTAGAGCAGCGGACTTTTAATCCGAGGGCTCGGGGTTCGAGTCCCCGATGGCGTACAACCCGCAAACCCGAAGGAGGTGAACGTCAGCATGGCCACGAAAGCGCACCAGATCGCGTCACAACACCCGACGCCACACGACCGTTCCCTCGAATGGGCGTGTGTGGGGGCAGACCCGCGCATCTTCGACCCCGACAACGTCATCGAGCTTGCCAACGCGAAGTCGTACTGCGTCGCCTGCCCCGCCCGGCTCGTATGCCTGCAACTCGGGCTCCAACGGCAGGAATGGGGTGTGTGGGGCGGGGTCCTCCTCGAGGCAGGGAAGCGGCTCAACGCGCCGCGGCGACCCGGATGGGAACGGCGTCCGCCGGAGCCAGTCGCGCTTGGGTGACAAGCCTGCGTGTGCCGGACCGGTGCACGAACCGGCCGGCCCCGCACACAGGTTGAACGTGAACGCACCGCGATCCGACTAACCAGAACTTGCAGAGCGAGCCTGCAAGGATGAGGCGCGACGTACGCGCGCCGAGTCCGCACAGCTCGACGGCACCCACGCCGACCCCTCGTGGGGAACTCGCTCCGTGGCCGCGCAGGTCGCCTGTTGGTGGTGCACACCGTCCCGAGGACGGAGGGTCGCCGGTTCAAGTCCGGCCGCGGTCACGGAGCGAACCCGGTTCAGCCCGCCGAACCGGTGCACGAACCGGCCGGCCCCGCACACAGACAAGGCATGAACACGCCAAACCCTGACCTTGGACTCACCGCCGACGGTGTCCCGATCGTCGACAACCTCCTCGTCATCACCAACGAGATGCGGGTCGGCAAGATCCGGCTCGACCGGTACCGGGCCAGCGACGACGGCTGGTTCGACGTCGAATACGCCGACGGTCGTCGCGTCATGCAGAACAGCGAACGAGTCGCCACCCGGTTCGGCACCCGATCCGCGAAGGACGTGTGGGCCGAAGAAACGGGGACGACCGCCGAAGTGTCCACCATCCGGGTCGGCGACGACACCGTGCCCGTACCCGCGGCAGGTCACATCAGCCACATCGCGACCGCCGACATCGTGGTGATGCGGCACGACGACTGGCTCGCCGTCCGCGAAGCCGTCATGGTCGCGAAAGGCAGCGGCTACCTCGACCCCGCGCAACGTGCACGCCTCGCCGCCATCCAGATCGCGACCTTCGACCACGTCGACGACCCCGACACCGAAGCAGGACAGTGATGCCGAACGTGTTCCTGACCGCCGACGAACACCACGGTCACCACAACATCAACCGGCTCTGCGACCGGCCGTTCGAGACCTCCGAGCACGCCACCGCCGAGATCGTCCGGCGACACAACAAGGTCGTCGGACCCGGCGACCTGACGTTCCACCTCGGCGACTTCTGGTTCGGGCCCCGCGACAACGGGCGCATGGCAGAGACGGTCACGTCCCTGAACGGCGAACACGTCCTCGTGCTCGGCAACCACGACCGGGCGTCCGTCACCGAAACCAACGGATGGGCCCACCAACGGTCCTACCTTGACGCCGGGTTCACCGCGGTCGTCGACGTCGCCACCTTGACCCTGCCCGCCGTCAAGGCGTCCGCCACGCCGCGGCGGGTCCTGCTCAGCCACTTCCCGTACACGGCCGACCACATGGACAACGCCCGGTACAACCAGTTCCGGGTCCGCGACGAAGGCCGATGGCTGATCCATGGCCACGTACACAACCTGTACACGGTTCGCCAGCGCGGAGTGAACGTCGGCGTGGACGTGTGGGACTTCACCCCCGTCAACGTGCACGAGGTGGCACGGCTCATCGCCGACACCGAAGCCGGCACTTGATCAGACTGGCCGGCGGGACTCCTTGGCCAACGAGGCGATCCGGAGCCCGGCGTACCCGAACATCAGCAGCATCAGACCCACGTTGAACGTCAACGACCAGGCACCGACCTTCACCACCCCGAGCGTGAACAGGATCCCGCCCAGGACGAGACCCCCAAACCCGATGCCGAACGCGAGGAACCGCATCCGGGTGTACGGGCTCGACCACCCGTCGCTCCGAACGGCTGTCGTGTCCGACGTCGAGGAGCTCACGACGACACCCTCACGACCCGGTTGCGTCTGCTGCCGGACCGTTTCGCGCTGCGCCCCGCGTCGGAAAGCCGTTCCAACATGCCCCGGTACGGCACCCAGCACTCCTCGCACGCGTCGACGATGCGGGCGGCCCGGCCATCGAACGCGAGTGAATGCTCATGCACTCCCGGCCCGTCCTGCGGACCCTCAACCCCGCACAGGTCGCATTCGAGGACGACATGTTCGACCTGAGCCACAAGGAACTCCTTCACGTTGACGGGTGCTCGCTTCAACGTAGCCGACCACGGGTGCACGGCCCGGGTCTCCCCGCACACAGGAACATCATGAGCACACAACGAGCCATCACCGACAGGACCAAGAACCTCGACAACTACAAGCTCGCGACCGAGGTGACCCGGCACGCGTCGGTGGCCGCGCGGTTCCTGTCGCGAGCCGAACGCGCCGAAGCCGCCGGCGACCAGGTCCACGGCGAACAGTGGCGCTACGCAGCCGGACGCGCCGAAGACCACTTCCTCGCCGAAGTCGACGAATGCCGGCGGCGACTCGCCGACGAGACGGACGGGGATCTCGCCTCCTGGCTGGACCTGTACGCCGCGATGAAACTCGTCGCGGAACCCGGCGAAGGCTGACCTCAGCCACCCGGTCACACGGTGGTGGCACAGGCAGGAGACGACAACGAAGGGAGGGCATCATGCCCCGCATGGAGATCCACCCCGGTGAGGGTGGAGCGGACGCTGCCGCGTTCGCACAAGAACTGGCCGACGCGATCGGCAAGCACGCCCGGGCCACGCCCCGGTTCGAGGGTGGCGCGTTCCACCTCCACCGTCTTTGACCCCGCCTACCGTGCGCTCGCCGGGTCGCACCGTGTCCAACGGGTACCCGACACCGAGAAACGCGGACGTCGCCACTCCTCCCTGGTCACCGTCGTCTTCTTCGACGACGACCGCACCCCGGTCCCCGTGCACCTGGACAAACGAGAGGTCCGAATCGACACGTACCGGGCGTCCGGCGCCGGCGGGCAACACCGCAACAAGACCGACTCCGCGGTCCGGCTGACCCACCTGCCGACCGGCATCGTCGTCACCGCCACCGAAGAACGGTCCCAGCACCAGAACCGGACCGTCGCCTGGGAACGGCTCACCGCCGAACTCGACACCCGGAACCGGGAGACGGCCCACCGGCAGGTCAACGCCGGACGAGCCGACACGTTCGACGAGTTCCGTACCTGGACGTGGACCGGGTGGCGCGACGAAGTGAAAGGCCCCGGCGGGGTCAGGTCGTCCATGACGAAAGCCCTCGCCGGCCGGCTCGACCCACTCCTCCGATGAGTTAGTTATGGCTCGGGGACGTTCGGGACCAACCCCATAACCAAGCCGACCGGGTCACCAACCCCAGGAGGCCCGGTCGGCTTCCTGTTTCGCGGCGAGCTCCTTCTTCTGCTCGGTGTGCAACGCCTCGGCTTGCGCCAACAGCTCGGTCCGGTTCGGGTCACTGGCGGGGGTTCGACGGATCTCCGCGGCCAGGTTCGACCTCTCCTTCACGTGCCGCCAGTACATCGTCTCCGACTCCTGCCGGATGGTCACGGCCACGTCGTGGGAGTTGTTGAAGTAGTCGACCTGGCTGTTGTTCTGCTGCCGTGCGTACGCCCGGCCGATGCCTCTCAACCGGTCGGTCAACCGGTACCGCGCCCACGACGGACGGGTGCCGAACTCGCGGCCGTTCCGGTACGGCGAGTGGTAGTCACGCCAGAACGCGTCCTCGTCCGGCATCCCTTCCACCTCGATGCGGACCGCGCCGCCACCCGAGTCGGTCACCACCCGGTAGGTGAACTCGGGCGGGATGTACCCGGCAGCCTGAGCGTCCTTGATGTCGGCGCGCATCAGCTTCGCCGTCTCCGACAGCCGGCGCCGCGAGTCGTACCGCTCGCCGGTGAACACGTTGCCGTACATGAGGTCTTCGCGCTCGACCAGCACCCCAGGCGGACGCCAGTCCTGGTCCAGGTACGCCTGCTCCGCCACATCCAGGTCGACGAGCTTGCGTGCGATCCGGCGCGCCTCGTCCACGTCGCCAGCCTCCGCGGCCAACACCAGCGGGCGCAGGAACTCCTCGTCGAACGACCGGTCATGACCCACCGCGTCCCCGATCGCGGGCAGCCGCTCGGACAACCGGTCCACCCATTCGGGGCGGGTGACGGTGCCCAACAGGTAGTCGTCCACGTCGCCCAACAGGTCACGTACCCGCCGGTCCGTAGACGCGACCGCAGCGAACTCGTCGGACCCGACAACCAAGTCGACGCCGTCGCCTTCCGGGAGGTGCTGGGCCCCGAACTTGCCGTTCCGCTGACGGGCGGCTTCACGAGCCGACTCGGCTCCCCTACTGACAGATGCGCTCATACCTGCATGGTGTGCGGGGACGAAGCCGAACCGATCGACACCCGGCCGGGTGCACCAACCCGCCGGACCCGCACACAACCCGGGCATGACCAAACCCCGCACCGAGACCGTCACCGGTCCCGTCGTCGACGAGGTGCTCGGCACCGAACACCCCGAGCCTGACCCCAAGCGGTCCGCATCCGGTATCTGGCCTGCTCCCCAACGACCCTCCACCGTCATCGTCGACGGGACGGAACGGCCCGCCACCACCTACTGGACCTCGCTGGTCCGCGCCCAGGCATACTTCGAGTCCGTCACCGCCGACCACACCATGACGGTGCTGCACGACGTGTCCGGCCCCGCCGGGTCCCCGTACCGGCACCTGCGGTTCGCCGCCCCGAAGAGCCGGTTCTACTACTTCGACATCGTCACGTGGCCCGGACACCTGCACGTCGGCGGAGACTTCGCCCCGTACACATTCCGCAGGCTCCACGACATGATGGACTTCTTCAACGGGACCGGCATCAACCCCGGCTACTGGGGCGAGAAAGTCGTCTGTGGACAAACCAAAGACGACTTCGACTTCGAGGTGTACGAAGAGCACATCCGCAACCACCTCGACGACGCCTCCGGTTGGTACAGCGAATCCAACCAGGCTCTCATCCGGGACGCCGTCCACAACCGGCTCATCGACCTGCCCCCGACCGACGAACGCGAAGCCCGCGAACTGCTCGACGACTTCGAGGTCCGGCTGCCGTCAGACAGGAACTTCCAGTTCGCCGACACGTGGGAATGGGACCTCGGCGGGTACAGCCACCACTTCCTCATGTCGTGCCACGCCGTCGCCTACGCCGTCCGCGAATACCGGCGCACCTACCCGCACCGCATCACCGCGGAGGTCTGAACCAGAGCAAGGTGCACGCAACAGCCGGCCCCGCACACAGAACAGGTATGGACACCGAACAGACCACCGACGACCACGGTCACTTCCCCGGCACACGGCCCCTGGCGTGCGCGTACTGCGGCGGCGAACTGTACGTCGAGACCGAGTA
Organism: uncultured Ectothiorhodospiraceae bacterium; assembly: GCA_937867305.1. Classification (GTDB taxonomy): domain Bacteria; phylum Pseudomonadota; class Gammaproteobacteria; order JAABTG01; family JAABTG01; genus JAGNLM01. The sequence continues at coordinate 53,511 of CALMKJ010000156.1, read as the reverse complement.
CGAAGGTCCGGCCTACCTGCAGGAGCGGGTCGTCACCGGCATCACCTGTGAGACGTGCAGCGCCGAATGGGAGAAGAACGGTACGCCGCGGCGCGGACCGCACTCGGCCACCGTGTACGTCGACCAGATCACCATGATCTAGGCGCCGGCACACCGGCGGACTCAGCACACCGCGATGAGTCCGCCGGTGTGCGCGTCGAACAAGATCCGGGCACACCGGCCAAGCTCCGCCAACTCACCGTTCAACCGGCGCAACCGCCGCCGGCCGTCCACGGTCACATACCCGCGCCACCCCAGCTCCGCGATCTCGCCGTGCAGGTACGCCGACGCCTCCACCACCGCCATCTGGACGATCTCGATGTGCGCCAACACCTGCTCCGACTGCCAGATCCGGCAATGGGAACCGATGAACAAGGCAGCGTCGAACACGTCGACGACCATCCCGTCGAAATGGTCCGCGCACCGTGACGGGACAGGTGCCCGACGCGGCTCCTTCAACACGGCCGGACCGTCCGCGCGACGGCTTCCGCCACGCGACCGCGGTGCCACGTTCGCGATGATCAGCTCCGGGCTCTGTGCGAGCGGTACCAGGCTCATGACTTCACCCGACCCTGCGCCACCTGGTGGCCGAACAGTGCAGCCAGCTTGTCACTGAACCCCGTCCAGAAGTCATCATCCTCACCATCACGCCTCTTCTCCTGCAACAACGCCACCTGAAGACCCACCCCCATGCAGTTGAGGAGGAACATCACCCAGTCCTCATACACGCGGGCGTTCAACACCGCCGACACGAGCAGGTACGCGATCGCCGGGTACCTGGTGGGGCGTTCCACCGAAGCCCACACGAACCGGCCACGGGTACCGCGGGCGTGGGTGCGGCGCAACGACTCCGCCATCACCCAGGTCACCGACGCCGCCATCAACAAAGCCAACGGGACAGAGACCACCACCGGCAACGTGTTCACGCGCTCGCCTCCTCGGCAACGTCACGGTGCGGGGCACCTCGCCCACGCAGATGGACCACCGCCTTGTGGCGGGCCGACCGAACCGCCTGCTCCGTCATCCCCAAGATGCCGGCCACTTCGGCGGTCGAAAGGTCGTGGAAGTCGCGCAGCTCCATGATCGTGCGCTGTCTCGGGTCGAGTGTATCGAGCCACGCACGCGCCTCCTCCGAACGAGCCACGGCGTCGAAGTCGGAGAACGACACCATGACCGGCATGTCGGCCCGCGGCTCCTCAGCGCGCACCGCCGACCTGCGCAGATGGTCGATCAGCAGCCGCCGGGACGTGACCCGCAGCCACGCCTTCGGGTTGTCCGGGGTCGGACGCCCCAAGCGCAGATGCCGGATCAGCCGCACGAACGTCTCCACGGTCAAGTCGTCCGCCAACCCGTGGTCGCGAGTCATGTCACCCAAGCGGGCCCGCACGTCACCGCGGTACAACCCCCACCATTCGGCGACCACGTCACCCGTACACACGTCAGCGACCACCGGGGTGTCGTCGTTCGGAATCGTCATGCGAACGGGTCCTCCTCGTCGCGAACCGGAGGCGGCGCAGGCGCGTCAAAGTCGTCCCCCGGTGTTGCCGGCAAGGTGTGCGGGGGAACCGACGGACGCTCCTCGAAGTCGAAGTCGACCAGGTTCGCCGCCGCCGGAGCGGGAGACGGTGGGGTGGGAACAGGGAGGTCCGGACCCGTGAACACGACACCGGCCGCATCCGCGATCTCCTGGACCGTGTCCACCAGGAGCGACCCGTCCGGGCCCGGCGTCAACAACCTCGGGTCCATCCACGTCACCTGGCCGACATGACCGAACTCGGCCAAGAACGCCTCGAACGCGTCCACCTCGTCCCACCCGTAGTCGGACACCTCCGGGGTCCACGGCGACGGGTCTACTTCGTCCCACACGACCTCCGAACCGACACTCACCACATCCGGGTCAGCCGACTCGGCCGTCGGCAGAGAAGGTGCCGGAGCGACCGGAGAATCAGGCCCCTGTGACTCGCCCTCGCCCGGAGGCGGTACGTCGTCGAGGTCGAGCTCCAAGTCGTCCAAGCTGAACTCGAGGTCGTCGAGCTCGATCACCTCATCGACCTCCGCCGGACCCGTGAACACCGGGTTCGCCGGGCCGATGACCTCCCCGTCGACCTCCAAAGCCGGCGCCGTGAAACGAGACAGGTCGACCTTCTCCGACTCCTCCAGCACCCGCCCACGCGACGACAGCTCGTGAGCCATCACGTTCTGCGGTGCGAACCACGTCTGGATGACGACGGCGTTGGACGTCAACGACTCCCACAAGCCGCGGCCCTTCGGGACGTGGCCGACCAGCGGCGGAGCATTCTCGGGCCTGGTCAACGCCGACTGCCGGTCCCATGAAGAGGCGTTGCCGAGCAGAATGTGGGCCAGGTTCTGCTTCAGATCGCTCGACCCCGGCACCACCTCCAACATTTTGGCGGTCAGTTTCTGGGTCGCCAGCAGCAGAGTCACGCCGGCCGAACGCGCTTCGCGGGCCAGTTTCCCGGTCAGCACACCGACCTCCACCCGGGCCGCGTTGTCCGCGATCAGCAGGGCTCGTTCACGTTCCATCTCTGGGTCGTCCGACGGTTTCGGGACCGGCGACTGACCCATGAGCGACGTGAACTCGTCGATCATGACCACGATCGGCAATGGCGGGTCCGGCAGCTCCCGGTACGAAGAAGCACCATGCTTCGCGTTCTCGTTCTTGCGGCGCACCACTTCCGCGTACACGGTCTTCAACACCCCGGCCGCCTGGAACGTGTCGACAGCGAACGCCTTCGCGTACGGTTCCGCGAACTTGAAGTCCGCGGCGCCCTTGATCGGGTCGATCACGTAGACGTCCGCACCACCCGGTGCCGTCAAGAACCCGTACAAGAAGCACTGGGCCAGCACGCTTTTTCCTGAGCCGGTGGTGCCAGCCAGGAGCGCGTGCGGCGACGACGACGAGTCGAACACAATCGGCTCGCCTTCGACCCCGGTCGCAAACACCACCCCGTCAGCGGCGTCAGCCGCCTCGAAGTCGAAGTTGACTCGCTCGGGCAACGGGCTCACCTCGCACACCAGAACCCGCATCATGTCCGGCTTCCCGTTCGGGTGCATCCGCACATCCACGAACGCGTTCCCGGTCGCCGTCTCCAACTTGCTGGTCGCCGCCTTCACGTCCCCGACAGCCAGACCCGACGGCAACGAAAAGTCGAGCACCTGGACCTGCTGGTTCGCCGGCAGGTTGCCCACCTCGACCAGACGCGGAGTGAACCCGCCGACACCGGACACCTTCGAGTCCAGCCACGCCTGCTCCCAGTCCAACGAGACCAGCCAGTCCGAGTCGTGCTTGGTCGCGACGGTGGCCCTCGACGGGGACACCCCTGCAACGATCGTGACGCCGTCGGCCGCGGACTCGACCCGCAGCCATTCGCTGCCCATCTGCTGACGCAACCGTTGCGAAGCGCCTCGCACGTCCGCCAACGTCACGCCGTCGAACAGCCGGATGCTCAACGCCCAGATGTGGCCGCGAGACCCCGGGTCGGTCAGACACCGGACCTTGTGCACCTCCGGTCGAGCCAACCGGGCAGCCTTGAACGCGTCGTTGACGATGCCGCCCAACACCCATCGTTGAGCATCCGTGCTCGGCGGGGCGACACGCCCCCTACGGCCGCGTTCGGGGCGACCAGGAGGCGGTGCCGGCGGCAACCGGTCCGGGTTCCCCGGCACCGCGGCCGACGACCAGAACACAGTGAACGCCTGCGCGTGCCGTTCGCCGGCCCGGTTGTTCAACTGCCACCCCGTGATCGTGAGGAACGGGGCACCGGACAAGGTCGCCGCCACTTTCGCTTCCAGGTTGAAGAACTCGCGCGGGTCGACGCCTTGGCGGGTCACGAACGCCATCCGGTGGATCTCCTGCCCGTTCGGCAGCTTCTCCGTCGACCGGGTCGACCGGTACGGGGTCGGAGGGTTCGAGTCCCGTTTCAGCGCAGCCGCCCACCGGCCGTTCCATTCGTCTTCGTAGTGCAGGTACTCCAAGTCGTCGGCCGAAACAGGGGACTCACCGGACAGCTCCGGGTCGTGTGTCAGGTTGCCGGCGTACACCGCCTGCCCGGTCGGCTTGTTCGCCTGCGGGTCCCGGTGGTCGACCAACACCTGGCACCCCAGGTACCCGGACATCCCTTTGATGCCTTCGCGGCGCAACCCGTCCCACTGCAACGACCCGGCAGAGAACAGCGTCAACATCCACGCCGCCGCGGCGTCCGGAGTCGTCAGCAGAGTCATCTCGTCCAAGACCGGGCCCGCGCCCCACCCTTCACCAAGCCACGCGAACACCGACTCGACGTACAGCCGCAGGACCGCCGGGTCTTCGGAAGGGTCCGTCAGGTCCGGTGCGACGTCGTTGGGCCACGACACGATCAGGAACCCGAGCGGGTCCGCCGAACCCGGGATCGGTTGACCTTGCGGGTCACGGGCCGGGACCGTGTGCACCGCGATCCGGTGCGATGTGCCCCTGGCCTGCAAGATCTTCTCGCCCAGCCGCAGGTACGACTGTGACCCCATCGACCCGTCCGCTCGGAACGTGTCCACGATCGCCGGGCCGACCGTACGCCGGTCCAGGAGCTGCGGCGGGTTCACGTGCTTCAACATGGTCCAGCACGGGGCCCACTCCCGGCGGGCCGCGACCACGGTGCGCCAATGCGTCAACGACGCCGACACCCACGCCGGCCCGGCCGCGGCACCCAGACCCGTGAACAAGCCGACGACACCCCACAACGGGCCCGCGAACGAACCCAACGGTGCCGGGGCACCCAGCAACGGGGCCACGTACCACCAGCCGACCGCCCCACCGAACAGACCGGCCGCTGTGACCAGACCGAAGGCGGCTTCACGCGGCAGCTTCGCCGACGCGTCGGCGAACAAGCCCCGCAGCCCGTCGACCGCCACCCCCGGCGACCGGTCGCCGAGCACCACCGAGTCGCGGCGAGCCGCAGCCGCCTGGGTGACCAGAACGAGCACGAACAACCCGTCCACCACGTTCAACGCGAACGGCGGCCGACCCGGTACCGCCCGGTGCGGGACCAGGAACGCCGCCAACCCGGCCACCAGGCCGGCCAGCCACGCCGCCTTCACCGGCCAACCCGGCCAGAACGCGTGGAACGGGAACACCAGACCCCACTTCGCCGACCTGGCGAAGTTGAACCGGCGCATCGCACGCTCCTCGCGCGGACCCTGCGGAACCGGGTTGCGGTTCATGTCGGTGCCGGTCAGCTCAGGCGGCGTCAACGCCCACGCCGCAACCACCCACGCGAACCAGGTGAACACGAACCCAGGCACCCCGAACCACACGCCAGCAAGGCCGGCGACAAGGCCGGTGACCACCAGCAGGACCACGAACGCCTCGGTGCCCTGCGGCTGCTGGGCGGCAGAACGCGAACGAGAACGCGGGCGGGCGCGGGCGGTCGACATGCCTTCCCTGTGCCGGTCAACCGAAAACGGACGGCCCAGGACGGTTCAGCAACGGGACCAACGCGTCCACGACCCGTTCGTCAGCGGCCTGACCGCCGCCCCGCAGACGGTTCCCGAACAGCTTCGAGACCGTTCCCTGGACTCTCGGGCCCGGCACCACCCGGGCACCCGGCACCGTCAACAACCCAGTCCGCAACGACGAATGTTTCGACGACGGCCACACGAACAGCAACGGTTCGGCGACCACCGCGTTCACGCCCCGGGCAGCCAGGTACGCCTCCAACGCCTGGGTGATCACCACCATCGTCTTCTTCTCCGCCGGCGTGAACCGCTCCCACCCTCGACGGGTCCGGCCACCCCACGTCCAGTACCGGCCCGGCTTCCACACCTTCGAGTCGATCGGGTAGACGGTCGAACCGGACACGACGACGTGGTCGATGTTCGCCTTGTACTTCTTCGACGGGGTCATCAGGTCGTGCAGCACCGTGACCGACCCACCACGGGCGAACTCGTCCAAGACAGCCGCGGTCCGCACCTCACCGGCCTGGCCCACCCGGGCCGCCCCTCGAGCGGACGCACCCAACCAGTCCGGGTTCGACAACGAACCACCAGGGGTGCCCAACACCCGACCGGTCTCGGACCGGGTCCTCATCCGAAGAACCCCCGCCACAACGCGACCAGGATGAACACGATGCCAGCCAGACCCAACACGATCTGGCCCTGCGGGCTACGGAACCAGTCCTGCAGGTCTTCCTCTTCGCGCGTGATGTCCGAGAGCAGGCGTGACCGGAACCCGGCGGGGCTGTTGTTCTCCATGCCCGGCACCATGCGCAAACACCGGGTGCAGGGGAGCCGGTGTCAGGCAGCCGTACGCCGGTCCAGCACGAACAACGTGATCGGGTACCGCGGGTGAACACCGACCGGTCTGCCGGCCTGCCGGCAGAGCTCAGTCGAACCAGGCGAGTCGTCCCACGCCGCGGCGACCGGGACGAGCCCGTGCCGGTCGGCCCACAACAGGCGCACCCGTTGCAGTTCGCGCGCCACCCCGCGACGGTGATGGTCCGGGTGCACCGACAACGCGCCCAACTCCAACAACCGGCCGCTTCGGCGGGCCGACACCACCGCCGGGTCGGTCACCGGACCCCACGTCGGGTCATCGTCGGTCATCACCGCGACCAGCGCGTGCCCGATGACCACACCGTCGTCGAACGCCAACCACACCCGGTTCGCAGCCGCCTGCCGGGCCGGCAACGCGACCCGCAACGTGGCCTCGTCGACGTCGAACGGCACACCCGTCGCACGTTTCGCCGCCACCGCCACCTGCACCCCGGCAGGGAACTCGCCCGGCCGGGCCTGACGGACGTTCACCCGGACAACCCGAGCAGCCGTTTCGGCAACCGCGGTGCAGGCGTCACGCCGCGGCTCGCCGTCGTGTCCACCACCGGACCAGTCGCCGGGTCCGGGCCCGCATGGAACGCCGGCACCGCAGCCAACCCGTTCGCAGCCAACAGCTCCGGCGCCAACGACGGGGCCCGAGACGGCTCACGCAACCAATACGGTGTCTGACCCAGCATCGACGCGTTGTCGAACACGGCCCTCATCAACGCCGGGTCGGCGGCAGCGAACGGAACCGACCCAGGGTCCAGGAAGTCCGCGTCCGACCACCCGTCGACCGGGCGGTGAGCCCGCAACGTCAAGAACGCCTCCGACGCGGTGTGCGCCGACGGGAACCATTCCCGCCACGTCGCCACCCCGATCCGCAACGCCGTCGGGTCCACCGACACGCCAGGGTGCTTGCGCACCGCCCGCATCACCGCCTGGTACGTCTTCGACCGCAACCGGGTCGCGTCCACGTCATCGACCGGTTGAGCCACCAGGAACACCACCGTCAACCCGGTCGCCGGGAACGGGGACTCCGCCAACAACCGGGCCCACCGTTCCACCTTCGAGTCGAAGTACGGGGACACCGTCGCCGTCACCTCGACCGCAACCCGCATCCCGTCGCCGCGCACCACCACCATGTCCGCGGTACGCCGGTCGCCACGGACCTCGGCGCGGCCCACCCCCGACCCCGTCAGCAAGTCCACCGTGGAGAACCGTTCCCCCAACACGGTGCCCACCTCCGTGTACTCGGCCAACCGCAGACCCAGCTCGGTCGCCAACAGGTTGTGCCGGTCGAACTGACCGCCCGACGTCCACGCCTGGCCACCCGTCACCGACAACCACTCCGCCCACGTCAACCGTTCGTTCAACGACTCGAACGCCTCCACCCGACCCGGTCGGTACAACGACTCCGGACCGAACACCGGACCGCGGCGCAACAACGACGGGGCCGCCAGATCCACCAGACCGGACGCGAACGCCGCCGTCGCCACCTTGCTCGTCGGTTTCGCCAACGACGCGTTCCCGATCATCGCCGCCACCTGCTGGGCGTTACACGTGCGCCACCCGTGCACCACACCCAGGAACGACAACCGGTCGTTCAACGTGTACGTCGACTTCGACGCCTGGTGCATGAACCGGTCCAACGCCTCGCCCCGGTCCGCGACCATCTCGTCCGGGAACGCCCCCAACCCGGACGCGTGCTGCAACCGTGCCAACCCGTGTGAGACCCACGTCGCCGACGACCCACCCGACCACATGCCGCCCCAGTACGGGTCGAACCGGGCCGGAGCCGCCAACGCCTCATCCCCGCACGCCGACCGCAACTCCGCCAGACGCCACGCGTCAACCGGCGGAACCAGACGCTCCGGCGGGGTGACCCGCTCGAACACGCCCGGCCGTTTCGACGTCGCCACTGGTGCCCGGACCGCAGCCGCGGCAGGAACAGGTGGGGGAGGAGGCACCGGTGCCGGCGGGGCGGGGGCCAGGACCGGTTCAGGGGCCGGGGTCGACGGGCGCCGGCGCACCACCTGCGGCTGACCGTTCACCGGCCGTCGCCGTCCAGGTCGCCGTAACAGTTCGCGTCCACCTCAGCATCAGCCGGGTCCAACGGCACCACCGGAACAGGGTCCGCGACCGGTGCCGGTGGTGCCGGAACAGGCAACGGCGACACGCCAGGAACCGTGTTCGGTACCGAGTACCCCTGCGACTCCACAGCCGCGGCACGATCCGCCTCGAAGTTGCCCGCCTTCATCGTGAACGCCGGCTGCCGTTCCTTCCCCACATACGCACGCACCATCGCGTGGTAGTCCGGCAAGTGCATGATCTCGGCTGCCTCGATCGGGCCGTCGGCCCCGAACATCTCACGCGACACCTCCTCGGCCGTCGTGACCGAATCCTGGTTGAAGCAGATCAGGGTGCCGAAGTTCAAGATCACCGTCCGCACCTTCGGCGGCAACTGGGCGGGACGCTGAGTCGCCAACACCGGGCGCACCCCGAACGCCCGACCCTGCTCCTTCAACCACGCGATCACCTTCTCCGACGTGCCCGCCAACAAGCTCAGCTCGTCAGAGAAGATCGACACCGACCGGCCCTCGTCCTCCCACCCGGCACACAACCGGCGGATCGCCTGCTGCAACGTGAACATGACCAAGGCACTCATCAGCTCGGTCAACCGGTCCTCGACCGGCGGGCCCGACGCCGACGCACCCGTGTTGATCACCACAGCCCGCTGCCCCGGCGTCGTCGACAAGACCTGGTCCCACGTCACCTTCCGTTTCGTCGGAGCCCACCAGTGCTCCAACGCCGCGAACTGGGACACCTTGTTCTGCGCCGCCTCCACCAACGACCGGCGCTGCGCCTCGGTCCGCGACTCGAACAAGTACGCCAGCGCCTCCGCAGCCAACGCCAAACTCGGAGACCACGTCTCCGGAACCCGAGACCGGGTCATCACCTCCTGGGCCAACTGGACCGCCCGCGGGTCGCCGTGGTTGCCGATCAGCACATCCGCGAAATGGTTCACGCTCGCTGACGCGCCGTCGATCCACGGCACCCCGTCCAACACGTCCCGGTGCTCGTCCAACGCCAACGCACCCGTGTAGATCCGCTTCAACACGTCGAACGAACGGTTCTGGATGTCACCGTCACCGAACGCGTACACCATCGCGTTCACGAACGCCTCAGCCCGCTGCGCAACCGAACCAGGCGTCGCGAACAAGTCGATCCCGTACGCCGCCGGGTCTCCCAGCTCGACCACCAGCAGCTTGTCACCGGCCGCGGCGGACCACGCCCGGTACGCCTCCACCGCGTGATGGTCCTTCGACTCGAACGCGATCAGCGTGTTGTTCGCCCCCGGTGCCGACGGCAACCCCGACGGGTGCACCCGCTCCATGCACGCCCACCCGAACAACGACCGCACCAACACCGACTTGCCCGACCCCGGACGACCCACCACCGCCACTCCCGCGTACGACGCCGTGTTCGACAAGTACGCGGGTGTGTCCCCGTCGAACCCGACCAACGGACCGATCCGGCCCGTCATCGGGATCGGCACCGAACGACGCTGAGCCGACGCCGCACCCGCATCCGTCCCCGCATGCGGAGACGCCAACCCGACGAAGATCGACGGTTGCACCAGAAACGCCGCGCGATGCAACGGGTAGTCGCCAGGGCGCTCCGCAACCTTCTTCCCGTCCCGCCTCGTCTCCGCCTCCCGAGGAGGAGCAGGCCGGCCACGACGCTTCGGCGGAACCGGCAACACCCCGACCGACACCAAGTCCCGTGCCACCGACGACGGGCACGACAACACCCCCACCAGACGCAACACCCCGACCAAGGCCAAGGCCGCCGCCGCGGCAACCGACCCCCACGCCACCGACGACGGAACGTTCGGCACGAACACCGCCCCCACCGACACCGCGACACCCGCCAACGACGCAACCAACCAACCCCGCGCACCCGCCCACGGCGTCACCGACTCCGCCTTCACCTGCAAGTCGAACCCCTGCATCGCCGACGCAGCTCGCGCCAACAACGACCGGGCCGCACGGTTACTCGACGACCCCGCCCAGAACGACACGGTGCGTGCGTCACGCGACTGCGACTGGTGCGCACCCACCTGCACCGTCAACCGGTGCTGGATCCAGTCCTGGTTGCGCACCGACTCCTTGTCCGTCGGACGGCGAACACTCACACCCACCCAGTCGCCCACCCGCAGATGCACCGCCATGATGCGTGCGATCTCCGCCGGATCCGTCCCCACCATCGGCTGCCGCGCAACCGAACGAGTCTCATGAACCACCATCCGGGCCAACCCCGGAGTCTGCGCCAGATGCGACGGGAACGACTCCACCACCTCCGCACGAGCACCCACCGCGTGAGCCAACGACACCGACGCCGACGACACGCTCCCTTCCGGGCCGTCCAACACCAGGTACGTGCGCACCCCCGACTCGTCACGAGTCATCCACAACGACGCCCACGCACAGTCCTCAGTCGTCGTCGCGAACGCGTTCGCACGCTGGTCGATCGTCGCCGGCAACGTGTTCGGACCCGTCACACGAGTCAACGCGTACACCGTCGGGTCAGGGATCCTCATGCCCGACACCATGCGCAACCGACACGCGCCGAACAGCACCCCGGAACGTTCGATAACCGGACAGTTCACCCGGACTGAACCCCGCACAACACCTCGCCCCCGCCCCCGCAACACTTCGCCCTCCGGGCGATCAGGGGTCGATGAGGGCCCGAACCGGTGACGGAACGTTCAACGGATACCGAAACGGGGCCCACGGGGGTCACTGTGAACACACCAACCTCAGAAGTCACCAAGCACCGCACAGACAACGACAAGAACCCAGAAACAACAAGCCAGACGAACCGCCCCACCACGAAGCAACGCCACGAACACGCCGAGCCACGAAACGACCAGCCGCACAACGCCGCAACCCGCCACGCAAGCGAGCGCCAGCGAGCTTATTTAGATGCCCTGTCGGGTCGGGTCCGGGCTGTCGCCCGGTGGGAGGGGAGCCTGTCGGCTCAACGGGTGAGGGCGGGTGCCCTGGTGAGCTCCTGGTGGGTGGTGCAGTGCCGGGGACGCGGTGACGCGAAGTGCCGGTCGACGAGGACGGGCAGCGGGGTGGCGTGCACCGGGTTGGTGGTTCGGACGGGGCGGGTGGCGACGGTGTCGGGTTGTGGCGTGGTGAGGTTCCAGGCGGGGCGGGTGATGGTCGGCGGGTGTTGGGTGGTCATGTCGTGTCGGTGTGCGGGGAACGGGTGCCCTGATCGGGCTGGGGCTCAATCTTTACCTTCGGATGCGGTGCGGGTCCTGGACTGTTCAGTTTGCGACGGTTTGCGTGCGGCGGGGTGCTGGTCGAGCAACCGGGTGAGGGTCGAGTCGAGCGCGAGGACCGCGTGAGCGAGAGCTTCGGTCGACAGCCGTGCCTGCGCGTCAGGACTGAACAGGGGCATCCCGGGCCGGCCGGCCATGTCGGCGCGCAGGTTGGTCAGCAGGGCGGTGGCGGTGAACACGTGCCGGTCGTGCCGGGCCGGGTCCTCGTCGTCGAGTTGTGTGCGCCGGTTTGCGTTCGGCGGCGGGTTCGCGGCCCCGCAGGCGTGGTTCCGCCCGGTGAGTTGTTTGCGCCGGTTTGCGTTCGCACCTGACGAGGCCCGGTCACCGCAGTTCCTGCGGCGTCGGGTGCGGGTCGGCGGAGATCGGGTCGAGGCCGTCGAACTCGTGGCCGTTGAACCACAGGTAGTTGCCGGTGTCGTCGGTGGAGTAGCAGCCCCGGCACACGACGGCGTCTTCGACGCCCTTGTCGAAGGCGTCGCAGCACATGGTGAGCCCGAACAGGAACGCGCTGTTCGACGTGTCGTTGAGGTAGCCGTGCGTGTCGACGACGATGCGGCCCTCATCGTCCAGGCCGACGACCTGGTCGATGAGCCGGTCCGGGATCACCCGGGTCCGGCCGCTGACGGTGGTGATCGTGTACGTCTCAGAAGAAGTGGTCATGCCGTGTCTGTGTGCGGGGCCGGACGTCCCGTGCACCGTCCGGGCATGGCGAAGCCCCGGGGTGCTCGGGTTACCCCAGGGCTTCGATGCTCAGCGTAGCCGGACCCGCCAGTCACACCGGGTTGTCGTCCCCAGCCCACTCCGCGACCTCGGCCCGGTGCCCGTACAGGTGCTCGACCCGGTCGTCGGACATCTGCTCGAAGTCGGGGCCGTTCTCCAACGGGCCGAACGTGCGGTGTACGTCGGCGACGAACCGGCGGGCCATGACAACCGGCACAACCCCGGTACCCGCGCACAGGTAGCAGACCTCACCGCCGTCGAGCTCCCACGCCGTCGAGGTGACTTTCGAGCCGCGGCACAACGGGCACACAGCCGTCTCGTCGTCGACCAGGGCGATCGTCGGGGCACACGGGACCGTGATCGGGTCCGCGTCGGCGGGACGCGGGTTGGCCGACCACCGACCCTCCAACTCACGCGACGGCGACACCGGGACGGCATCCAGCTTCGCGTCGCCTTCCGGTGAGGCGAACGAACTGAACCGGCCGTCGCAATGACGGGGCTGCTTGCTGGCTGCTTCGGTGTGGGAGGTCGTCATGTCGTGACGGTGTGCGGCTGCGGTCCGTTGTGCTCATCGGGCCGGGTGGTAGGCAGTCAACCCGGACGCCGCCCCGGTCACATGGATCGACGTGCGTACGACCATGCCGGGGAACAGCAGGACCGCGTACTTGCCGACCGCGGTCTCCGGGTCACGCCACACGTCGTCGAACTCGACGTCGGCCGTCAGCTTGTCGAACCTGGTCGAGAACCCGAGCACCTCCAACGGCACCCCAGGATGGGTGCGGTTGATCAACGCCCCCAACTGGTCGACGTAGATCGGTGGCGGGGTACGTCCGTCCGGCCCGGCCACCAGCCGGAACACGAGGACACGCTCGGTCGTCACCGGGTCTTGCCCGGGGCTGCGGTGCTCGTCATCCATGAAGCACCTGTGTGCGGGATGACGAGGTACGTGCACCCGGGCCACTGGGGTGTCAGTTGATGCCGATGGCCTGCATGAACGTCTCGATGGCGGCCGCGGCACCAGAAGACAGACCGTTCACCGACCCGGCGACTGCAGACACCCACTCTTCCGGCATGAACCACACGACCGGGTACGCGATCGCGCAGTACAGCACGAACGGGATCAGCCGGGTCGAATGAGCGGCCCTCGTGCGAGCCAGGATCGCCACCGGTGGCACCAGGCCCCACACCCACGACAGCTTCGGCGGCGGGTCCGACCCGGGACGCAACGGGCCGCGGGCACGCAGCCGGCGAACCACGGCGATGTCGGCGAACGCGAACAGGACTCACACGGCGTACGCCGCCCACAGGACCCTGGGACCCAACTGGGCGACACCGGCCGCGTCCAACACGAGCAACGTCATCGTGCACAGCGCCGGCCACAGTGCCGCCAACCAAGCGAACCCGGCACCGTGCCACGCCGACCGGGGTCCTCCGCGGAACGTCGCCCGGTGCGTGGCGCCAGGTACCCCCGACTTGCCCAACGCCGAATGGAACACCTCAGCAGCGATCACGAACGGCGGGACCGTGGCGTACTTCGGCAGGTCCCGGTACACGTGACCGGGCATAGCGACCGACCCGGCGTCCGGTTCCGGTTGCGGGTGGGTGACCACGTGAACGACCCGCCGGCGTGGTGCCGACCACTCTTCACCGTCCCAGTAGCGTTCGTGGCTTCCTTCGGCGGTGGCGTACCACCCGGCCGGTGGTGTGCCGTTCTTCACCGTTGTCACGTCCGTACCTTCCAGTCGGCTTCTCACCGCACACCATGCGCAGCCGCCTGGTCCGCGGCGCACCTGTGCGGCATGCGATCACTGGGCGGCGCAGGTGTCCGATCCATAGACAGAGCCCTACAATCCCGCCTATGGCGTCGCGGTGCCCGAGAGCTGGGACGTCAAGCCAGAGCTGGTCCTCTGACGGGGGTCGACGAAGGCTGTAACCCCACCCTGCTCACCCAGGGTGGGGTTATCGGGCCGCTCAGTCGTCGTCCTCGTCTTCGCCGTCGATGTCACGGGTCGCGCCGCCGTCCAGGATCTGGCTCAACGCCACCGGGTACCCCATGTAGAGCGTCCCGTTCGTCGTCTTCCGGGCTGAGTTGATGCGCTTGCCGGACTTGTCGGTACGCAGCATGTCTTCGATGCCGAGCCCTTCACCGGTGACCGAGGCCCACGACATGCGCTGGCCCTGACCGTGCGGGATGAGACTGCTGTGCTGCTGGGCGATCAGGAACGCCGAGTGCGGGTCGAAGATGATGACCGGCTCGCCTTTCTCCCGCACCAGCCACCCGATCGGCTCCGAACCGTGCGCAGGCCGCCAGTCCTTGTTGTTGCCTCCGTTGCTGACCCAGCCGAGCGCGGACAACTGGTTGCGCTCGGTCTCGGGGTCGCACGGCGGCACCGACGGGTCGTCCGCGGACACGATGTGGGCGCGTCCGCGTCGCAGCACCGACGTGATCGCGTTGACCAGGGCGCGACCCGGCGAGGTCTCCTGGTTCTCCCGAGCAGTGGTACCGACCAGGCCGATCACGTCGTTCGGCAGACCGTCGACGGAGTTGAGCAACCGCAGTACCTCATCAGAGCACCCGACCTCGATCGCGATCCTGCGCAGCCAGTGGAAGGACAACGTCAGGTCGGCGGACAGGTCCGCGTGACGCGGACGACCACCGAGGGTCTCCAACGCCAGCTTGGCCTGACCTTCGACGGTGGCACGTGACTGCTGCACCTGCTCGTACACCGACGCCCACGACGACCCAGGCTGGGCCGCGCACCAGCGCAGGTACTTCACCATCGCCTGGGACACCAGGGCCGGTGCACCGGCACCGGGTCGCCCGCCGGACTCGACCATGTCGCGAAGCGCGTCGGTGGGCCACGTCTCGGGGTTCAGCGACCGGTACCCGATGTCGCACAGCACGAGCCGGTCCAGTTCGGAGGACACCGTCGGCTCGTTCTCAGCGGTGATGACGAGCAGCGCCCGCGGGTTGTTCTTCTTCCGCGACTCCATGTTGGCGTTCGACCGGCCCCTGGCGGCACCGTTGAACGTGTTGCGGATGAGGGAACCGATCTTGTCCTTCTCGTCCTCGGACTGCCGGCGCGACGACGCAGGCGCCAGGTCGTCGACCACCCAGATGTTGGACCTGGCCGTGTTCAGCTCCATCGAGGCGTAGGTGTCTTTCGCGGACCCCGGAACCGGGATGAGCGAACCGGGGGCGGACTGCCAGAACGCGATGACGGCGTTGCCGGAGAACGTCTTGCCGGTGCCTTTCGGGCCGACGAAGTACATGACAGCCTTCGGCCGGATCGGCAGTGCCGGGCGCAGTCCGGCGGCCACGACCACGGCGGCGTTCGCCCGGTTCGTCCACACGTTGTTGGTCACGTACGCCTTCATGACCGCCTCGATCGCGACCCGGACCTCCTCGCGGTACTCCTGGGAGTCGAACGTGAGACCGGAGTCGGGTCCGGCACCGAACGCCGCGGCACGCTCCAACAGGTCGTCGGTCACACCGGGCAGCACCTCCTCGTTGTCCGACTCGGCGTCGGAGCCGCCGATGACGTGGTTGCCGGCGACGTAGACGGGGACCCCGCCGGGCACCGGGACCCAGCCCATGCACGCCCACCGGGTGCGGCGCACCATCCGCTCCGGCGCGTACGACTTGACCGCCTTCACCCACGACTCGGCGTCCTTGCCGCGCGGAGGCCATTCAGGGTGGACCATGACCGGGCCGGGGATGTGGGCTCCCTTGTCGTGCCACTTCTCGGGCAGGAAGTTCAAGATGTGGTGGGGGCCGGAGACCATGTACGACTCGACCTCACCGACCCCGTTGCGGAACCGGATCTCGATCTCGACGTTCCAGGAGATGGAGTCTTCGCTCACGTCGGCACCGAACGCCCCGGTGCTGAGCTCTTTGTCGGTCGGGATCCGGTCGGCGACCATCGCGTGGATGCGTCCACCGATCGGCAGGAACGGCACCCACCTGCCGTCGAGTGCCTTGCCGGTCACCGAGTCTTCCTCGGTGATGACGTACCGCGACGACGAGCAGCCGTCCGAGTCGATCCGGGCCTCGCCCTTCTCGGCTTGCAGGTCGGCCGGCTGCGGGGGCAGCACGTCGGCCAGGCACCCGAGGAGCTGGGACCAGGTCCCGTACTTGGCCAGGTAGTCGTCGATGCCGACCTTGTCGGTCTCACCGTGGCTGTTCTCGATCGAGATGACCGGCGACAGGAGCTTGACGTCCGCCTTCTTCTTCTCGGTCAGGTAGTTCCACAGGGCGTGGGTGGCCTTGTAGACGCCCGGCTTGGTGGCGACGTCGCCGTCGACCCCGAGCCACACCTCGCGGTCTATGAGCCGCAGCGCGTTCCATTCGTGGTTCTGCTTCCAGTTCCACACGCCCGCCATGGTGAAGATCGTCAAGCGCTCGTCGTCGGGGATCGTGTTCAGCATCGCGGTGAGACGCTTGCGTGCGTC
This sequence comes from uncultured Ectothiorhodospiraceae bacterium, assembly GCA_937867305.1. Lineage (GTDB taxonomy): Bacteria > Pseudomonadota > Gammaproteobacteria > JAABTG01 > JAABTG01 > JAGNLM01. The sequence goes on along the minus strand of CALMKJ010000156.1, from coordinate 36,641 downwards.
CCCGTCACCGTCGTACGACAGCTCGTCCTTGGTGAACCCGTGGTCGAGCAGGTACCCGGTCAGGGCCGCGTCGCCTTTGAGGAGCCCTTCGGCGAGCAGGACCTTCCCGGAGGCTTCGATCCAGGATGCGGGGATGGACGGGTGGACCGCGATGGGGGTCTGGTCGCCTGAGACGAACTCGTACTTGCGCTGCTTGACCCCTTCGACTTCCGGCGGCAGGGTGCCGGGGCGGAACTGGACCGAGTCGTGCTTGGCTGCGCCGGCGCGGGTCTCCGCGGCGACCACGGTGTCGACGGCGAACCAAGGCATCATGAGCACGCCGGAGCGTCCGGCCGCGTCGTAGACGCGTCGCATCTGCTGAGAGCGACGGTCGGTCATCCCGAACGCGGGACCGATGTCGGCCACGTTGGACTCGTCGAACTCCCGGTACCCGCGAGCGGCGGCGACCAGCGGGGCGACGTAGCTCTCGGAGAGCTTCTTGGCTCCTTTGCCGAACACCCCGGACGGGACGTAGTCGGCGATGGCCCACGGCTGGGGCCACTTCAGCATCTCGTCCAGGTCGCCTTCGAGGCTGCGGGTGTCGGACTCGACTCGGGCGAGCCGCTCCTTCACTTCCTCGGCCAGAGCGTTGGCGGTGGCGTCGTGGTCGTCAGGGGTGACGGCTGGGGGAGAGGTGGGCTCCGTCGCAGCCTTGTCGGTGTGCTGGTCGGGGCGCTGGGTGTCGTCGGTCATGTTCACCCTGTGCCACCACACACCAGTCGGGTGGCCGGGTCTTGCCACGAGCGAGAACGGTTCGTGGCAAGAACCCCCGGTTTCTGGGCTGTTCTTTACGCTCAGCACCCCGGATCTTGCCACTTTGTCACGAACGGCCGAAAAAAGTGGCAAACACGTTTCCGCAGGTCAGAGGCCCTTTTAGTAGGTATGTAGAGATCTCTTACCACTTTAGGTAGAGGTAGTAGTACGTATGGGGTCTCATAGGTGTATACCCACAGGTGCAGGTATATACCTCCCCCTCATATGTGTATCCCCCACCGGGTGGCAAACTGGCAAGACTGGCAAAACGACCCCGTCTGGGGACTGTTTCCGCAGGTCAGGGGCTTGGAGCTGTTCGCCACTTCGGTCGGGCCAATCGTGGCAAAGTGGCAAAGCAGCACGGAGTTGGCCACGAGCACCGTCGAGACCTCATCTGACTTTGGCGGAGGAGCACCCCGGTAGACCCCGGCTGACCACGTTCGCATCGTCTTGTGTGTGGTTGAGACCAGTTACGTACAGATGCGTGCGTTTGCTTGCGTTTGCGTCTGTTTACACCTCACGACCGGATCGGGTGCGACGCGCCACACCAAACCAGCGGACCACTCCCGGCGGACCGCGGACCGCGGACCGGAGTATGCTCCCGTGCACCGTGTGGCCTCCGGGCTCGGACCCACGAAGGTCACTCGGTCAGCGAAACGACAGACAACCATCCCGCCATGAGCTTGCCTCGCAAGGCATCCGTCAGGGCCACTGGAGGGACAGAAGGTGCCACATTCGACACCCGTTGCCGGGACGTCGGCGGCCGGTCACGGATCCAACCCACCCGTTCGGGTGGGTGCACGATGAGCAACGACGAGCAACACGACGAACCTGGAAACCGTCCCCCCGGTGAGGGCACATCCACGGGAGGACTCATGGTGACCCAGCCGCTCGTCACGGAGCCGGTGAAAGACGTGCCACGTCCACGGCTCTCAGCGGTCCCCGGTCCCGGGCAGCCGGCCGACCGCAGGGTCGAGGTGGCTCGTTGGGTCGTGACGTTGAGCGAACCGCTGCTGCGTACCGCCGACAGGTCGCAGACCGACCAGGCGATGGCGGCGTTCATCAACCGCAACCGTGACTGGGCGTGCGCGTACTTCGCCGGCCTGCTCACCGACCTGTCCGGCAGCCTGCCTCGCGACGACCCGTGGACGTGCTTGTCGGCGACCATCGACCTGGACCAGGTGGCTTCGGACCATCCGTCCGGCGACCCGGACCGCAAGCTCGTGTGGGCGGGGGCGGCTCCGTTGCCCGAGGACACCGGCGCGACTATCGTCGGGCTGCCCGGCCATCAGCCTCGAGTGTTCGGTACTCGCACGGACGCGCTCGACCTGGTGCCGCTCGATGTGGTCGACCCGTCCGCGTCACGGGAGATGGCGTCGTTGACGGTCAACCTGGCCCCGTTGTCCGCGGCACTCGTCGGGTTCGCGTCCGCTGACGCCCGGACCATGCAGTTCGTGCTGTCCGAGGTGTGCCACCACCTGATGCTGGCCTTCCTGAGCTCGGCCACGACCGACACGGTCGGGGAGTCGCTGTTGAAGACCGCGGGCCAGGCGGTGCAGTGGCTGGTGCATCGCCGGCGCCAGTACCTGGGTGGCGACGATGACGGGTTCGCGCACACGGTCGGGTTCGAGTGGATGTCCAAGGCGGACCGGGTGAACACCGGCAAGCCGATCGCGACGGAGTCGAGCCTGCGCGGGTTGAGCCACATCCCGGCGGACGCCTACCGGGACCTGGCCGGCGACGCGTACCTCGAGGATGACGACGACGAGTAGCCGCCCGGGCAACTGAGAGACCCGGGGATCACCTGCTCGAACCCCCGCACACCGGCGGGGCATGAGCATCCTTGACGCGAACGGTCGCCTACACGGCGGTGACGGCAGGTTCGCCGAGCAGCACCGTGACGAGTCCGGGGTGCCGTTGGTCAAACCGGCTCCGTTGGTCACGGGACGCCCGGTGAGCCCTCTCCTGGCTGCCGGCCTTCCCTCGTGGCCTGAGCATCTGCCGGAGCCGACGTTCAAGGTCGGGTTCACCGACGACGGCGAGATCGCCACCCAGATCCTCACCGGCGACCGGGTCGCGACGTTCTGGCGTGGTTGGCGCACCGACATGGCGGACACCGAGGAGTGGAGTACGGCCAACGGCGAGTTCGACGCCGTCTACCTCTACGGCAAAGCTCTCCAGGCCAGGATCAAGGACGCGGTCCAGGACTCGTTGGACGCTCCGGCCGGCCGGATGTTCCTGTCTCATGTCGAAGACCGGGCGCAGACCGGGCACGCGTCAGCGGTTGCCGACCTGCTCCAGCTCGCCGACGAGTCGGGTCTTGCGGTCTCCTACCAGGGACGCGGCTCGTTCGAGGACCACCTGGGGCGCAGGCTCACCGAGGAGGAGTGGGCGCGGGTCCGGCCCGAGCTGCACGACCTGGACGAGTGGCAGTCCGCCCCCGGTTCGCTGTCGTACGCCGAGATCTCGGTGTGGCGTTCGCGCGTGTTGACCCGGGCGGGGGTCGGCACCGACTGACCTCCTGAACCGGCTCTGACCTGCGGTTTTACCTCCGCACCATCGTTTCTGGCCACCTCGTGGACGGGGTGTGGCACAGGGACGGCGTGAACACAACGTCAGCCCACATGATCGGCGTGATGCGACTCCCGTCGCTGGCCGCCGCCTTGACGGCGGCCGGGTACACCGTCATCACCGCCGATGACTACAAGGCGACCGCGACCAACATCCGGGCCGCCACCGACGAGTTCGGGTCGTTCCCGATCTTCGTCGCCGACTCGAAGTGGCCGGGCCTGCGCGCCTGGGCGACCCGGTTCTCGCACGAGACGACGGTCGTGGTGGTGCGCACCGTGACCGGTGACGGTGTCGACTTCGCCGACGACTCGGTCATCGAGGCGTTCGTCCCGATGACGCTGGCGGAGCTTCTCGCGCTGGCGAACCGGGCGGTCCACCCGTCGTTCGCGGCGTTCAAGGTCGACGAGCGGGGCACGGTCGACGGGTTCGTCGGCGACTACGCCGAACCGGAGCCGGCTCCTCCTGCTCCACCTGCCCCTCCGACCCCGGTCGAGGAGCACCCGTACGTCCCGGTGACCGCACCGCAGCCGGAGCCTGTCGTCGACGACCCGTGGGGCGACCAGCCTCCTGCCGTCGACCCGGTGTTCGTCGCGCCGCCGGTGCAGCCTGCCCCGGAGCCGGTCGACGACCCGGTGTTCGAGGTGCCGTCCGACCCGGAGCCGGTGTTCGTCGCACCGCCGGTCGAGGACGACTCAGAGACTTCCCCGGCGGCCGACCCGGTGTTCACAGCTCCGGCCGCCGGGGAACACCACTCCGACGAAGACCCGTGGGGTGACGAGCCAGCACCGGAGACCCCGGTGTTCGTTGCGCCCCCGGTCGAGCCTGACCCGGAGTCGGAGCCGGTGTTCACCGCACCGCCGGTGGAGGCGGAGCCCGTCGGCGAGGACCCGTGGGTAGAGCCCGTACCGGAGACCCCGGTGTTCGTCGCGCCTGCCGTGGACGAGCCGGAGCCCGACAAGGTGCCCGTGTTCACCGCGCCGACGGGCGAGGAGGTTCAGCCGGAGCCGGCACCCACCGTCGCACCCTCTCCGGTCGAGCCCGTGTTCACCGCGCCGCCGCTCCAGCCGGTCGATGAGACCGAGCCGGAGCCCGACGAGGACGTGTTCGCCGCTATCGCGACGCAGCAGCTCCATGAGGCGCGCGACAGCGGGGTGTCGACAGACGGCCCGTACGTGCAGAGCCCAGGCGGCGAGCTGGTGCCCGTGTCCCGGACCGGTCACCTGGTCACCGGTTCGCCCGACCAGGGCCAAGGCCAGGTGGTGGTCAGTTGGGCCGCGAAAGGTGGCACCGGCAAGACGTCCGCGTCCTGCTCTCTGGCTCAGCACGCCGCCGAACGTGGCCTGCGGGTCATCCTCATCGACGCGAACATGGGCCAGGGCGACATCCGCACCTACCTGCGCATCGGGATGGCGTCGCTGCCGTCGGTCTACAACTACGCGGTCACCGGCGACATCCGGCAGACGCTCATCTCGCCGGTCACGTTGACCGAGGCGCGTGACCTGAAGCAGACGCCGCTCCGGTTCGGGCTCATCACGGCACCGCCGGCGCACCTAGCCGACGAGTCCGTGGTGACCCCGGAGGTGTACATGCGACTGGTCGCCGACGCGCGAGCGATGTGCGACCTGGTCGTCATCGACACCCAGATCGTGGAGGCGAAGGACTCCTCCGGAATGGTCGACCGGTTCTTGCTTCCGTTGCTGGCCTCCGGCGCGTGGGGCATGTGTTCAACTGACGTGTCCTCGTCCGGGGTGACGAACACGCTGTCGCGGCTCAAGAAGTTCGCCGCGCACGGTGTGCCTCGGGAACGGCAGCTCTCGTTCCTGAACCGGGTGCCGAACAACCTGAGCTTCTACCAGGACGGCTTGGCTGCCGCGATCTCCGAGCACTCGGTGTTCCTGGGGGTCTGCTACGCCGATACGGCCATCCCGGAGCGGCAGAACGCCGGCGGCCTGCCGGTCGAGGTGCCGCAGTTCGCCAAGTTCATGGGTGCGGTGCTCGGCAACGTGTTCCCGGGGCTCCAGGTTCCTGAGCAGATCCAGGAGGAACAGGACCAGCCGTCTCGTCGACGACGTCGGCTCTTCGGCCTCGGCGGACGCGGATGACCACCGCACCTGTCGAGGCCCTGGACCTAGACGAGCCTGGGGTCCTCGAGGAGGACGACGAGAACCTGTCCGCGTTGGCGGTCAACGGCAGGCACGCGTCGTTGTGGACGTTGACCGAGCTGCTGCACCGGATCGTGGTGGGCCGGTTGGCGGCCCGTCTCGTCGAGGAGGGTGACCTGCCGGTGTCCGGCGGGTTGTTCGTTCCGGAGTCGTTCGGGTGGATGTGCTCGAAGATCAACGTGGGGCGTAAGGACAACGGGCGCAACGGTGAGCGTCTCTCGATGCCGGTCCGGCTGGAATGGTCGGAGCCGTTGGCGGTGCTGACCGAGAACACCGAGCTGGTCTGGTCGACGTTGTCGATGGGTCACGACGAGTCCGGGGTGTGCAAGGTCGTCCTCGACGACGTCGGCTTCGAGGACCAGGTCGAGAAGGACGAGTTCGGGGTCCCGGTGTTCGCGTCGGTGGTGACCGAGCCGGAGCGGGTGCTGCGGCAACGGTTGACCGTCATCGCCGAGGAAGGCGAGATGGCCCGGTGGGAGCTGCGGTCGTTGATGGCACCGAGGGTGCGGTTGATGTTGCGCCGCGCCCACTTCGGGGTGTCGCACGAGGTGTGTGCGTTCCAGGGGATGCCGGACCGGTTGCTGTTGGACGAGGTGGCGTTGGAGTCGGTGATCACCGACTTCCTGTACGGGGTCGAAGGCCGGATCGGGAAGCTGGACGCGATCGTGGAGAAGATTCTGACGCCTGAGTCGATGCGCCGGGTTGACCCGTTGAGGTACGTGAACCGGGCGGTTCGCCGCGACGCGGCGGAGGCGATCCGGCAACGGGTCGGTGACCCGCGGATCGGGCGCAGGATCCGGGATGTGGCCCGTGACCTGGACTTGCGCGACGTGGAGTCGGTGGTCGCTGCGGTCCGGGACCTGTACCCGAAGGACAAGGTCTCCACGGACCGGGTGGCGGCGGCGTTGTCGGTGCAACCGGACCCGATGAGCGGGTGTCTGTCGATGACGAGGTCGGACGGTTTCGACTCCGACTTCGTCGATGAGGACTCTGACGGGTCGGACGGGTGGCTGTCCGGCGGTTTCTGACCCGTGTGACGCAGGCCACACGGAAACGCAAAGGAAGAGCACGCCACGCTCAATAGTCCGTTATGACTATCTTTCCGCGCATCAGACTATGCCGGATTGGGGTAGCACTAGGTTTGCGCATGGTGCTGGCCGAGGAGGCCGGCACCTATGAACACCACCGTCACTACCACCGAAGCTCGCGCGCCAGGTCACCCCGACACGGGAGTTTGTCAGGGGAACCAGGGGACCGCGTCTGTGTGCCAGCTCGGGAAGGACACGACTGCGGCTCGTAGCGCGTCGGTGAAGGCGAAACGAGCGCGCTCCGAGGCACTGCTGATGGTCGCAACCGGGCAGGTGACCGCGTTCGACGTGGTGGTCTCCGCGATGGGTCCCGAGGGCGGGCCGTTGCGTCGCATCAAGCTGAACCAACTCGTGTTGGCCCAGCCGAACGTGGGCCGGGTGCGCGCGGATGCGTTCTTGTCGGCGGTGGCTGTCAGACTTGATTCGGCCCCGAACGATCTCGGTGACAAGGACATCCTCTGGTTGACCGTCCCGCGGGCTGGGGCCAAAAGGCTGTACGCCTGGATGGACGCCGCCAAGCCGCACACAGTGCCTTGGCCCGGCTTCCCTTCAGCGCCGCGGCCTGCGACCGCCACGACACAGAAGGGCCGTTGACCATGGCCGACTACGACTGCCTCGACGCGACTGAGGCCCCCGCGCCCGCGGAGTGGCAGTCGACGCTCGTGCCCATGACGGCCCCGGACCTGGCAGGGTCGTCTGCACCGACCGAATGGCTGGCCGCGATCGCGTCCGCCACCCCGGCTGAAGGCGACGCGATCTTGGAGGACTTCGCCCGTGCCCAGCAGCCGGAGCTGCGCAAGATCGCGACCCGGATCGCCATGTCGTACCGGCTGGACCGCACCACCCACGGCGGCGACGTGCTGTCGCTGGTCAACGAGGCGTTCCTGCTGGTCGTCAAAGACGTCCGCGACGGGACGCTGACCGTCGACGAGATCACCTCGTTCACCGGGATGGTGTCGTACCGGGCCAAGTCGCGGGTCCGGGTGTGGGTCGACTCGTCGGCCGGGATGAACACCGCGTCACGCCAGGTGTCGTTGAAGCGCCGGATCAACCAGATGCGGCAGACCCGCGACCAGTTGCTCGTCGAAGGCGTGTGCGACCCGACCGCTGAGCAGGTCGTGGAGGAGACGAACCGCCGGATGCGCGCCCACCGCAAGGACGCGGCCCGGCAAGGGATGCTGTGCACGGTCGAGGACTACCAGGTCATGAACTCGGGGCCGGCGGTGGAGTTGCGGGACTTGGAGTCCCGGTCGGACCCGCACGACGAACGCGGCACGCACGGGGCTGCCGGTTACGGCGAGCAGGTGTCGTGCACCCCGGACCCGAACGACCAGGACGGGGTGTTGCATTCGGCGGAGCGGGACCTGTTGGTGAAGGTGACGATCGAGCGCTGCTACCAGGTCTCGGAGTCGCACGGGAAGGTCGCCGAGGCGTTCTTTGGCACCGACATGGCGGCGTCGTTCGACCGGCCCCCGACGAGCGCGGACATCGCCGACATCGTCGGGATCGCAGCACCGACGGTGCGCCGCAAGATCGCCGAGGTGAAGCAGGTGGCACAGGAGGTGCTGAAGACCTACTTCGGGATCACCGGGGTCGATAGCTGAGAGGGGCCCACATGGGCAGGCACCGGGGCGCGCCGCCGCCGTTGCGCGTGCGGATCGACGGGTACAGGTTGATGTACCAGCCGGGCCCGGACGGCACTGAAGGCACGTTCACGTGTGTCGACAGCATCATGGCGAGGGTGGAGGCCGCGTTCGAGGCGAAGGCCCTGGTCCCGGTTAACGGGGTGCTGGTCGAAGCCGACCGGGGTTCGGTCCCCGGTGTGCTGGCCGCGTGCCATGCGGCGGCGGAACGTCAGGTGTTCGTCGAGGAGCTGCCACCGGAGGTCGACGAGTGGTTCGCGCAGCACCGTGCCGTACCGACCCCGTCGGAGTCCGCGGACGTGGTGTTGGAGGCACCCGGCGGGTGGTGGACCCGGTTGTCGCGGCGCAAGAAGAACCCCGTCGAAGGGTGAGGTCACGGTGACCGGGTACCGGTTGGAGCTCGACGCGTCGTCGGCGCTACCTCTCGCCGTCGGCGGTCTGAGCCGGCTGGGGTTGGCGTGCACGGTCCGCTGTGTCGGGCCGGCTCCGGCAAGGGCTGGGGCCTGCTAAGACTCTGCCGCCGGGGCAGGTCGGGTGGCACAGGTAGAACGTGAACACCCCGACCGATGCGGCTACCCCTGCGCCTACCTGTGGGTCGTCGGCTGAGAAGCCGGACCTGCGCCTGGTCGCGTCGTGGGACGGCGACCGTCTCATGTTCAACGACGAGGCGATCCGGGTCGTGGCGCGGTCCGCGTTGTCACCGTCGACCGCGAAGGCGATGAGCGGGTGCCCGTCACGGTGGGCCGCCGACCGGCTGCTGCCGCGGCACGAGGACCCGTTGGCGGCCGCCCCGTTGGGGGACGCGGTCCACAAGATCTTCGAGGACTTGTTCGCCCTGCCGTACTTCAAGCGCAGCTTCGACGAGGCGATGCGGCTGCTGGAGGCGCACAAGCTTCGGCTGTGGCCTGCCGGCGACCCGGCCACGCTGGCGAAACGAGCCAACTGGCACGGGCTGGTCCATCAACGGATGGCTGGCCTGTGGGACATCGAAGACCCGCGGCACGTCCAGGTGAAGGCGATCGAGGTCGGGTTCACCGCGAACTCGGCGGTGCGGGGCATCCCGTTCGTCGGGTACATCGACCGTCTCGACCACGTGACGCTGCCGGACGGGTCCGAAGGGGTCGCCATCGTCGACTACAAGGGTCTGGCCCTCGACACCCCCATCCCGACGCCGACCGGCTGGTCGACGATGGGGGAGCTGCAGGTGGGCGACAAGGTGCTCGGCTCGGACGGCACCCCGACCGAGGTGGTGTTGAAGTCTCAGGTCCACCACCGCCCGTGCTACGAGATCGTGTTCTCCGACGGTGCCCGCGTGGTGTGCGACAACGTGCACCTGTGGCAGATCGAGGACCGGGGCGCCGGGCCTGTACCGGTGACGTCGGTGGTGGACGCGGACACGCTGTTCGAGATGCTGTGCCGGCGTCACGACGACGGGGAGTACGGCACCATCACGGTGTCGAACCCTTCCGCGTTGGACTTGCCGGACGCCGACCTGCCGTTGGACCCACGGGTGACCGGGGTCCGGTTGGGGTCCGCAGGCACGTCCGTGGACGACGTGGTCCCGGACGTGTGCGGGGACGATGAGATCCGGAACCTGTACCTGCGGGGTTCCCGGACCCAGCGGATCGCGCTGCTGCAAGGGTTGATGGACGCGCGCGGGCATTGGGACGCGGAGTTCGGTGGTGCCGGGTTCGTCTCCACCGACGAAGCGTTGATGGCCCTGGTGGTCGAGCTGGTCGCCAGCCTCGGGGTGTCGATGGTTCGACCGTGCGGTCGCCGTCACCTGGTGGCGTTCTACCCGACCGGGGTCATCCCGCTTGAAGTGCCGGGGGTCAGTACGGCAACCGAACCGGCTCTTGTGCCCGTGCACCGGACCATCACTTCGATGCGCCTGGCTCAGCCGGTGCCGACGCAGTGCATCCAGGTCGACGCACTCGACTCGTTGTACCTGTGCGGGCCCACGATGGTTCCGACGCACAACACCGGGAAGATGCCGCCCCGGGACAAGATGAAGTTCTACGGCGACGACCACGGCGACCAGATGCGGTTGTACGACGAGGCGCTGTTCAACGACACCGGGGTTCGCCCCGTGAAGGCCCGGCTGTACTACACGGCGGTCGGGAAGTCGCGGGACGCCGCAATCAGCAGGCCGTACATGTCGAAGACGTTGGACGGCTTCGAGGTGGCGTGGGCCGACTTGAAACGGTTCGAGTCCGAGGCGTCGTTCCCGACGAAGACGGGTCCGCTGTGCGGGTGGTGCCCGTTGGTGAACACATGCCCGGCCGCGAAAGCCGCTGGTCTGACCGACCGGACCGGCAACGCCGCACCGGAAGGCAGTTTCCGGATCCCGGTGGCTCGCCCGTTGCGGGTCGAGGTGCCGACTTATGTCGAAGAGGACTTCGGTTCGGCGGCCGACACGGTGCATGAACCGGACGGTTCCGCACACAACAAGGTCAGTTCCACCCCACCAGTCGCGGTCGAGGCCGCAGTAGGAGCCATGATGAGTGAGCACGTGTTTTCCGAGGACAAGGCTTGGGAGCCTGAGTCGCGCGGACTCTTGAACGGCAACAGCTTCGCGGCGACCGCCGTGTTCGGGATGGTCTCGCTGGCCTACGAGGAGATCGTGAAGGCCGACGTGGCGCTGTCGAAGGACGCGCTGGACGGTCTGTCGCAGACGTTCGCGGTGATGCTGCGCCCGACCCAGCACGAGCTGTCCGGTTCGTCGTCGTGGATGAACGGGCTGAACATGCGGCTCCGTGGCCTGCTGCGGTCGTTCATCGAGACGCACCCGCTGCCGTTCGGTCAGGACGCCGCCGCGTGGGACGCGTGGGTGGCGCTGGGAACCAAGCACATCCGCACGCTGGCGTTGGCGGCGCACCGGCTGTACGAGGCCGACGCCCCGACCACGCCCCCGTGGGCTGTTCTCGCTGCCCCGTCCCGCCCGCAGGCCGTCACCGGCTGAGCACCACCCAACCCAACCACCGAAGGAAGAACCAGATGAGCACCCAGACCCCCGCCGACGTCGCCCAGGGCGACCAGATCGCCGCCGCTGTCGCCGCTGCGCTGCCCGCCGCGCTCGACGCGTACTTCGCCACCAGCATGACCGGCTTCGTGGTCGCGCAGGCGAAGGCTGCCGAGCAGATCAGCAAGTGCAAGGTCTTCTCCGGCATCGTGCGTGACGTGAAGAAGGAGCAGTCGAGCACCCGTGGGGTGATCACGCTGCACACGGGCACCGACCGGGCCACCGATGGTGTGCCGGCCGGGTGCGAGCAGGTGCGGACCGAGCGGACCGACAACCCGGAGGGGCTGGCGATGGCCCGCAAGGTGAAGTCGCTGATCGGTCACCGTGTCCTGGTGTGGGTCGAGGTCGAGGAGTTCACGACCGGCAACGTAACCAAGAAGATGCGGGTCGTCCGGCACACCGAGGACCGTGGGGTCCCCAACAACTGAGGCTTCGCGCCGGTTCTCGGCGGCGCGTTGAAGGCCCGCGTGCTGGCTGGTGGCACAGGGAAAGGCGAACACGGGCTAGACGGCGTCGCCCCTCTGGCGGCGTAGCAAGGGCCCTCGTCGGGTTCGTGTTCGCCGCACCCGGTCAGCGCCCAGACGGACCGGGTGCGTTCTTGTTGTCGGCGACCCGACGCGGCCCACCTGGCACAGGGGAGGGCGTAACACCGGTCGCCCGTGCCGTGGTTTGCGCATGGTGACCAGTGCCCGACCCGCCCACCACATTGAGTTCCAGGAGTCTTCGTGACCGAGATCGCCTCACCCGGGTTTCCGCTGGACGTCGAGGAGCTCGACATCGAGCTGCACGACGCTGACCCCGTCGTCGACGAGACGCCGGAGACCGGCGACGAAAGCCACCCCGGTGCGACCGGCCGGCCGTCGCGGTCGAACCGGGCGCACACGAACCGGCTGGTCCGCAGGGTCGCGGCGAAGGCAGCAGACGTGGTGGCCGCGGAGCAGTCGACTCGTGACGTGGCGTCCCACCTACTGGGGTGCGACAACGACCTGGCCGACCTCACCGCGGCGATCATGACGGCGGACCGGTCTTCGACCCAGGTTCTCGGCGACCTGGACAAGATCAGCACCTCGGACGTGTTCGAGGCTTCGGTGGTGGCCGGCGAGCTCGGGCCGCAGCGGATGAAGCGGATCTGGTCGCTGCTCGCGTCGATGGGCTTGGCCCCGTCCTCGGACCTGCCGGCGTCGTCGGCGAAGGCGTCGATCGTGGTCGCGAAGACGGTGCACGGGCTCAACATGGCCGACCTGCGCAAAGACCTCGAAGATGTCGTCACCTTGCTGAAGAAGGCGTGACTCGTGCTCGGGGTGAAGACGAAGAAGGCCCGGTCGTCGGCGAACAACTGGTGGGAGCAGGCCGAAGAGGTTCCTCGGGCTGGCCTCCCGTCGGCGGACAAGCAGCGCAAACGGGCCCGGTGGTGGCGCGTGTACGTGTGGGCGTCGCTGGTGCTGCTGCCGTTGGCCCTCGTGGGGGTCGTCGTGACGGCCGGCGCGTCCGGTTCCGGTTCGGCGGTGACCGCGGAAGCTGGCCCGGACAAGTTCTCTGAGACCCGTTCGGTCGCGTTGGTCGCGGTGCGTGAATGGCTGGCCGGCGACCCGTCCCCGGTGCCGGGCGGTGAAGTGGTCGGGTGGGATTCGGCGACGTCGTCGACGTGGAAGCCGGCTGAGGGCACGGACCCGGACCTGGTCACCCAGGGCAAGTTCCGTCAGGAGACTCACCGGGTCACGTTGTCGGCTCCTGGCGGTGCGATGTTCGTCGCGTCGGTGCTGGTCCTGTTCGATGAGGCGCACGGCGCGGTCGTGGCGTCGTCGCCGTCGCTGGCGCCGGTGTTGCCGGCGGACTCGTCGTGGGCCCCGAACCCGTACCCGGACCTGGATGAGACGACCCCGACCGAAGACGTGGTGACCGCGGTGTCGGCGTGGGTGGACGCGTACGCGTCCGGTGACCCGAGCTTGCTGCACCAGACGGTCGGCGACACGGACGCGTCGCATTCGTACTTGCCCTTGTCGGGTGCTCGGTTGCGTGACCCGGTCGCGGATGAGGCGTGGGTGGTGAGTTTGGTCCCGGCTGAGGAGGGCACCGACCGGGTTCCGGATTCGGTGATCGTGCGGGTGAGCGCCCGCATCGACTGGGCGGTCGCACCGATCGAGGACGCCAACGAGGCTCCGGAGGTGACGTTCGACGTGCTCGTCGAGTCGGCGAACACTGCCGCTCCTCGAGTGGTGGCGTGGGGTGGCCCCGGTGAAGGCGCCCACCTGAAGCGTCACGGGAACGCGATCACGTCACGGACGGTGGCGGCGGTGACCGGCGACGCGACGTTCGAGGACGGCGACCCTTCGGAGCAGTCCGACCCATCAGGCGAGGAGACGTTGTCCCCGCCTGATGACGTGACCGACCCGGACGAGGGGACTGGCACGGAGACCGCACCTGAGCCGGACCCGGAGGCCGAGACCGACACCGGGTTGTCGAAGGCAGAGAAGAAGGAGAAGCGGAAGGCCCGCAAGCAAGCTGAGAAGGAGTCGAACCGGTGATCGAGGTTTCCGAGCAGCCGGCCTGGCCGACGACGTTGCGGTCCCGGCTCGCCGACGGGCGACTCCAAGGCGTCAACGGGGCGTTGTGGATGTACCGGGCGGTGCCGTTGGGCCCAGTCGTCGATGCCCGCAACCCGGCCGAGTCGTTGACGGCGGCTGAGCCGCTGCTGTCGTTCTTCGAGGAGCTGGCCGGCCAGGTGAACGTCGGGATGCGGCGTCGGGCGACGTCTCGTGGTTCGTACCGCGAGGTGCATGTGTTGCTGGTGAACGTGCCTCAGCGGTTCGCGCCGGGACGTGGCCACGCCTTGTCCGAGGTGCTGCGGCAGCGGTACCCGAACACCGCGATCGACCGCCGGCTGCTGCTCGTCGGGGTGCGGTTGCGCGACAAGCTCGGCGGTGGTGGTCTCTTGGACGCGGTCAACTCGGTCGTGGAGACGGTGGTGGCTGGGAACGTGCCGTTGTCGGACTTCGACGAGGACACGGAGCGGATGAACGCCGCGATGGACCGGTCTGGTCTGGTGAAGGTGTCCGCTGACGACGTCCGGTTGGCGAACGCGTGGTGGAACCACGGGTACTACGCCGACACCCCGATGCTGGTCCACCCGGACCACGTGCACGTGTTCGAGTCGGTCGAGTCGGTGCGGATGGCCGACGAGGCGGGGGTGGACCAGTGTGCGTCGTGGACGCACACGACCGTCCCGGGCACGCACGCGGTCACGTTCGCGTCCGTCCAGGACCTGGACCTGTCCTTCGTGAAGGCGACCGACCCGACGTCGCATTGGGTGGCCGACCTGGTCGGTGCGGGGGCGTTGGCCGTGTCGATCCGCGGTGTCATCGAACCGGGTGCGATCACCCGTGAGGAGCTGCGCCGGCAGCGGAAGCGGTTCATCGACGACATCAACGAGCGCACCAAGCAGGGCAAGATGGAGCGCGCGGAGCAGGTCGAGATGATGGCGCTTCTTGAAGGCGTCGAAGGGTTGTACGCCACCGGCGGGAACCCTCCTCCGACGTTGGCGTCGGCGTCGATCGTGGCCGGGTTCGACGGTCAGTTCCGTGACGTGCACCAGGTGTTGTCCGCGGACGCACCGGCCCGGTTGGCGATGATGGACTTCCGGCAGCACGGTGCGATGGCGGAGACGTGGTTGTGCAGTCACCTGCGCGCGAACCCGCATCTGCATGACCTGCCGGCTCAGACGGTCGCGTGTTCGGGTATCCCGTCGTTGTCGTTCGTGGGCGACCCGGACGGTGCGTTGCTCGGGTTCACTGAACGGGACCGGCAGCCGGCGTACCTGTCCCCGACGGCCGCGTCGACGAGCGACGGGCTGCCGATCGCGTTGTGTGCGGGTGCGACCGGGTCCGGCAAGACCCAGGTGCTGTTGTCGTTGGCCGACCAGTACGCCCGGATGGGTCGCCCTGTCGTGATCGTGGACCCGAAGATGGGTTCCGACCATTCCTCTGTGGTGTTGGCGGCCGGTGGCCAGGTCGCGTCGTTGGACACGCTGGTGACCGCGGACGGCATCTTCGACCCGATCCGGTTCTCTGCGAAGAAGGAGGTGGGCGCCGAGCTGGCCGCGTCGATGCTCATGGCGATCAACCCGTGGGGTACCGCGGTCGCCGACATGGAGGTGCCGTTGACGCACGCCCTGTCCTACGGGGTCGACAAGGGCGCGACGTGTATCGGTCAGGCGTTGGCGATCGCGGTGCGGGACCAGATCCCGATGCCGCCGGAGATGGTGTCGCGGGTGGAGGCGTTGGCGTCGTCGTCGCCGATGTTCCGGGCGATCGTCGGGGTGAACCCGAGCACGGAGGGTCTGCGTACGTCGAGCGGGATCACCCTGATCAAGGTGGGGGACGCCTACCTGGATCTGCCGGAGCCGGGTGCGCTGAACCAGACGTTGCCGCAACGGGTCGCGTTGGCGGTGGTCCGGATGATGGTGTTCGGGTCTGCGATGGCGTTGACCGGCCGTCAGGGCGTGGTCATGCTCGACGAGGCGTGGGTGTTCTTGGGGGCTGGTCGTGCCGAGGTGGAGCGGCTGGGGCGTCTGGCCCGGAGCCAGGGTGTGCTCCCGATGCTGTTCACTCAGCGGGTCTCCGACGCGGTGAGTGCCGGGTTGGCCGGGTACATCTCCCGTGGTCTGGTCTTGTCGATCGAGGACGAGAAGGAGGCGCGGGCGGCGTGCGAGTTGTGGAAGTTGGATCCGACACCGGCCCGTTTGCAGCGGATCATGGCGAAGGCCACGATCGGCGGTAACTCGGCTCAGGCGGTCTCGCCGAACCCGATGTCGATGAAGGCGTTGCGTGACCCGGTGACCGGCGAGGTGTTGCGAGGGTCGGTGTGCATCTACGTCGACTTGTCGGGTCGTGCTGTTCCGGTCCGGGTTGACTTGTCGCCTGAGTTCTTGGCGATGTCGTCGACGAACCCCGAGGACATCAAGAGGCGTGAGGCCGCGGCGGCGGCGTTGGCTGCTGCCGGCCAGGTGAACGAGGACGCGCAGGTGCTCGACCGGGTGTTCTGAGACCAAGAGAGTGATCCTCATCACATAATGGGCCTTGGAACGGGTTCCAGGGAGCACTGAACGGGCCTCCCCGCACACCAGCGGTCCGTGACCCCACCTGCCGCGACCCATTTCGCCTGCTTCAACCCGACCCGCGACCCGGCCGTCATCGCCGCCGAACTGTCCCAGTTCGATGACACCGACACCATCGACCGAGCGGTGAAAGAAGTCATCGCCGCGTACGACGAAGGCGTCTTCGACGAGCAGACGGCACGCAGCATCATCGCCACCGCCTTGATGACGACCAACGTGATCGGCACGAGCCTGGGCCGAAGCCAGGTCGAGTACCGAATCCTCGACGAGGTCGCCGACCACGTCCGCGCCAAGATCGCCGCCAAGCTCCTCACCCCCGGCAGCCGCGACTTCGACTTCGCCATCGCCCGAACCTCCTCAGCGTGCGGGTGGCTGCGCAAGCACGTCCCCAACCACATCGTCCAAGGCATCCGCGACGTCCGCCGCGCCGAACGCCGCACCGGGACCGCGACCGACCCGTCCGGGTTCGTCCTCGACACAGTCACCTACGACCCGGAGCCCGGAGACGACACGGCGGCACGACACGAGTACGCCGACAAGGTCGACGAGTTCGAGGCCCAATGCCACGGTCTGCGCGGCCGGCCCCGGATGCGGCTCGGCATGGAGAAGGCGGCGGAGATCCTCGGTGTCCCCGCCGCGGTCCGACCAGAGGACTACCGGGACCGGGCCGAGGTGCTGAAGCTGTTGAAGGCCGACCCGTGGTTGGCGTACCGGTCGCTGGAGACGTTCGCAGCCGTTGTGCTCGGGTACAGCGAACACCCTGACGCACTGACCCGGGATGTCGACGAGCGGGTGCTGGCCTTGTGGGACTCCTACGACGCCGACCAGGTGGAACGGCTCCTGGACGCCGACCCGAGGTTCGCTGCGGCGCTCGCCGAGTTCGCGGTTGCCCCGTTCGACCGGCCCTCGAAGAAGTCGATCCAACGGATGCGGACCGCTGCGGCCGGCGCGTCGTCGAAGGTCACCGACGCGCGCGGGCAACGTCGCCTGGACTTGCGGTGGCGGAACCTGGCTGCCGTCCTCGTCGAGTCGTGGGTGGCGACCGAATGCGAGCCGGTGAGCGACTTCACGGTCGCCTCCGAGGCAGAGCAGGCCGCGGCCCGCCGCGGCCACGTCGTGTCCCGGTCACGGTGGCACACCTACTTGAACCAGGCTGCCGCGTACCCGGGAGCCCCTCTCGGTTCGACGACCGAGCAGGTGCAGGAACGGCTGATGGAGCTGGCCGTGGAGCACCTGGTTTCGGGTGACTTCAACCGGATGCGTGACGCGTCTGCACCGGAGCTGGTCGAGACGGCCTGAACGGGTGCACGGCCGGGAGCTCTCCGCACACAACGTGACCACAGCGGGGTCACCCGCATCCGAACGCGCGTGAGCGAGACGAGGTCGTGATGGCACAGAAGGTCGGTCGGGACTGGCAGCAGATCAGGTCGGTTCCCGACGTCCCCGCGGACATGCAGTTGGACGCCGCGTTGCGTCTGGCCCGGGCCGTCCGGGACCGGCAGCTCACCGGACCGGAGGCACGTGACGTGTTCACGGCTCTCGGGTTGGACCGGGCAGTGGTCACTGCTGAGCGTGTGACCCGATGACGACCCGCAACCCGTTCGCGGTGCTCGCCGGCTGGGCCGCGTGCGTTGGCGTCGGTGGGTTGGTCACGTGGGCCATGACGTTCGCGCTGATGCAAGGCGGGTTGGCGCTCATGCTGGCCGTGTTCCTGCTCCCGGCCGTCGTGACGTGGTTCCTGGTGCCACCTGCACGCACCTACCGGTGGTGGCGGTGGCTCGCGGTGCTGTTCGTGGCGACACAGACCGCGTACCCGTTCACGGTGCTCGCCTCGACGGTCGCGATCGGGTGGCTGCTGCACACCGTGTACCTGAACGAGTTCGCCGACCATCCGGACAACCGGTTGGCCGGCTGGCTGGGTGCTTCTGGCACAGGAACAGCATGACGACGAATCCCGCCGCCGCTCCGCTTCCGGCCCGGCACCACGGCATCGACACGGTGTACCTGTCGGGTCCGATGACCGGGTGACGGGGCGCCAGATCTCCCGTGCCGGCTGCACCGGCAAGGAGCACCCGGACACCATCGGGTTCGACCTACGGGGCGAGTTTTCCCGGTACGCCGCACACATCACGACGGATGCGGACGCGGTCGCGGTCCTGCCTCGTTGGGAGGACTCCCGTGGCGCCCGCGGCGAGGTCGTGTTGGCGTTGGGTATCGGGCTTCCGGTCCTGGACGCTCTCACCGGTGAACTGCTCGACGTGGACGTGTTCGTCACTTCGACCCCGGCACCGACTGACCGCACCGACCTGCGCCCGGTTCCCGCCCCGGTCGCACCGGCACCTGCACCGGCGACTCCTCGGGAGCGCGGCGAACGCCTGGTCACGAGCGCTTCGGGTGGGTCGAAGTCGATGAAGGAGGCACGGATCGACCTGATCCCGGCGGGCCCGTTGTGGGAGTTGGCCGTCCTGTACGGACGGGGCCAGATGAAGTACCCGGACGATGTGGCGGGCGCACCCAACTGGAAGCGCGGGTACCCGTGGTCTAGCTCGTACTCGGCGATGCTGCGGCACGGGAGCTTGTTCTGGATGGGGGAGGACTACGACCCTGAGATGGCGGTCAAGCACATGATCGCGGTCGCCTGGCACGCACTCAACCTGGCTTGGTTCGTGGAGAACCGGCCCGAGTTCGACGACCGGCCCGGCAAAGGACCGGAGCGGTACGGTCCTGTCGGCCGCACGTCCGCCGAGTTCAAGGCTTGGGGCCGACGGTTCTCCGCAGGTTGGCCGGAGGCGGTCACGCCGGAGAACGCGCCGGGTGCATCCGACGACGTTTCCCGCACACAGGACGACTATGAGCTCCCCTAACGTGTGGTCGTCTTCCCACTCTCTACCGAGCGGCACGGTCGTGACGCTGTTCAGGGCGGTGCCCGGTGACACGCCTCCCCGCATGCAGGTGCGGTTCCCGGGCGGCAAGTACGTCGACTGCGGCCGGGTCGAGAACCCGGAGAGGTTCGGGCCGTTCGGCACGTACACCGAGTTCCAGGCTTGGTCACGTCAGTTCGCGGCCGGTTCGTCGGAGTCGGACTCGTGACCGGCAAGCACGCCGCCGACGTACCGGTACCCCCGGTCCCGGTGGGGCTGCGGCTGACCAGGTCGGAAGACCCGGTGATCGTGTGGGCGTTCCGTCTCGTGTCGTCGCGCTACGAGTTCGACAAGTCCGGTGAACCGGTCCTGGTGGGCCTGTACGAAGTGAAGCGGCTGTTCTCCACCGACGAGACCCGCGTGTACAACAACGGCACCGACCGGGTGGAGACCTACCTGTTCGTTGACGCGCAACGCCGCGTGTACCACCACCGGCCCGGCGTGGAGTTCGGCGACCCGGCTTCGTACGTGCGTGACGGTGAGGCGCCGAACCGGCTCCACTTCACCGACCGACCCCACGGGTACGCCCGCGACGTGTTCGGTCACGTGTTGACCGGCGACCTGCCGGCTGTGGCCCGGGTGTGCCCCGACCAGCAGGAGGTGACCGAATGAACAGGTCAGACGACTTCGTGTACGCGAAGGTGATCGCCGACTCGATCAGTCCCGACGGCGACAGGATCACCACGTTCGAGAAGCGCCACCACCGTTGGGTGCTCGCCGAGGAGAACACGCATGCTGTCATGTGCCTCGCTGGAGATGTCGAGCTGTGGTTCGACCGGCCTAACGGGGTTGAGGCCGGTCGTGCGGCCGGCGGAAAGATGCGGATCGACGAGCTCTTCCGGAAGTGGCATTCAGGCACACGCCACTCTCGTCGGAAGCGCGGGAAGTTCGACACATCCTTGCTGGTCGACGATCGCGACTACCGGCCCGCGGAGTTGGCTAAGCTTCTCGGTGCCCACTACACCGGCTTCGATAAGGCCGTTCGCCTCTACGGCCTGCCTGCTCGGTCCAACGAGAACGGCCGCCGTGTCATCAATGGCGCGGACTTCAAGCGCTGGTACTCCAACCCTCCCGAAGTCGAATACAACACTCGGACCAACCTCTCGAGGATGTGGCTCAGGTGTCTCAACGAGGAAACCGGAGAGATCGTCCACACACACGTCAAAGACGTGTGGGAGTCTGGTGAGAAAGAGACCTACACGGTTGAGTTCGACGACGGGTACGTCATCACAACATCGAAGGCCCACCTCTTCTTCACAGACCGGGGCTGGCTCACGCTGGAAGAGGCCACCGGCCTCCGCCGCAACAGTGAGGACCTCGTCTTCTACCAAGGAGACTCCCCGATGTTCGCAGCGAACGGGCAGGTGCTCCTTGATCGCGAGACCGTGGGCTCATTGAGGGCGGAAGGCATGACGATCCGTCAGATCGCCGACCGTCTCGACGTCCCCCGCCACCGCGTAGAGCGCGCGTACGCCGAGTTTGGCTGGAAGCGCGTTGCCCCGGAGAAGCCCGCCTGCCTCGACGACCCGGCATGGCTACTCGCCCGCCGGCAAGAGGGATCGTCTGCGACGTCCATCGCTGCTGATCTTGGGGTAACCGTCAACCAGGTCAAGCGGTCGTTCCAGCGACACAAGATCCCCTACGACATCTCGCTGATCCTGAAAGGACGCAAGCCGTGGAACACGGGTCTGCGTTACCAGAACCCCAAGACGCGTGGTCGGCGCACAAACCAACGCCATGCGCGTGGGGCTGAGCACCACTGGTGGAAGGGTGGCATCACCAGTGAACGAGCCGACATCGGACGCTGGACACAGAACGAGGCGTACCGCGTACATCAGAAGTTCGGATTCAAGTGCCAGATCGGAGGGTGCGGCAGCGACCTCGTGGCCCATCACATCGTCCCGGTGGTGAAAGACGTCGGTCTCGCCAAGAACTTCGACAACCTCATCACGCTCTGCGCCACACATCACCGATACCTTCATGCGAACAACCTCGAAGACCGCTTCGCCGACGCCCTGCACAACGGAGACGACCTTTCGGTCTTCTCGTCGGCGGACAAGGAACCACACCCTGACTGGAAGCCGAAGGCCAGGTCACGGCGAATCGCCCGGAAGTGGGTAGCGATCAAGGCGATTCGTTACGCGGGAGTGCAGATGACCTACGACATCGAAGTAGAAGGTCCGTGGCACAACTTCGTGGCCGACGGCATCGTCGTGCACAACTCCAAGAACTCGGCGTCGAGTCGTGCCCGACCTGTCGTGAAGGTCATCGACGATGTTCGTGCGCACCCGGCTGTCCCGGTCGTGTGGGCCAGTGAACGTTCCGGCATGCAGGGTGGTGACCCGGTTGCCGCGGAAGCCGAAGCGGTAGCTCGCCGCAAGTGGGACCTGCACCGGGAGGCAACGATCCAGCTCGGGTCGGAGCTGCGGGAGCTGGGCGTGCACAAGTCGATCACGAACCGGCTGCTGGAACCGCACATGATGCACGTCTCGGTGTGGACCGGGCCGGTGGAGAACTACTTCGCGCAACGGTGCCACCCTGACGCACAACCGGAGATCCGGATGGTCGCGGAACGGATGCGGGACGCGTACGAGGCGTCCACCCCGACCCTGGTCGGGGTGGGTGGATGGCATCTGCCGTACATCGGGGACCGTGACCGTGAACTGGCCGTCGGGGTTGCTGACCGGGTCGGTGAGGATGTCGAGACGGTCCTGTCGCGGGTCTCCGCGGCCCGGGTGGCTCGCACGTCGTACCTGACCCAGGCGGGCGTACGGGACCTGGAAGCGGATCTGGCGTTGTTCGACCGGTTGGCCCCGGACCGGCTCGCGTCAGGTGACCCGGTGCACTGGTCGCCGTTGGAACAGGTGCTGACCCCGTGGTCGGCGAACCGTCAACAGGTCGACCTGCCTCTTCCGGGTGGCTCCACGTTCCGGACTTCGCATCTGCCGAAGGTGGGCAAGTTCGTCGGCTGGGTGTCGATGCGGCACATGGTGGAAGCCGAGTCCAGGGTGGTGACGTTCCGGTGAGCCACGACCTGTTCGGCTACCTGGTCTGGTCGGTGGGGTCCGCGTTCGTCACGTTCGCGACCGGGGTCGCACTCGGTGCGGCCACCTCGTACGCGTACGACCTGCGTGTGCGCCGGGCCCTCCGAAGGCGGGCGTCGTGAGCACCGACCCGGCATGGTTGGACAGGACGGCGGAGCACGTCGCGTTGATGACACGCGCGGTCCACGCCGTCGACGCTGCCCAGGACCCTGATGTGGCTGCGACGATCGGTGCCCCGTTGGACGACCTTGCCGACCTTGTCGCGTCAATGACGGTGCGTGGCGCGGTCCTCGAGCTGCGGGCCGAAGGCGTGGACCTGAACCGGGTGCTGGCTGTCATGGACGCCTCGACCGACTGGTCGTGGCGTTGCCGGCGGCTGGAAGCGCTCGGGTTCCCGCGCGTCCAGGGTGTCGAGAACCTGATGCGGTTGACGGTTACCGAGTGCCGTGCCCTGGTCGACGACCCGGACCTGGAACGGCACGACGACCTGTATGTCGCGGCCGCCGAGATGGTCGGCGACGAGCTGCGCGCCGCCTTGGTCGGTCACGTCCCGCCGCGGGTGCCGGACACGGTGCCGGAGCACTGGTCGTGAAGCCGGGGATCCTCGGCGCCGGCGTGGTGGCACAGGAGAAGCGTCCGCACATCCACGACCGCAGGGAACCAACCATGACTCACACCGACCACACCAGCCTCACCTGGACGGGGGCCGCTGCATGAACTGGCTCTGGTCGTTCGCGGGCTCCATCTTCGTGCTCGCCTGGGGCAACGCGATGCTGGGTGCAAACACCCGCCGCGGCATGGCGGTGCGTGCCGGCCGAACCCATTCGGTGACCGGTGAGCCGTTGACCGACTTCCCGGCCCGTCAACGCATCATCGGGTGGGCCTTGGTCGGTGTCGGGGCGACCGCGTTCGTCACCTTGATGGTGCTGTGGGTCGCCGGTCTCGACCTGCCGTACTGAGGGCGTTACGCCGCCCGACGCAACGGGACCTCCGGTTCGTCCTCGTCCGGTGTGTCCACCGGGATTGAACGCACGTCCAGGATGGTCACCGGCTTCGGAATCGGGTTCGCGGCAGGCATGGTGCCGACGATCATGCCACCGGTCGACCGGTCCGCCCAGACCTTCTCGCAGGCGTGACGAACCGGTCTAGCAGGCTGAGGGGAGCCTGAACCGGCCCTTCTTTGCGCATGGTGGAAGGAAACAAGCCCATCCTCCACCTGACCGGAAACCCCGTTATGACTCCGCCTCGACGCCGCGGCACCGCCCGCGACCACCGTGGGCTCGCCATGTTCGACGTGCTGCTCGGTATGGCGATCTTCGCGTTGCTGGCCGTCATCGCGGTCCAGTCGATGGGGATGTTCCGTGAGCGGACCTACGTCACCAGGGCTGTCTCGGACGCGAAGCAGATCTCTGTCGGGATCGAGGCGCACCGGATCCATGAGGACGCCTACCCGGAGACGGTCGCGTCCAACGGGGCCGGTGTCCGCGGCGTCAACCTGACGGTCGGGTCGCGGATCGCCGGCTACTACGCCGACGAGGACGGGTTCCGGATCTGTGTGCTGTCCAGCGCCGGGGTGATCGTGAAGGCGTACGCCATCTACGACTCCGACTCGGGTGCGATCGTGGACTCGGGTCGCGGGAACCACGTGTCCGACTGCGACGGGACCGGTGTGGAGGCGGGGCCGGCGGACCCGTCGACGACCCCGACGAACGTGACCGCAACGGTCATTCCGGGTGACGTGGACGCGATCATCACGTGGGACGAGGTGGTCGGCGCGACCAACTACGCGCTCTACCTGGACGGTTCGACCATCCCGGTCGCCACCGGGGCGTCTCGCAACGTCGAGCTCACGTCGGTGCCTCCAGGCGACCACACGGTGACCGTGTCAGCGACGGTGGACGGGACCGAAGGACCGAAGTCGGCACCGGCCACGTTCACCATCGAATGCGACAACGACATGATCGCGTGCGCTCACCCGATCAACCTGGCCCCGTCCGGGGCGCCGTGGACGAGCCGCGACTACGACAACCACTTGAAGACCGGGGAGACAGGCGAAGGCGCCAACTCGACGCTCGGGATGTGGTGGAAGCTCACCTCGCCGCGCACCGTCACCGTCACGGTCTCGGTGGTCGCGGCCAGCGACGGCAGCGCCCTGTACCGCAACCCGGGCATCTACATGTGGAAGTCGACGGCGACCACGGTGGGCGCGTTGAACACACCGGTCGCGCAACGGTCTGCTTCCGGTGACCAGCCCAGCCTTGTCGTGCCGTTGCAGAAAGGCGAGTCGTACCTGATCCGCACGTCTTCTGCGTCGACGAACTGGCACAGTGGGTACCGGTTGAGGGTCAGCCCTGGACCGTTCAACGACGCGTTCGAGGACGCCATCGAGATCAGCGGCGTGACCCCGGCGGCCACGTCGTACACCGCCGACATCGACAACACGTTCGCGGGCCCTCAGCCTGGTGAGCCGACGAACAGCGGCGGCAGCACCTGGTGGAAGTTCACCCCGACCAGGACAGCGAGTCACCGGGTCGTCGTTTCGCAGGCGTCCGACGGCAGCACCCTGTTCTACCAGCCGAACATCGACGTGTGGGACACCACGACCGACGACGTGGCCACCCTGCCGGCGACCCCGACGGCACACGACCGCAGCGGCAACAAGCCGTACTTCTCCACCTGGATGGAGGCCGGCCATACGTACAAGATCCGGGTCGCGTCCGCGTCCCCGAACTGGCGCAGCATGTACCGCCTGGCGGTGACCCCGGGCCCGGTCGGCGACCCGTTCTCTGAAGCGGCGGACATCCCGGCGATGGCGGCCGGGCAGACGTGGGTGTCAGCGGACATGGACAACCGGTTCGCGGAGGCCGAACCGGGCGAGTCGACCACCGGCGGCGGCAGCTTGTGGTGGACGTTCGTGGCGCCGCGGGCCGGCACGTTCAACTTCACCACGCTGACCGCGACCGACGGGTCACCGAAAGGCACCCCGATCGTTCACGTGTACCGGACGTCCGCGGCGACGATCACCGGCATCGGGAACGCGACCAGCAACGCGAACGTGGCGTTGACGGCGGGGCAGGAAGTCAAGATCCGGGTGCTTACGGCGACGGAGAACCACCGGGGCAAGTTCCGGTTGCAGGTCAGGTCACCGTGAGGGTGACGCCGCCAGTGCGAGGATCGGGTCGCTGATCTCGGGTACGGGCAGGCCGAGCATGTGCAGACCGAGGTTGCGGGTGCCGACTGCGTCGGACAGTGCGTACGCGCGCCGCTTGTCGGCAGTGAGCAGGTGCATGTTCTCCCGGTCCACTTCGACCATGTCGAGCCCGTACGCGACGGCGACCGGCTTCAACCCCCACTTGATGCCGAGCAGCTTCGCCGCGGCTTCGTAGTGCCACTGGATGTCGAGGTGCTGGTGGGGGATCGGAGTGCTCGTGCCCCACACGGCCGAGTATCCGCACGTGTGCGGCGGGGTCGGGTCGTACTTGGGTACCAGGCCCGGCTGGGCGTGCAGGTGCAGCCGGTGACCGATGCCGAGCGCCTCGGCCCGGGTGAGAATGAACGGCAGGTCGAAGAAGGAGCTGTTCCAGCCGACGAGGAGCCCGGGCGGTAGCCCGTACAGCATCTTGTCGAACTCCATGATGATGTCGGCCTCGTTGAGGCCGTATCCGGTCGCGAACACGGCGCCGCCGCCGGGAAGGACTGAGGGGTCCCACGCGAGCGAGATCTCGGTGATCCCGGCGTTGAGTGGCTCCAACCCGTACTGTCGCCCGTCAGCTTGGACGGACGTGTCGGTCTCGATGTCGAACGAGTACACGTGTGCTGCGTCGTGCATGGCCGGTGCCTTCTTCCCTGTCGGTCTCATCGTGTCTGTGTGCGGGGACAGTTCTGCGGTGCGCCCGTGCCGGTCTGGGAGCACGAACGGGTCGGCCCCGCACACAGGACGGGTATGACCGCACACGTCGACCTGCCCCGCCGATTCGAGGCACTGGACCGGTACGCCGCCTGGGACCTGGTGTTCGGGGTCGGTGAGGGGGAGCCGTTGCTCATCGACTTGGCCGGCGCCTTCCTGAGTGTCCAGGTGGAGCACCGGCGTGAGGTGGAACGGTCGTCGACCGCGAACCCGTTCGGGGTGCAGGTGCTGCCGGTCGGCGTCGAGTCGAACCGGGCCGAGGTCGTCGTGTACGGCATGTACACGGTGTCGTACGGCGACGTTGCCCGGACGTTCAGATGGAAGCCGGGGTTCGTCTCCGACGTCCGGTGGGCGGTCGCCGAGTACATCGAAGGTTTGACCGGCTAAGAGCTGCGGCCCCGGAGCACGAGGTGTTGCCGCCCGGTTGACCGGGTCCGGGTCTCGACCTGGAACCCGGCGTCGCGCAGCACTGCGGCGTACGCGGCCACGTCTTGCCCGGGTCCGGCGGTGGCACCGTGGCTGTTCAACTCCATCCGTTCGACGGTGACACAACCGGCGTCACGTTCGTGGTCGTCGACCAGGCCGGTCTCCCACGCCTGCCGGCTCCCTTTCACGACGAACCCGGGCGTGTAGTAGTTCGCGTTGCCGCGCGACGACGGCTCGACGCGTCCGCGGTCGCACCCGGCGGAAGCCAGGACCCGGGAGACATGGGAGGCGTGTACGCGGCGCACGGCGCGGTTCAAAGCATGATCCCGTACAGGAACGCGGACCAGAGGCTGGCGGCCTCAGTGCGTTCACGCGCTCGAAGCTGCTCTTGTTCCTGGTGGTCGGTCAGGTCGGTGTTGACCAGGCCGGACACCATCCGGCCGACCAGTTCGGTGATGTCCCACGGTCGTTCGGGCGTGTGCAGCACCACCCGCTCGACCGAGGTGCCCGAACCGGGGTAGGTGACCATGGGGTCGAACAGCCAGGCGGGGAACGACTGAACTTGGTCTGCGCCTTGAACGACGATGGGAACGTCCGAACCGTCGACGTCGACGATGATCCGCAGGTCGGTGTAGGTGCTCATGCCTCGATTGTGTGCGGGTCGGCGTCCACCGTGCACCCGCACACGGTCAGTCGAAGTAGAGGTCGACCGGCAGGATCTCGTAGCCGTCGCCGCATTCGTGGGCTTGGGCTACCAGCGCGGCCTGTTCGGTCACGTCGACGGCCAGGTCGAACCGGAGCTTGACGGCGACCCATTCGCCGACGTACCGGCACCGGCTCAACGCGGGGAGCCATTCGGCGGGGTCCTGGTCGCTCTTGCTGCGGTTGGACGACGCGGTGACGGCGACCAGGGAACGCGGGTCGTCCTGGTCGTTCGCGTACGCCTCACGGGTTGCGGCGTCCCACGCGGACGCACCGGAGTCCCACGCTTCGGCGAGAGGGACCATGTGGTCGATGTCGAACGTGGACGGGTCGGTGGTGACGACCCCGTCGTAGTAGGAGAACCACTGTCCGGTTACGACACACGAGGTGTCCCAGCGAGCGGCCACAACCGACTCGCCGACGAGCACTTCGCCGCGGGTGTCGCAGTACGGCAGGCCCTTCGACCCGGAGTTCCAGTGCTTGAACGCGTTCCGGGTGTACCCGGTCCTGTTCTCTGTCGCCACGTCGAGCGCGTTGATCGCACCGAGCAGCGTGGTGGTGTCGGGTTCCGGAACCGGAACCGGGTCAGGGGTCGGGGTCGGAGGTACCGGTGCCGGGGTGGGGGCGTCCGACGGGGTCACGGTGACCCGGATGTCGGCGCTGTCCTTGCGTCCGTGCCTGTCGGTCACCTTGTACCGGACGGTGAACGTGGTGCTGAACGTGGTGGACCCGGTGTCGATGCGCACCTTCTTGCCGGCAACCGTGGCAACGGTGGCCCCGTGAGCCTTGCCGACGACCTTGACCTTGGCCCCGCGCCGGTCGACCCGGTCGTTGTCGAGCACGTCGACGAGGACGGTGCTGCCGGAGATCACGCTCACCTTGTCGGTGCGAGCCTTCGGCGCGGCGGACGCGGCACCGGTGGCAGGGGCAGCGAGTACGACGGTCGCGGTCACGGCGACGCAAGCGGACAGGGCACGGGTCAGGGTCCTCATGGGAATCAGGTGTGCGGGACGAGGCGTCGCATGCTCCCCCTGAGCCTGGCGGGTGCACGGAACGGGTGTGCCCCGCACACCTTCCAGGCATGACGCTTCCTCGCCCGCAACCCGGGTTCGACCTGTACCTGTGTCACGGCTGCGGCAAAGTCGTCGAACGGGCTTCCGGGAAACGGTGGATGAAGTCGTACTGCGAGTCGACGGGACGCGACACCCGGCTGTGGAAGGTCGCGTCGTGACGCCGGCACCGTTGGACGACGCGCTGTTCACAGCGATCGTCGACGCGTGCGTACGCCGCGGCGGTGACGAGCTCGGTGAGGTAGCCGAGTCGTGGCTGCTGATGCCGCTGGTGCCCGGTGAGCCGTTGAACCGGAGGATGAGCCGGCTTGCCGAACTGACCCGCCGGCCCCCGCGGGAAGTCGCCCAGGACGTCCGGCAGGTGCGTGGCGTGGCCCGACGGGTCACGGTGGACCTGTTTGCGCGCAGCGAGCTGGTCGGGTGAACACGTTCGAGGCGGTGTTGCGTGCCGCCCTGGTGGTCGGGTTGATTCCTGTGTGGGTGGTGTTGGTGCGCCGGTACCGGGCACCGCGCCCGTTCCACCTGGCCGATGAGGAGCACCAGACGGTGCGGATGTTGTCGCTGGGCACAGCCGGCGCCCTCTTGGCTCTGGCCGGGTTCACGTTCGTCCCGGCTTCGTTGGCGGTCGTCGTGGCCGCGTGGGTCGCGTTCGCGGGCATCCGGGTCGGGTCACGGTTCCATCTGGCGGCGAAGCTGCGGGCCCGGTTCGTCTACGGGCCGTTCGAGGCTGACGGTGTGTACTGCCCGACGACCGGTCGGGTGCACCGGCTGTCCCCGGAGGTGGGCCGCTTCCTCATCGAACTCGGACCGGTGGTGAACCGGAGCCGGTTGAAGTCGTTGCCGGAGGAGCTGTCGGACCGGCCGGGGGACGCGGACGCCTTGGTGCGCATCGCGGAACGTGCCGAACTGGCTCGTTTTCTGCGCGCGGCCCGTGACTGCGGGTGCCTGGTGTTGGAACCGGACACCGACTGACGTTCGCCGGGGTGCATGCACCTGTTCGTTGGTGCGCATGGTGTTGGGCATGGAGACGACCACCACTGCTTCGGTCACGGGCACGCTGATGCGTGAAGTGACCGAGTGTCCGGGTTGCGACCTGGACCATGGGTGGTGTGTCCGGCACCCGTTCTCGGTGGACAACCTGGCGCACGAACTGCTGAACGCTGCGGAGCTGACCCCTGAGCGCCGACTGCACAGCATCATGGTGGGCCGGCGCGCCCGCGCGTTGAGCCACGAGATCGCCGACTCGCCGCACGCGGCAGACCTGTTGGCCGCGGCCGGCACGTTGCACGACATCGGGTACGCGTACCCCGACACCGGGCACCACGCGATCGACGGGGCCAGGTGGGCTCGCCGGAACGGCCTGCCCGAACAGCTCGTGTCGCTGGTCGCCCACCATTCGACGTCACCGCAAGAAGCCGACGTGCTCGGTCTGTCGGCTGAGCTGCGCGAGTTCGACCGGGTCCAGGACTGGAAGCACGCCGTCATCTGGGCGGCGGACTTCACGACCGGACCGGATGGTTCACCGGTGTCTCCTCGAGACCGGTTGGCCGGGATCCGGGGCCGTTACCCGGACGACTCCCCAGTTCTGCGTGCGCTCGACGCAGCCGAACCGCGGATGTGGGCGCTGTTCGCCCGGTTCTTCCCGGCCCGTTTCGCTACCGGGTGGCTGACATGAGCAAGGAGAAGGCGATGGAGCAGGATCGAGGGTCTTGGCTGGTGCGCCGGGTTCGGCGTCGGTACGCGGCGTCTCGTCGGACCCGGGTCAACTGCGGGGAGTGCCTGCGGCCGGTGCCGGCTGGTGAGAAGTGGTGCCGGGAGCACGCCACTGCGGCGTCGGCTGCGCGTCGGGAGATGGCACGGGTGCAGCGTGTCGAAGCGAGCCAGGGACGCCATCCGGACGGCCGGTTCGCGCCGATGGCGGCACCGGAGCCTGACCTGGTCCTAGACGCCGGTGCATGAGGCCGGTCGTCCCGCACACAACATGGTCATGGAGCCCTCGTATCTTGACGTCACCGGTCTCAACCGTCGTCAACTGCGGCTGGTAGAAGCCGCAGAACGTGCCGGGTACGCCTGGTGGGGAATGGAGCCTGAGCCGACCGGTGTGGTCATCGAAGGTCCGGACCGGTACCTGTATGTGTACCGGGGACGCGGCGAAGGCGCGACGGTGTTCGTGTACGACCAGTCCGGGCTGCACCGCGTCACCCAGAAGGTCGCGTTCACGCTGCTGCACCACCGTGCCCTCTGACCGGGTGCATCGGGCGATGACATCCGCACACACCACGGTCATGAACGAGAGCCAGATCGAGACCAAGACCCTTCCTGTCTTCGAGCACGTCGACGTCCACGACGACATGGTGGCGCTGCCCGCCGGCACGTACGTCGTCGGTGACCCGTGCTACACGATGGGTCACGACCTGTGGCGGGGGTTCCTCGAAGCCTCCGACCCCGACTGTTTCGTCGACCGGACGAGCAATATGGCCCAGGTGGCGTCCGCCACCGTAGACGGGTTCCAGATCGTGTCGATCAGCACCGCCTACGGGGACGGCCGGTACGAGGACGGTGCCGGGAACACCTACGGTGTCGACTCCGGGTCTCTCGGGCTGGTTCCGATCGGCTTCGTCGAGAAGTACGGCATCCTGCCGCCGAAGACCGCGTCCACGGTGACCACGTTCGACACCGAAGTCTGCTGCACGTTCGACGCCGCCGACGAAGGGGCGGTCGTGCTCGGGCCGTTGCGCATCCTGACCGACCCGGCCCCTGAGCCTTTCGTGTGCTGGGTGTGCCTGTGCGAGTCCGAATACTCCGATGGCTGCTCGGTCAACGGGTGCGAAGAGGACGAGTTCGAGGACGACGACGATGATGAGTGAGCCGTCGGCGAGGGTCCGGGGCACCATCACCGACCTCGCCAACCAGCGTTCCGCCGCGTCGGGCCTGCGGGTCGCGGCCCGACGCATGAGGCGCGTCGACGGTGGCGGTTTCGCAGCCGAAATGGACCTGCGCGCCGAGACGATCGAGGCGACCGTGATGGCGGTGACCGTTCCGTGCCTGCTGTGCCACGGCGGGTTCTCCGTCGCGGTCCTCGTCGGGTCCGGTGACCGGCCGGCCGGTGTGCTGTGCGAAGACTGCGACGCGAAGACCAGCGCGGAGGCGAACCATGCCTGAGACCACGACCCGCCGGTTCGCGTCCGACCCTCGGGACCAGCAGATCTGGGGCCTGTCGGCCGAGTACGAGGCGCTGACCGGCCGGCAAGGGCTGCTGTACATCTCCTCGCCGGGCGGCGGCGACCGTTACGTGTTCGGCGGGCACCATTCGGTGTCGGGGCGGGGCCCCGTTGCTCTTGGAAGGGTTTCGGCGTTGCAGCACCTGCTGCGGCTGGTCCACGCCGCCCGGGAGCAGTCGACGGACGCCCCGCACACCGACCCGACATGAGCACTTTCGACGCACGCGGCAACAAGCACAGCACCACGGACGGCAAGTTCGAGACCCAGCTCATAGACGAGAGCGGTGCGGTGTTGGATCTGCCGGCGTTGCGGGCACGCGTGCACTTCCAGCGGTGGAGCGACCGCGGCCACCCGGTCGACGTCGGCGAGGAGGACTTCGATGCGGCCCAGGTGCTCGCGTTCCTGGGCGAGGAGAAGCGATCCAAGGTCGTCGACGCGATCGTCTCGGATCAGAGCTCGTCGAACGACGAAGGCGACCTCTTGGGCGAGCTCGCCCAAGACCTCGGGCTGGTCAGCCGACACGACGGGCCGTTCTACGTGTACGTGGACTCCGACGATCTCGACGACTGGGCCCAGTCGAACCCGATCACCCCGGAGGTGCAGCGCGCTGCCCAGACCGGGCTCCTCGACCGCGCCCAGCGTGACGTGGTGGAGGAGAGGGACGCGATCCGTCAGAAGGAGCTGGACCTGGCTCGTCGTTCCAACCGGCTCGAACTGGCGTCCCGGATCCTCGGCGCGAGTGACGTGTTCGCGTCCGGCGACACCGTCCAGGTGGTGCAGTGGAACGACTGGAACGAGGACGGGTCGTTCGACGTCAGCTTCGGTGCCGTGTTCAGCGAGGAAGGCGAGCAGGTCGGGGACTTCGCTGAGATGACCGGTGTCGGCGGGGCTCTCCCGGCTGCGTGGGCTGAGGGCACCGACTTCGACTCGTTCATGGTCGACTGCGACGGCGACCAGCGCATCGCCGTCGACAAGGTGCGCGCCTGGGTGAACGCCGGCGCCTGCTGAGGTTCGGGACGCGGCGGTTCCGGGGTTGCGCATGGTGTGAGGCAGACCCGCCCTACACGACGGAGAAACCACGCGCCGATGCCTACGACGTTCACGAGCCTGTGCGTCCGGCTCGCCGCCTTCACGCTCTTTGCCGCCCCCGTGATCGTGTTGACGGACCCGGTCGACGCGTCACCGGTGTCGTCGACGCCCGGCCAGGTTGCCGCTGAACCGGTGACAGCCACGACCACGGGGGCGGCTCGGAACCGCCGCACCGGCGACCTGTCCCGGACACCGAGGAAAGTGGTGGCGGGGGAGCCGTTCCCGGTGAAGGGCCGGTTGCCGGCGTGGGCGTCCGGGCACCGCAAACGGGTGTGGTTGCAGCGCCGGGAACGGGACCGCTGGTTGTCCACCCGCACCGGGACCGCGGCCCGCAACGGTGCGTTCACGTTCCGGAGGGTCACCGTCGGCGCCGGGGACAACCGGCTCCGTGTCGCCGTGTCCCGCAACGGACGCCGGGTGCCGGCCACCCGCACCATCCCGGTGACTGCAGTGCACCCGACGGTCACCGCCCGGACTCTGCCGTCGCTCGCCCAACCGGGCCGCACCCCGGCGGACATTCCGTCAGGCCGCCTGGTCACCGCACAGGTTGACCCGCCGGTTCGAGGCGACGAGACGACGTTGGAGCGTCGCACCGGGTCGGGTTGGCGGGCCGTGGACCGGCAACGGCAGGATGCCACCGGCCAAGTCGTGTACCGGGTGACTGGCCGCGGCGTGTACCGGGTCGTGTCCGGGGTCTCGACCAGCAGACCGGTCACGGTGACCCCGAGCAAGCTGCTGTTCGCCGACGACTTCGCCGGCCCTCTGGACACGACCGTGTGGAACCACCAGGAACGCCCCCGGAACGAGGCGACAGGCAGGTCGTGCGCCGAGACGTCACCGTTCGCGGTCGCGTCGACCGGCCGCACACTCCGGCTGGGGGTCCGGCTCGACCCGGCATCGAAGGGGACACCGTGTGCCTACCCCGACGGTGTGTCGTCGTACCTGCTCAACTCGCAGGTGGCGACCGAGGAGTCGTTCTCGTTCACGTACGGGTACGTGGCAGCCCGGATGAGACTGCACCGCTCCCAAGGGATGCACTCCGCGTTCTGGTTGCTGCCGGCGGACCTGGAATGCGGGCGCAACCAGTGGTACGTGCACGGGGCCGCCGAAGTAG
This sequence comes from uncultured Ectothiorhodospiraceae bacterium, assembly GCA_937867305.1. Lineage (GTDB taxonomy): Bacteria > Pseudomonadota > Gammaproteobacteria > JAABTG01 > JAABTG01 > JAGNLM01. Next base: position 2,755 of record CALMKJ010000156.1, on the reverse strand, counting down.
ATGTGGTCGAGTTCTTCGGTGACCCGGCCGGTGACATCCCCGGCCTCGGCATCGCGTCGTTCGTGCACGGCCCGACGAGCAGCGGCACGTACACGAAAGTGGGCGACCCGGTCGCGAACGGGTACAGCCGGGTGACGGCCCACCTGAAACCGGCCGGGCACGAGTGGTGGGACAGCTACCACGTGTTCTCCGTCGAATGGACCCCGACGGAGTTGACGTTCCGGGTCGACGGTCGCGTCTACTTCGTCGAGTCCACGGTCGTGCCGCGGGTGCCGTTGTACCCGGTGTTGAGCATGCTGACCGCCGACTATGAGCTGTCGAAACTGTCGCTGTCGTCGTTGGACGACTCCGCGGACGTCGACTGGGTGACGGTGCACGCGCTCGAGGATTGAGCAGGCCCCGCGTCCCCCGCACACCACGGGGGCATGAGCACTTACGACGCCAACGGCAGCCTGCACGGCAACGACGGCAAGTTCACCGAACAGCAACGGGCTGAGGCAGCCCAGGTGAGCTTGCACGTCGACAAGGACGGGAAGTCGTACGTGGTCTCGCCCGACCCTGTCCAGGCGTTCGCTTCCCGCGCCGACCGTGCCCGGGACCGGTTCTGGTCCTACATGGCGATCCGCGACCTGTCGGAGACGTTGGGGGATGCCGCCCACGACGACGGGTTCGACGAGTCCGAGGCCGTGTACGCCACTCTCACCGAAGACCGCGACGACGACGGCTACCGTTGTTCGCTGGTGGGCTTCTACGACGCGAACGGCCACCTGGTGTCCGAGTACATGCAGGGCGGGTACCTGGCCGACGAGGCGCCTCCCGAGTTCGTCGTGGACACGGGCACCCCGGTGGGTTCGGCGGTGTCGATGGCGAAAGTGTCCGGTTACGACTGGGGCCGGCCGGCCCGGGAGTACGCGCAGGAGCTACGCGAGTCCGCTGACGAGCTCGACCGCCGACTCGCCGACCAGGCGTACGCCGCGCACCTGTCACGCGCGTCCGCCGACTGCCCCCGGTGCGGTTCCCCGTCCGACGCCCCGGACCCGACGTGCAGCCTGTGCCCGGACACCGGGCGGGTGGCCTGTTACGCCGGGCAGTGCACCTACATCGCAGCCGACGACGCGGACCTGGACAGGCACGTGGCCGACGAGTGTGAGTACGCCGGGGAGGGGAGCTGACATGCACCTCACGGAACGTCTCAACACGCGCCGCGCCGCGCAGGGTCACACCGTCGCCCGTGAGGCGAACGGCCGGTTCGCTCACCAGCACCGCGCGGAAGCCCAGTTGAAAGACCTGCTGCCGGACCTGATGGCGGCCGGCGAAGCGTACCGGCGCGGCGTCGAAGAGACCGTCCGGATGGCCGGAGGGGTCACTGTGAAAGCCCGCGCCGAGTTCGACCGGTTGTCCCGGGTGCACGAGGACCGGGTGCATCGTCTGCTGACCGACTTCTCCGACCGGGCGGCGGGCACACCGGACGCGCACGCGTTCGCGAAGGCCGGGTACCAGTCCGCTGCCCCGTTGACGGAGCGGCTCGACGCGGTGAAGGCCGCCGGTGAGCAGGTCGAGCAGGCTTCCGAGCCGGGTCTGACAGGTCGGCTGAACCGTACGGTCGTCGAACCTGTACGCGCCGCCTCGGCCAGGGGGTCCGTCGACTCGTGGAAGGCAGCCGACCAGACGTCGCCGACGGGACCGGGTGTGTGGTTGGCGTGCGGGCGGATGCAGGCTGCCGGGGCGAACATCCTGTTCAACATCCGGGAACAGAACACGTACTTGACGTCTTCGGACCGGCGCAAGGTCGAGGAGCTTCGCGCGTGCCTGTCCGACATGCGGGGCGCACCGTCGTACGACCCGTACGCTGCGCGCCGGCTTGCCGCGGCCATCACCGACGTGACCGACCGGCCTGGTGCACACAACCGCTGACCCCGCACACAGAACGGGCATGAGCTCTTCACGTCACACCCGGCAAGGAACCGAGACCGCGGTCGCGGTGTTCGCGGAGAAGGCGTTGGTAGCAGCCGACTTCGCCGACTTGACCCGTCAGGCGGACGCCGTCGTGGAGACGGTGCGGACGGGACCTGCCCCCGTCGAGTTCGCTGACGCGTTCGCCTCGACCATGACGTCGCTGATCGCCGCCGCCGCTGGTTACGAGGCCGTCCGATGACGACGATGCTGGCGCCGGGTGAACGCCGCGTGCTGTTCGCCGACGAGACAGAACTGCCGTACAACCTGGACGAGTGGGCCGAGCGAGGTCGTGTCCAGAAGACGATGCGTCGCGTGACCGTGACCGAGCAGGTCAACCCGGACGGCACGGTCACGGTTGCGGAACGCAACGCGGTCATGGTGCGGGGGTGGGCGTCGCCCCAGTTCCGCATCGGCGAAGAGCACGGCAACACGTTCGCCCGCTGGGAGACCGAATCGTACGTGTCGGTGACGGACCGTGGTGACGGTTCGTGGCTAATGCGCGAACTGGCCAAGCCGAACGGGCGACGTCGTCACTTCTTCGTGTCGGCGGTTGTGCTGGCCGACACGTACCCGATCCGCAGCCGACGCCAGGAACGTCTGTTCGAGTCCGCTGTGGAACGGTTCGAGCCGTTGGTGAGCCGAGACGTGTACTACCCGACGTTGAGCCACTTCTTGAAGCCGTCCGACGCCGACGGTGAACACCTGCCGGCACCGTGGGCCACCGGGCCGGTACGCCGGGCGTTCGGCGGACTCAACTGGCTGTTGCAACGAGCTTGTTGTTCAGGAACTGTCCTGGAGT
>CALMKJ010000155.1 GCA_937867305.1 uncultured Ectothiorhodospiraceae bacterium | reverse complement strand
AGCGGTGCGGGCCGAGGAGAGCCGGTGCGGCGGCAGGGGCCCCCCGAGGCCGACCCGAGGCCGGCCGGAAAGGTCACACATTGAAGCGGAAATGGACCACGTCGCCGTCGGCGACGACGTAGTCCTTGCCCTCCAGGCGCAGGCGGCCGGCCTCCTTCGCCCCGTGCTCGCCGCCGTAGCGGATGTAGTCGTCGTAGGCGATGACCTCGGCGCGGATGAAGCCGCGCTCGAAGTCGGTGTGGATCTTCCCGGCGGCCTGGGGCGCGGTGGCGCCGACGGGGATCGTCCAGGCGCGGGCCTCCTTGGGCCCGGCGGTGAAGAAGGTCTGCAGGTGCAGCAGGCGGTAGCCGGCGCGGATGACCCGGTTCAGGCCGGGCTCCTCGAGCCCGAGGTCCGCCAGAAACTCCTTCTGCTCCGCGGGGGCGAGCTGGGCCAGCTCGGCCTCGATCTTGGCGCAAACTGCCACCACCTCGGAGCCCTCGGCCGCGGCGTGGCGGGTGACGGCGTCGAGGAAGGGGTTGTCGTGGAAGCCGTCCTCGGCCACGTTGGCGAGGTAGAGGACCGGCTTCTGGGTGAGGAGGAAGAACGGGCGCAGGAGCTCGGCCTCCTCGCGCGTGAGGTCCATGGAGCGCACGGGCCTGCCGGCGCTCAGGTGCTCCAGCACCCGCTCGAGGAGGGCCTTCTGGGCGAGCGCCTCCTTGTCACCGGCCTTGGACGCCTTGACCGCCTTCTGCAGGGCCCGCTCCACGGTCTCCAGGTCGGCGAGCTCGAGCTCGGTGTCGATCACCTCGATGTCCCCGAGCGGGTCGATCTTTCCGGCGACGTGGACCACGTCGGGGTCCTCGAAGCAGCGCACCACGTGGGCGATGGCCTGGGTCTCCCGGATGTTGCCGAGGAACTTGTTGCCGAGGCCCTCTCCCCGGGAGGCCCCCGCCACCAGGCCGGCGATGTCCACGAACTCCATCGTCGTGGCGATGACCTTCGCCGGCTTGACGATGGCCGCCAGCGCATCCAGGCGGGCGTCGGGCATGGGCACCACGCCGACGTTCGGGTCGATGGTGCAGAACGGGTAGTTCTCGGCCGGGATCTGGTTGGCCGTGAGTGCGTTGAAGAGCGTCGATTTGCCGACGTTGGGAAGACCGACGATGCCGCAGCGAAAGCCCATGGTGACGACGCCCTCCCGTTAATTCACTCCGACCCCGTTGTCTCCGCCGGCGGACGGGGCCTGGCGTTCAGCAGGCTCATCACCCGCGCCGCGTCACCGGACGCGATGCGCGGAAGGAGCTCGAGCGCGCGGCCGATCGACTCCTGGATCAGGCGCGCCTCCTCGGCCATGGGGCGATTGAGCACGTAGCTCACCACGTCGCCACCGGGCCCCGGGTGGCCGACCCCCACCCGCAGGCGCAGGAAGTCGTCGCTGCCCAGGCAGGCCAGGATGTCGCGCAGCCCGTTGTGACCGCCGTGGCCACCGCCCCGCTTGAGCCGCACCGTGCCCGGCGGCAGGTCCAGGTCGTCGTGGACCACCAGGACCTGCTGGGGGGCCAGGCGGTAGAAGCCGGCGAGGGCCGCCACCGACTGGCCGCTGTGGTTCATGAAGGTCTCGGGCTTGAGCAGCCAGACCCGGCCGCCGAGGTCCGCCTCGGCAACCTCCCCGAGGAATCTGGAGGCGCGGCGAAAGATGAGCCCCCGGTCCGCCGCGAGGCGGTCCAGGAACCAGAACCCCGCGTTGTGGCGCGTGTCCGCGTAGCGGGGCCCGGGATTCCCGAGCCCCGCCACGAGGGCGAGGGCCGCGGCCACGCCGGCCCGGCGTCCCCGTTAAGGGGCAGCGGTCGGGGTGGCGGCCGCCGCTTCCGCGGCAGGCGCTTCCTCGCCGCCATGGGGACGGGCCACCATCACCACCGGCCGGTCGGTCTCTTCGCTGACCGGGTGGGAGAGCTCGACCCCGGCGGGCAGGACCAGCTCGGAGAGGCGCACGCCCTGGCCCAGCTCGACGCCCGCCAGGTCGACGGCGATGAACTCCGGCAGGTCCTTCGGCAGACAGCCCACCTCCACCTCGGTGGCCAGACGGTGGATGACGCCGCCGGCCTTGCGCCCCGCGCAGGCGTCCTCGTTGAGGAAGTGCAGCGGCACGCGCATGTGCAGGCGGCGGCTGGCGCTGACCCGCTGCAGGTCCACGTGCAGGAGCTGGCGCTTGTAGGGGTGGCGGTGAATGTCCTTCAGCACCACGCTCTGGGTCTCCGACCCGAGCTTCAGGGTCAGCACGTGCGAATAGAAGGCCTGGTTCTCCAGCCGGCGGTTCATCTCGTTCTGGATGAGCGTGACCGGCATCGGCTCTTCGTCCCCACCGTACACAATCGCCGGGACCTTGCCGTCACGGCGCAGGCGGCGGCTCGCACCTTTCCCCACGTCGGCCCGGCGCTCGGCGCTCAGCTCGAACTCGTTCATGCCTCTTCTCCCGTAGTACTCCACACGCCGTCTCGCGACGGCCAAACCGCCTCCCCGCGACCAGGGAGACGCTGATCGAAGCCCGACCGCAACCTAATCGACGAACAGCGAGCTCACCGACTCTTCGGTGCTGATCCGGCGCATGCTCTCGGCGAGCAGCTCGGCGATGCTGAGCTGGCGGACGCGCTCGCAGCGCTCGGCCTCGGGCGCGAGCGGGATGGTGTCCGTCACCACCAGCTCGTCCAGCACCGAGGCCTCGAGGTTCTTCACCGCGGGGCCCGAGAGCACCGGGTGCGTGCAGTAAGCGACCACCTTGCGGGCGCCCGCCCGCTTCAGCGCCCGGGCGGCCTCCGTGAGCGTGCCGGCGGTGTCCACCAGGTCGTCCACGATGATGCAGTCCCGGTCCTCCACGTCGCCGATCACGTGCATCACCCGGGCCTCGTTCGGGCGCGGGCGGCGCTTGTCGATGATGGCGAGCTCCGCGTCGTCCAGGCGCTTGGCGAGCGCCCGGGCCCGCACCACGCCGCCCACGTCCGGGGAGACGACCCGGATCCGGCTCGACATGTGCCGGCGCCAGATGTCGCCGAGGAGCACCGGCGAGGCGTACACGTTGTCCACGGGCACGTCGAAGAAGCCCTGGACCTGGTCCGCGTGCAGGTCGATGGTGAGGACGCGGTCGGCGCCCACCACCCCGACCATGCGGGCCACGACCTTGGCCGTGATGGGCACCCGGGCCGAGCGCGGGCGGCGGTCCTGGCGCGCGTAGCCGAAATAGGGGAAGACGGCCGTGATCCGCCGGGCCGAGGCCCGCCGGAGGGCGTCCACCATGACCAGCGACTCCATCAGGTTGTGGGCCGTGGGCGCGCAGGTGGACTGGACCACGAAGACGTCCTTGCCCCGGACGTTCTCCATGATCTCCACCATCACCTCGCCGTCGCTGAAGGTGCCCACGACGGCCTTGCCGAGCGCCATGTTCAGGTGCCGAACGAGCGCTTCCGCCAGGGGACGGTTGGAGTTCCCCGCGAAGACCATCATGGAGCTGCCGTCAGACACGTTCTCCCCCCGACAAAGCACGGTTGCGTAGAGCTGGGGCGCCAGGATTCGAACCTGGGAATGCCGGAACCAAAATCCGGTGCCTTACCACTTGGCCACGCCCCATCAGTAGGCCGGCGCGGCGCCGGCCGCGAGCAGCGGGGACACGTTGCGTCCCCTCGCCACGAAGCCGCGCCAGGGTGCCGGCAGGTCCGTGGCGAGCGCCCGGGCCTGGGCCTCGCTCCCCAGCACGGCGAACACGCAGGCGCCGGTCCCCGTCATGCGGGCCGTCGCCCGGGCCTCCAGCCATCGCAGCGCCTGGTCGACGGGCGGGTAGCGCCGGCGCACCAGGGGCTCGCAGTCGTTGCCCGCCGCCGCGAGCAGCCCGGCGGCGGTCGCAGCGGGCAGCCCGTCCTCGGCTGCGTGAAAAAGACCGCGTATTTTCAGGAGGGGGCTGTCGCGTGTCAATTGCGGGTCGGCGAAGACGGCCGCCGTGGACACCGCGCAGCCGGGGTCGACGACGAGGTACCAGGGCTCGTCGAGGGCGACGGGCTCGAGCACCTCGCCCACCCCTTCGGCCCAGGCGGCGTGCCCACGCACGAACACCGGCACGTCCGCCCCGAGGCGCAGGCCGAGGGCCGCCAGCCGGTCCACGCCGAGGCCGAGCCCCCAGAGCCGGTCGAGGGCCACCAGCGTGGTCGCCGCGTCCGAGCTGCCGCCGCCGAGCCCGCCGCCCGCGGGAATGCGCTTGCGCACGACGAGGTCCACGCCGAGCCCCGTCCCGGTCTCGGCCTGGAGGAGCCGGGCCGCGCGGACCACCAGGTCCTCTTCGGGCGGCACCCCCGGGAGGCTGGAGACCCGGTGCACGGCCCCGTCCCCGCGCACGCCGAGCTCCACCTCGTCCGCGAGGTCCAGGAACTGGAACACGGTCTGCAGGGAGTGATAGCCGTCGGGCCGCCGGCCGGTGACGCGCAGGAAGAGGTTGAGCTTGGCTGGCGCCGGCCAGAGGGAGGCCGTCACGGGCTGCCGAGGTCCCAGCGGTTGACGACGATCTTCGCCCGCACGTCCTCGCGCTCGAACTCCACCCGCGCCGGCAGGGGCACCGGCTGCTGGGGGAGCCAGGCGAGGTAGCGCACATCCCACCCGTCCTGAGAGAGGCCGGCGGGCCGCCCCTCGCCATCGACCAGCCCCCGGGCCCAGCCCACGCCGGGGTCCGCGAGACCGAGCAGCCAGTAGCGCAGGCCGCGCACGGGCACCCACCAGCCGAGGCGCTCCTGCATCAGGGTCTCGGGGCTCACCGCCGAATACGACGCGCCCGTGCCGGTACGCAGGGTGACCTCGGAGGGACCGCCGGCGATCTCCACGCCCCCCTGACCGAGGGGGCCGAGCAGACGGATCCGGTAGTCCTCGCCCTCCTGGCGCCAGACCAGGCTCGCGTGCCAGGCCTGCTCGCCGGACTGCACCGAGAGCCGGCCGACCGCCTGCCACTCGGAGAGTGGCTCGAGGGCGGTGCGCCGGGAGTCGAGGGCCGCACGGGCGGCCAGCTGGTCGGGCGTCAGCAGGAACGGCGCGCAGGCCTGCACCGCCAGCACGGCCAGCCCCAGGGCCAGCAGCCGGATCCCCTGGAGGGGGCTCACGGCGCGAGACGGCGCATCAGCTCGGTGATGCGCTTGTTGCCCGGCTCGCGCTTCAACACCGCGTCCCACACCTGCCGCGCGCCGGCCTGGTCGCCGGTCGCCCACAGGACCTCGCCCAGGTGGGCCGCGACCTCCACGTCGTCGCTCTGGGCCGCGGCCCGGCGCAGATACTCGAGCGCCTCGGGGAGGCGCCCCAGCCGGAACAGCACCCAGCCCATGCTGTCCTGGATGTAGTAGTCGTCGGGGCGCTGGGCGAGCGCCCGGACGATGAGGTCGTGCGCCTCCTGGTAGCGGTCGGTGCGGTCGGCGAGGGTGAAGCCGAGGGCGTTCAGCGCCTGCACGTGGTTGGGGTCCCGGGACAGGATGGCGCGCAGGTCCGCCTCGAGCAGGTCCAGACGGTCGAGCCTCTCGGCCACCATCGCGCGGGCGTAGAGCAGGTCAGCGTCGTCCGGAAACTCCTGGAGCGCCAGGTCGTGCAGCGTGAGCGCGTCCTGCAGGCGCCCGGCGTCCACGAGCAGCTCCCCCTCCACGAGGATGAGCCGCACGCGGTCCTTGCCGTTCGAGGTCTCCACGCTCTGCAGCCGCTGGCGGGCCTCGTCGAGGCGCCCCTGGCGGGCCAGCAGCACACCGAGGCGCACCTGGGCGTCCACGAGGTGCTCGCCCTGCTCGACCTGCCCGTACCAGCTGATCGCCTCGTCGATCCGGCCCCGGGCCTCGGCGACGTGGCCGAGGTAGAACCGGGCGGTGTTCTGGCGCGAGCCGCGGACCGAGAGGGACCGCAGGTGGCGCTCGGCCTCGTCAAGCTTCTCGGTCTGCAGGTAGAGCAGCGCGAGGGCATGGCGGGCCTCGCCGTTGTCGGGGTGGGCGTCGACCACGCGCTGGAACTCCGCGATCGCGTCCTCGTAGCGCTTGTCCGCGACCAGCAGGCGGCCGTGGGCAACCCGCAGGGCGGCCTCCCCCGGGCGGCGGGCGAGGGCCCCGGCGAGGAGGTCGATGCCCTCCCGGGCCTTGCCCTGGGTCTGCAGGACCTGGGCGTAGAGTAGGACGGCGCCCGGGTCGTCGGGGTGGCTCTGCAGGACCTGCTGCAGGATGGTGGCCGCGCGGTCGAGCTTGCCCCCGCGGGCGGCGAGACTCGCGAGCGCGGACTGGGCGAGCGGGTCGGCCTCCTGCCCCGCGACGAAGCGCTCCATCGCGGCGAGGGCCAGGTCCTGGTCGCGCTCGCGGGAGAGCATCTCCACCAGCAGCGAGTAGGTCTGGGCGGGCGTCGTCTTGAGGTTCGCGAAGAGCGCCCGAATCTCGGTGACGGCCTCGTCCACGCGCCGGGCCCGCAGATAGATCCCGGCGAGCACGCGGTGGGCCTCGTGGCTGTCGGGGGCCACCTCGACCCACAGCCGCGCGGCCTCGAGCGTCGCCGCGTCGTCCTCGGCCGCCGCGGCGATGCGCACCGCGCGCTCCACCACCTCGGGGTCGCGCGTCTCGCGGGCCACCGCCAGGTAGTGGGTGGCGGACACGTCGAGCTGACCCCGCCGCCCGGCCATCTCGGCGACCAGCAGGCGGTAGACGAGGCTCTCCTCGACGGGGGTGCGGCTGCGCGGGGCCGACGCGGGCGCGAGGGCGCTGTCCGGCGGCGTCACGGCCTGCGCGGGGGCGGTCTCAGCGGGGGCGGTCTCCGGCCCGGGCACGGCCTCCGACCCGGGGGCCTGGGGCGAGCCGAGCGCGGCGCAGCCCGCGACCACGAAGAGCGCGAGGAGGGGTGGGGAAAAACGCGCGAGGGCTTGGTCCAGGGCTAGAGGCATCGGAACGCGTCCGGCTGAGGCTCGGCGTGGGGGACGGCGCGGCGGGCCTGGTGGAGGTGAGTCCGGCGAGACACTAGCGCAGCGGGCCGGGCCGGTGCAAGGCGCCGGCGCCCCGTCTGGCGCACGCGCCCGGCTTGTGTTGCTCGGCTGCATCTCTCACAATGCGGTGCTCCACAGTCGTGCCTCCGGTATGTTGCTGTTTACACTCGGCATAAACCACAAGACGGCGCCGGTCGCGATCCGCGAGCGGGTGAGCTTCGCGCCCGATCGGGTCGGCGAGGCCCTGCGCGACCTCGTGAACAACGCCGGCGTGGAAGAGGCGCTGATCCTCTCCACGTGCAATCGCACCGAGGTCTACTGCGAGGCCCCGAAGGCCGACGTGAACGACGCCGTGGACTGGTTCGGGCGCTATCACAGCCTGGGCCGGGACGAGGTGGGGCCCTATCTCTACACCCACAACGGGCGCTCCACCGTCCAGCACCTGCTGCGGGTGGCGAGCGGTCTCGACTCGATGGTGCTCGGCGAGCCCCAGATCCTCGGGCAGGTCAAGGACGCCTACCGCCGGGCGACGCAGGCGGGCACCATCGGGCGGGTGCTCGGGCGGCTGTTCCAGCACACCTTCGCGGTGGCCAAGCAGGTGCGCACGGACACCGCCATCGGCGCGAGCCCCGTGTCGGTCGCCTTCGCCGCGGTGCGCCTGGCACAGCAGATCTTCACCGACCTCGGCGCCCAGTCCGCGCTGCTCATCGGCGCGGGCGAGACCATCGAGCTCGCCGGGCGCCACCTGCGCCAGCAGGGGATCGGGCGGGTCATCGTCGCGAACCGCACGGTGGAGAACGCCCTGCGCCTCGCCGGAGAGCTCGGCGGCTACGCCATCGGACTGCCGGACCTCGGCCGGCACCTGCCCGAGGCCGACATCGTGGTGGCCTCCACCGCGAGCCCGACCACGATCCTGGACCGGGCGACCGTGGAGCAGGCGGTGCGGGCGCGGCGCCGGCGCCCCATGCTGATGATCGACCTCGCGGTGCCGCGGGACATCGAGCCCGGGGTCGCGGAGCTGGAGGACGTCTACCTCTACACGGTGGACGACCTGGAGGCGGTGATCGAGGAGAACCGCCGCTCCCGCCAGGAGGCCGCCGCCGAGGCCGAGGACATCATCGACACGGAGGTCTCGCACTTCATGGGCTGGCTGCACGCCCAGTCGGCGGTGCCCTCCATCTGCGAGTACCGCACCATTGCGGAGGGCATGCGTGACGAGGTCCTCGCCAAGGCCCAGCGGATGCTGGCGCGCGGGGCCGACCCGGCGGAGACGGTGCTGTTCCTCGCCCGCACCCTCACCAACAAGCTCGCCCACGGACCCTGCGTTCAGCTGCGGCGCGCCGGCTTCGAGGGCCGGCAGGACCTGCTGGACGCCGGGCGGGAGATCCTCGGCCTGACGCCGCCCGAGCCCCAGGACTGAGGCGGTGAAGAGTTCCCTGCGCGAGCGCCTCGAGACCCTCGACGAGCGCCTGGAGGAGGTGAGCGCCTTGCTCGCCGACCCCGAGGTGATCGGGGCCCAGGAGCGCTTCCGGGCGCTGTCCCGCGAGTACGCGGAGCTCGAGCCGCTGGTGGCCACGTACCGCCGCTACCGGGGCGTCGAGGCCGAGCTCGTGGCCGCGCGGGAGATGCAGGCCGACGCCGACCCGGAGCTGCGCGAGCTCGCCGCGGAGGAGGTCGAGCAGGCCACCCGGCGGCACGAGGAGCTCGACCAGGAGCTGCAGCGCCTGCTCCTGCCGGGGGACCCCGCCGACGAGCGCAACCTCTTCGTCGAGATCCGTGCCGGGACGGGCGGCGACGAGGCGGCGCTGTTCGCCGGCGACCTCTTCCGGATGTACTCGCGCTACGCCGAGGCCCGGGGCTGGGAGGTGGAGGTGCTCAGCTCGAGCCCCGGGGAACACGGGGGCTACAAGGAGCTCATCGCGCGCCTCATCGGCCGCGGGGCCTATTCCAGGATGAAATTCGAGTCGGGCGGCCACCGCGTGCAGCGGGTGCCCGAGACCGAGGCCCAGGGGCGCATCCACACCTCCGCCTGCACGGTCGCGGTGCTGCCCGAGGCCGACGAGCTGGAGGCGGTGAGCATCAACCCGGCCGAGCTGCGGGTCGACACCTACCGGGCCTCCGGGGCCGGCGGCCAGCACGTCAACAAGACCGACTCGGCGATCCGGCTGACGCACCTGCCCACCGGGATCGTCGTGGAGTGCCAGGACGAGCGCTCCCAGCACAAGAACCGGGCACGGGCCATGGCGCTCCTGCAGGCCAGGCTCTACGCCGCGGAGCGCGACCGGCGCGCGGCCGAGGAAGCGGCCACCCGCAAGGGCCTGATCGGCAGCGGGGACCGGTCCGAGCGCATCCGCACCTACAACTTCCCCCAGGGCCGGGTGACGGATCACCGCATCAACCTGACCCTGTACCGCCTGCAGGACGTGCTCGACGGGGGTCTCGACGCCCTGGTCGATCCCCTCGTCGCCGAGCATCAGGCCGAGCAGCTCGCCGCCCTCGGCGGTTGAGGCCGTGGAGACCCTCGGCGCCGCCCTCGCCCGCACGGCCCGCCTCCTGGCCGCCCGGCACGAGAGCGCCCGCCTCGACGCCGAGGTGCTGCTGGCGCACGCGCTGGGGCGCAACCGGGCCTATCTCTACGGGCACTCGGACGAGCCCCTCGCCGCAGAGACCGGGGCGCGCCTCGCCGCACTCGCGGCCCGGCGGGCGGGGGGGGAGCCGGTCGCCTACCTGGTCGGCCGGCGCGAGTTCTGGTCCCTGGACCTCGAGGTCACGCCCGGCACGCTGATCCCGCGCCCGGAGACCGAGACCCTGGTGGCGGGCGCGTTGGACCGTATCCCGGCCGACGCCCGGTTGCGCGTCGCCGACCTCGGCACCGGCAGCGGGGCGGTCGCCCTCGCCCTCGCGCGCGAGCGCCCGCACGCCTTCGTGGTGGGGGTCGAGCGGTCCGCACGCGCCATCGCGGTCGCCGCGGCGAACGTCCGGCGCCTCGCCCCCCGGAGGGTCCGACTGCTGCAGGGCGACTGGTGCGAGCCCTTCGCGGAGCAGTCGCTCGACGTCGTCGTCGCGAACCCCCCCTATGTGGCGGAGGGCGACCCGCACCTCGAGCGGGGCGACGCGGCATTCGAGCCCCGGGAGGCGCTCGCCGGGGGCCCGGACGGGCTCCAGGCGATCCGGCGCATCGCCCGCTCCGCCCCGGCCCGCCTGCGCCCGGGCGGCTGGCTGCTCCTGGAGCACGGCGAGGACCAGGGCCCGCGGGTGCGCGAGACCCTCTGCCGCTTCGGCTACCGGGACGTGCGCACGCTGGCGGACCTCGCCGGCCGGGACCGGGTGACCGAGGGGCACCGGCCGTGAACCGGGAAGAGCTCGAGCGCTACCGCCGGCACCTCCTGCTCCCCAGCATCGGCGAGCGGGGACAGGAGCGCCTGCTGGCCTCGCGGGTGCTGCAGGTGGGCGTGGGCGGCCTGGGGTCGCCCGTCGCGCTCTACCTGGCCGCGGCGGGGGTGGGCCAGCTGACGCTGGTCGACCCCGATCGGGTCGACCTCTCCAACCTGCAGCGCCAGGTCATCCATCAGACACCCGACATCGGGCGCCCGAAGGTCGGGTCGGCGCGCGACCGCGTGGCCGCCCTGAACCCCGGGGTGCGGGTCGTGCCCGTCGCGCGGGCCCTGGAGGGGGAAGGGCTCCTCGCGGCCGTGCGGGCGGCCGACGTGGTGGTGGACGCGACCGACAACTTCGCCGCCCGCTTCGCCGTGAACGCCGCCTGCGTCGAGGCCCGCCGCCCCCTCGTCTCCGGTGCCGTGACGCGCTGGGAGGGCCAGGTGACGGTGTTCCGCGCGGACCTGGGCGGCGGCCCCTGCTACCGGTGCCTGTACCCCGAGGCCGACGAGGACGGCGCGGCGCGCGGCGCCGCCGGCGTCGTCGGTCCGGTCGTGGGGATCGTGGGCTCGTTGCAGGCGACGGAGGTCCTCAAGGTCCTCCTCGGGGTCGGGGAGACCCTCGCCGGCCGGCTCCTGGTCCTCGACGCCCTCTCCATGGAGTGGCGGACCCTGCGCCTGCGCCGCGACCCCGCCTGCCCGGTCTGCGGCCCCGCCGCGCCCCCGGTCCGCAGCCCCTCCGCGCCCTAGGGCGCAGGCCGGGGGGCTCGGGGGGCCGGGGAGTCTACGGCGGGGGCGCGCGCCAGGCGAGGTCCAGGTCGCGGGCGGCACGCACGTCGTCCAGACGCCGCACCGGGGTCGTGTAGGGGGCGCCCTTCAGGAAGTCGGGGCGGGTGCGCGCGGCGTCCAGGATCTCGACCATGGCCGCGACGAAGGCGTCGAGCGTTTCCCGGGCCTCGGTCTCGGTCGGCTCGATGAGCAGGCACTCGGGGACCAGCAGCGGAAAGTAGGTGGTCGGGGCGTGGTGGCCGTAGTCGAGGAGCCGCTTGGCCACGTCCATGGTGTTCACGCCCGTCTCCCGCGCGAGGCGCTTCAGCGTCACCACGAACTCGTGCGTCGCCCGGCGCTCGGGGAAGGCCAGCTCGAAGCCGGCGTCGGCCAGCCGGCGGGCCAGGTAGTTGGCGTTGAGGGTCGCGTACTCGGCGACCCGGGGCATGCCCTCGCGCCCGAGCAGGCGCGCGTACACGTAGGCCCGGAGCAGGATCCCCACGTTGCCGGCAAAGGCCGAGAACCGCCCGATGCTCTGCGGGCAGTCCTTCTCGGCGAGCCAGCGGTAGCCGTCGCCCTCGCGCGCGACCCGCGGCACCGGCAGGAACGGGGCGAGCCGCTCGCTCACCCCGACCGGGCCCGCGCCCGGCCCGCCGCCGCCGTGGGGCGTCGAGAAGGTCTTGTGCAGGTTCAGGTGCACCACGTCGAAGCCCATGTCGCCCGGGCGCACCTTCCCCAGGATGGCGTTGAAGTTGGCCCCGTCGTAGTAGAGCAGCCCACCGGCGTCGTGGACCGCGCGCCCGATCGCCTCGATGCCCCGCTCGAAGACGCCGAGGGTCGAGGGGTTGGTGAGCATGATCCCCGCCGTCTGGGGACCCACCGCCTCGCGCAGGGCCGCCGCGTCCACGTCGCCGTGGCGGTCGGTCGGCACCTCCCGGACCCGGTACCCGCACATGGCGGCGCTCGCCGGGTTGGTTCCGTGCGCGGCGTCCGGCACCAGGATCTCCACCCGCTCCCGGTCGCCGCGGGCCTCGTGGTAGGCGCGGATCATGGCGACACCCACCAGCTCGCCCTGGGCGCCGGCCATCGGAGCGAGGGACACCTCGGCCATGCCGGTCACCGACTTCAGGATCTCCTGGAGATCGTGCAGGCAGGCGAGGACGCCCTGGCTGTGCGAGGGCGGCGCCGCGGGGTGGCGGTCGAGGAACCCGGCCAGGCTCGCGAGCCGGTGGCAGACCCGCGGGTTGTACTTCATCGTGCACGACCCGAGCGGGTAGAAGTGGGTGTCGATGGAGAAGTTCTTCTGGGACAGGCGCGTGTAGTGGCGCACCGCCTGCAGCTCCGAGACCTCCGGGAGCGCCGGCGGCGTCTCGCGCAGGAAGCACGCGGGGATGTCGGGCGTGTCACCGGCACCCGGGGCGATCTGCGTCCCCGTGTGCCGGCCCGGGCGGGACTGCTCGAAGATCAACACGCGGCAATGGCCTTCTCGTAGTCCGGCTCCTGGAGGATCTCCGGCACGAGCTCGGTGTAGACGACGCGGTCGTTGGCGTCGAGGACCACCACGGAGCGCGCGGCGATGCCGGCGAGCGGGCCGTCGGTGATGAGCACGCCGTAATCCTTCGCGAAACTGCGCGAGCGCATCATCGAGAGGGTCACCACGTTGTCGATCCCCTCGGTGGAGCAGAAGCGCCCGGCCGCGAACGGCAGGTCCGCGGAGACGATGAGCACCGCGACGTCGCCGCGGCCGCGCGCGTGCTCGCTGAACTTCCGGGTCGAGATCGCGCACACCGGCGTGTCGAGGCTCGGCACGATGTTCAGCAGCTTGCGCTTGCCGGCGAAGTCCGCGAGGCCCATGTCCTGCAGGTCCTTGTTGACCAGCCGGAAATCCGGGGCCCGGCTGCCCACCTCGGGCAGGTCGCCGTTGGTGTGGATGGGATGGCCTTTCAGGGTGACGGTCGCCATGGGGGATGCTCCTCAGGTTGTCGTGGGCTCTGCGGGCCGGGGGACGCCTGCGGCGGACCGCTCCAGGACCTCTTGCAGGAGGCGCAGGTAGGCCGCGCGGTCCTCGGCCGTGCGCTTCTCGGTGGCGCAGACCAGGATGCAGTCCTTCAGCTCCGGGTACTCGTCCTCGAGGGGATAGCCGGCCAGCACGTTCTGCGCCGCCATCGCCGCCAGCACCGCGTGCGCCGGGGCGGGCAGTCGCAGCACCGCCTCGTGGAAGAAGGGCCCCTGGAACACCCGCTGCACGCCGGGGATGCCGGCGGCCCGGCGCGCCAGGTCGGCGGTGTTGCGGTGGCTCGCGCTCGCCGCGGCACGCAGCCCCTGGGGTCCGACGACGGCCATGTGGATCGCGGCCGCGGTCGCCATCAACCCCTGGTTGGTGCAGATGTTGGAGGTCGCCTTCGAGCGCCGGATGTGCTGCTCCCGGGCCTGCAGGGTGAGCGTGTAGCCCGGGCGCTCGTCGAGGTCCACGGTGCGCCCGACGATGCGCCCCGGCATCTGGCGCACGAGGGCGCGCTTGCAGGAGAGGAAGCCGAAGTAGGGCCCGCCCGAGGAGAGCGGCGCCCCGAGGGGCTGCCCCTCGCCACAGGCGATGTCCACCCCGCCGCCGCCCCACTCGCCCGGGGGGCGCAGCAGGGCGAGCGCGAGCGGGTTCACCAGCCCCACCACCAGCAGGCCGTGGCGGTGCGCCCACTCGGTGAGCGCGTCCACCTCCTCCAGGACACCGAAGAAGTTGGGCTGGGGGACCACCAGGGCGAAGGCCCCCTCCGGGTCCAGGGCCTCGAGCGCGGCGGGGTCGACCCGGCCGTCGGCGGCCTCGTAGGGCAGCTCGGAGACCTCGATGCCCTGGTGCCGGACGATGGTGCGGACCACCTGTCGGTAGGCGGGGTGCACGGTGCCCGGGACCAGCACCCGCCGGGCGCCGCCCTTGCGCGAGACCCGCGCAGCCATCAGCACCGCCTCGGCGAGCGCGGTGGCCCCGTCGTAGAGCGAGGCGTTGGCGGTGTCGAGCCCCGTCAGCGCCGTCACCATCGACTGGAACTCGTAGAGGAGCTGCAGCGTCCCCTGGCTCGCCTCGGCCTGATAGGGCGTGTAGGCGGAGTAGAACTCGCCGCGCCCGGCGATCTCCCAGACCGCGGCCGGCAGGTAGTGGTCGTAGGCTCCGGCGCCGATGAAGCAGAGCGCGCCCCCGTCGTCGGCGGCCCGCGCCTGCATCAGGCGGGTCACCTCGAGCTCCGAGAGCGCGCCCGGCACGCCCTCCAGCCCGGCGGAGCGCAGCCCGGCCGGGATCTCGGCGAACAGCTCCTCGACGCTCTGCACGCCGACTGCGCCCAGCATCTCGCGCAGGTCTTCGGGCGTGTGTGGTATGTAGCTCACCCGGTCAGCCCCTCCGGCCGTTCCTGTCGCGCCGGCCGCCCCAGCCAGTCACGCTGTCGAGCCGACTACTCGTTCTCGGAGTCCAACATGGCCTGGTAGCCCTCGCTGTCGAGCAACGCCCCGATCTCGCCCGGGTCCTCGGGGGCGAGCCGCACCAGCCAGCCCTCGCCGTAGGGGTCGGCGTTCACCTGCTCGGGGGCGTCGGCCAGCGCCGTGTTGACCGCGACGACCCGGCCGCCGATCGGGCTGTAGATGTCCGAGGCCGCCTTCACCGATTCCACCACCCCGAGCGATTCGTTCGCCTGCAGGGACAGCCCGGGCTCGGGGAGCTCCACGTACACGAGGTCGCCCAGCTGGGCCTGGGCGTGGTCGGTGATCCCCACCGTGACCGTGCCGTCCTCCTCCTGGCGCACCCACTCGTGGGACTCGTTGTAGCGCAACTCTTCCGGTATGTGGCTCATTCGCGGTCACCCCCAATGAAAGACGTCGAATTCGAGGCACCCGGCGGGCGGCGCGTCCGCCCGGGGCGCCGGAGCCGGCGCAGACCCGCCGGCTACACCAGGGGCTTGCCGAAGCGCACGAAGGGCGGGACCACCCGCCTCGCCGGCACCCGCCGCCCCCGGATCTCCACCTCGACCGGCCCGCTCGCACCCGCGCTCACCCGCGCGAGACCGATGGAGCGCCCGAGCGTGGGGCCGAACCCCCCGCTCGTGACCACGCCCTCCGGGGACCCGCCCACGAGGACCGCCTGGCCGGCCCGCATCACCCCGGGCCCTTCGAGCACCAGCCCCGTCAGCGTGCGGGCAGGCCCCGCGGCGCGCTGGGCCTCGAGGGCCTCGCGCCCCACGAACTGGCGCTCGGCGGGCATCCAGGCGACGGTCCAGGCGAGGCCGCTCTCGAGCGGCGAGGTCCCCTCGTCCATGTCCGCGCCGTACAGGTTGAGGCCGGCCTCCAGGCGCAGGGTGTCGCGGGCGCCGAGGCCCGCGGGCCGCGCACCGGCCCCGAGGAGACGAGCCCAGAGCCCCGGGGCCTCGCCCCCGGGCAGCATGACCTCGTAGCCGTCCTCGCCCGTGTAGCCGGTGCGGGCCACGAGCCAATCGCCGCGGGATGCGGCATGGAAGCGGCCGAGGGCGGCGGCCTCCCCGGCGAGTGGCGCGTCGAGCAGGCCGTGCACGGTCTCCCGGGCGAGCGGGCCCTGGACGGCGATCATCGCCAGGTCGCGGCGCTCGTCGCGGTGCACGGAGAAGCCCGCCGCCTGCCCCTCGAGCCAGGCGAGGTCGCGCACCCGCGTGGCGGCGTTCACGACCAGGCGGTAGCCGGCCTCGAGGCGGTACACGATCAGGTCGTCCAGGACCCCGCCGGACGGGCTCAGCATGCAGGTGTAGAGGGCCTGGCCTGCGCGCGCGAGGCGCCCCACGTCGTTGGCGAGGGCGTGGCGCAGGAAGTCACCGGCGCCCCAGCCGGTCACGTCGACGACCCCCATGTGGGAGACGTCGAAGACGCCGCAGCCCGTGCGCACCGCCCGGTGCTCCTCGAGTTGCGAGCCGTAGTGCAGGGGCAGGTCCCACCCGGCGAAATCCACCAGGCGGGCACCGGCGGCGACGTGCGCGGCGTAGAGAGGTGTGCGTTGACCCACGGTCGGGCAGGGCTCCGGCGAGTTGGGAAAGACGCTCCGGCGAGTGGGGAAAGACTATACGCGGCGCGCCGGGGGGTGCAAACCCTGCCCGGGCGAGGCGGCCGCGCAGGGCCGCAGCCCCCTGGATGCACGAGCCCCCGGGTGCAGGTTCGCACGGATGCAGGTTCCCCGGGGGGCGCTTCAGCCGGCCGGCGCCGGGTCGCTATGGCGTTTCGGGCGCCCCGATGGCGCGGCGGGTACACTCGGCAGAGGAATTCCACGTGAGCTTCGACACCCACATGACGACCTACATCGTGATCGCCGCCGTGGTGATCCTGGCCGCTTACGGCGTGCTCATCTACAACCAGCTGGTGGCGCTGAAACACGGCGTCGCGCGGTCCTGGGCGAACATCGACGTGCTGCTCAAACAGCGCCACGACGAGCTGCCGAAGCTGGTGGAGTCCTGCCGGCAGTACATGCGCTACGAGCAGGAGACGCTCGAGCGGGTGATGAAGGCCCGCTCCGCGGTCTCGACCGCGCAGTCCAAGGGCGACATCCCCGCCCTCGGCCAGGCGGAGGGGCAGCTGCGCGCGGGGCTGATGCAGCTCTTCGCGGTGGTCGAGGCCTACCCGGAGCTCAAGGCCAACGAAACCTTCCAGCACCTGCAGGCGCGGGTGACCGGGCTCGAGAACGACATCGCCGACCGGCGCGAGCTCTACAACGAGAGCGTCAACGTGAACAACGTGCGCATCGAGCAGTTCCCGGACCTGATCGTGGCGCGCATGTTCGGCTTTGGCGGCCACCCCCTGCTCGAGTTCGCGACCGAAGAGAAGACCGACCCGAGCCTGCGCACCCTGTTCGGCTGAGCGCAGCCGGGCACGGCGCACCCGTGAGCGGGCCGGGACTGGGCGCGGCATCGGCGGCGGACTTGCCGGGGGGCGCGCTGGTGTTCATGGCCCTGCTGGCGGCGGTGTCCCTGTGGGCCTTCTACGCGTCGTTTCGCGCGCTGAAGCGCGCCCGCGTGGTGGAAGACGTCCCCACCTCCCGCCTGCGCTCCGCGGCCCAGGGCTACGTAGAGCTATCGGGCACCGCCGAGCCCCTGCCCGGCACGCCCGTCCTCGCGCCGCTCTCGCGGCGCCCCTGCGCCTGGTACCGCTACCGGGTGGACGTGCGCCAGCGCGACACCAGCGGACACGGCAGCGAGTGGCGCATGGTGGAGAACGGGGTGAGCGACGCGCTCTTTCGCCTGGTCGACGAGACCGGCGAGTGCGTCGTCGACCCCGAGGGTGCCGACGTCACGCCGGCGCTGCGCCAGACCTGGTACGGCATCTCCCGCGTGCCGGGTGGACCGCCCCCGCGCGAGTCGGCCCTCTCCCGCTTCAGCGGGCGCTACCGCTACCAGGAGGAGCTGATCCGCCCGGGTGACCCACTGCACGCCGTCGGCACGCTGCGCACCGTCGGCGGGCCGGCCGACCAGGTCCCGGCACACGAGGACGTGCGCGCCCTGCTCGCGGAGTGGAAACGCGACGCCGCCCGTATGCGCGCCTTCGACGCCGACGGCGACGGGGAGGTCGCCCCCCACGAGTGGGAGGCCGCGCGCAAGGCGGCGCGCGAAGAGGTGCTGCGTCGCCGCGCCCAGCATGCGGCCCAGCTCGGCACCCCCGTGCTGTCCGCCCCGCCGGTCCCGGGCCGCCCCTTCCTGCTCTCCGCCGTGCACCAGGACACGCTCGCCCGGCGCTACCGCTGGCGCGCCGCCGCGCTCCTGCTGGTGTCCCTCGGCGCCGCCGCGCTGGCCGTCTGGGTGAGCCAGCAGACCTGGGTCGGCTGACTCGGGCGATTTACCGCCGGAAACCGCAGCGAATATCCTCGCCCTTCACCCCCGAGGCCGAGGGCGCCATCGATGACCGACGAGAATCCCCTGCTCGAGAATCCCCTGCTCACGATGGAGGGCCTGCCACCCTTCTCCCGCATCCGGCCCGAGCACGTGGTACCGGCCGTGGACACCCTGCTCGGGGAGGCCCGCGCCACCGTCGCCGGGCTGACCGGCCCCGGCACGGAGCCGACCTGGGACGCCCTGGTGGTGCCGCTGGAGACCCTCCAGCACCGCATCGCCCGGGTCTGGGCGCCGGTGGAGCACCTGAGCGCGGTGGCCGACGAGGAGGCGCTGCGCCGGGCGCACGACGCGTGCCTGCCGAAACTCTCGGACTTCTGGACCGAGGTGGGGCAGAACACCGACCTCGAGCGGGGCTTCCGCGCCCTGCGCGAGGGCGCAGCGTACGACGTGCTCGGCGCCACCCGCCGGCGCGTCGTCGACGAGGCCCTGAAGGACTTCCACCTGGCGGGGGTGAGCCTCCCTTCCGGGCCGCGCGAGCGCTTTCGCGCCATCTCCGCCGAGCTCGCCACACTGACCAACCGCTTCGCCCAGAACGTGCTCGACGCAACGCACGGGTGGGACCTGCACGTCACCGACGCGGCCCGCCTCGAGGGCCTGCCGGAGACGGCCCTCGCCCTCGCCCGCTCGGTCGCCGAGGGCCGTGGTCTCGCGGGCTGGGTGCTGACCCTCGACATGCCCTCCTACCTGCCGGTGCTCAGCCACGCCCGGGACCGCGCGCTGCGCGAGGAGATGTACGCCGCTTACGCGACCCGCGCCTCCGAGCAGGGACCGTGCGCCGGGCGCTGGGACAACGGCCCGCTGATGGAGGACATCCTGCGCCTGCGCCACGAGATGGCGGGCCTCGTGGGGTACCCGAGCTACGCCCACTACGCCCTCGCCAAGCGCATGGCGCGCACCCCCGACGAGGTGCTCCGGTTCCTGCGCGAGCTCGCGGCCCACGCCCGCCCCGTGGCCCTGCGGGAGCTCGCGGAGCTCACCGACTACGCCCGCCGCCGCGACGGCCTCGGGCAGCTCGAGGCCTGGGACATCCCCTTCTACGCCGAGCGCCTGCGCGAGGAGCGCTACGCCTTCTCCCAGGAAGAGCTGCGGCCGTACTTCGCGCTCCCCGGCGTGCTGCAGGGGCTCTTCGGGGTGGCCGAGCGTCTCTTCGGCGTCGCCATCCGCCGCCGCGACGGGGTGGAGACCTGGCACCCGGAGGTCACCTTCTACGAGATCCGCGACGCCACCGGCGAGCTGCGCGGGGAGTTCTACCTCGACCCCTGCGCGCGCCCCCACAAGCGCGGTGGCGCCTGGATGGGGTCCTGCATCGGTCGGTCGCGCGTCGGGGGGCGCTTCCACCACCCGGTCGCCTGGCTCGTCTGCAACTTCTCCCCGCCCATCGGGGATCGTCCCTCGCTGCTGACGCACCAGGAGGTGACGACACTCTTCCACGAGTTCGGGCACGGACTGCACCACCTGCTCACGCGGGTGGACGAACCGAGCGCGGCGGGGATCAACGGGGTGGCGTGGGACGCGGTGGAGCTGCCCAGTCAGTTGATGGAGAACTGGTGCTGGGAGCCCGAGGCCGTCGCGCTCTTCGCACGCCATCACGCGACCGGCGACCCGCTGCCCGCCGAGCTGCTGGAGAAGATGCGCACGGCGAAGAACTTCCACGCCGGCCTGCAGATGCTGCGCCAGATCGAGCTCGCCCTCTTCGACTTCCGCCTGCACGCGGAGTACGACTCCGCAGCGGGCGCGCGGGTGCTGGAGCGGCTGGCAGAGGTGCGCGAGGAGGTGGCAGTCGTGCGTCCCCCCGAGTGGAACCGATTCCCCCACGGGTTTACCCACGTTTTCGCGGGCGGATACGCCGCCGGGTACTATAGCTACAAGTGGGCGGAGGTCCTTTCGAGCGACGCGTTCTCCCGTTTCGAGGAGGAAGGCGTGCTCAACCCCGCCACCGGCCGCGAGCTCCTCGCGCAGGTGCTGGAACGGGGCGGCAGCCGCGAGCCGATGGAGTCGTTCGTCGCCTTCCGCGGGCGCGAGCCGCGCATCGAGGCGCTGCTCCGCCACCACGGCATCCCCATCCACCAGGAGAATCGCCAGTGAAGATTGCAGTCACCGCAGAGAGCAACGAGGGCCTGGACAGCCCCGTGTGCCAGCACTTCGGGCACGCCCCCTTCTTCATCCTGGTCGAGGTGAACGAGGGCAGCGTCGGCGACGTGCAGGGGATACCGAACCCGTTCGCCGAGGCGCACCAGCCCGGACAGATCCCCGCGTTCATCCAGCAGCAGCAGGCCGACGTGATGCTGAGCGGTGGGATGGGCGGGCGGGCGATCCAGTTCTTCGAGGAGCTCGGAATCGAGACGGCGACCGGCGCGAGCGGAACGGTGCGCGAGGCGCTGGAGCACTTCCTCGGCGGCAAGCTGAAGAGCGCGGCGCCGTGCGCGGAGAGCGTGGCCCACGGCCACGGCTGAGCCCCTGGCTCTCCGGGCAGCGCCGCGGGGTGCGGTGGCGTTGCCTGGAGGGCGCGTCCCCTCGCCAGGCCACGCCTCGGCCAATGCATGTCAGGGGGGCGTCGGCGCCCCCCTCGCGCCGGGTCAGCGCCTCAGTACTTGACGGCGCGCGGCAGCTCCTTCGCGGCGGCCACCCACTTGGTCACCTCACTCGCGGCAGGCACGCGGCGCACCACGTTCTTCTTCGCCTCGGCTACCTCGATGAGCTTCTTGTGCAGGTTGACGGCGTTGCGCCGGGCGAGCTCGGGAACGGTGTCGACGCCGGCGAGCTCCAGCAGGTCCGCATACTCCTCGCCGATGCCCTTGACGCGGGCGAGGTCCGCGCGGTTGATCCACTCGAGCAGCAGCTTGCCGCTGATGCCGGTCTTGGCGGCCAGCTCCTTGCGGGCCTTCGGCGTGCTTCCGGCCACCAGAAGGTCTTCCTGGGACTTCACGCCGGACTCGGTGAGCTTCGCGGCATACGCGGCACCGACGCCCTCGATCTCCACCAGCTTCTTGGCCATGCTTCCATCCTCTGCGTTGTTATCGCCCGACGGTCTTGTCGCCCGCCGATTGCCCGCCCCCCGGCCGGGGACCCCTCGCCGCGGCACCAGCGCCACGGGAGAACTTCCCGCTTGTTCCGGGGTCTTTCAATAGCATAGGCTGCCGACGCTGACCCCTCAAATGTTCCCGTTCCCGTCAATGCTCCCGTTACTGCTCCTTGCCCTGAGCTTTTCCCTCACGGGCTGCAGCGAGGAGGCACCTGCCATGCCCGCAAACGACGCGCCCCGCGTGACCGACGCGCCCCTCGAAACCATCGTCCTCGGCATGGGCTGTTTCTGGGGAGCCGAGAAGCGCATGGCCGAGCTGCCGGGCGTCGTCGACGTGGAGAGCGGTTACGCGAACGGCGAGGTGCCGGGCACCTACGAGGCGATCCTCGCCCACGAGCGCGCCCTGCGCTCCGGGGCGGCCGCCCGGCGCGACCCCGGGACGCCCCCCGGGCGCAACCACGCCGAGGTGGTGAAGGTGACCTTCGACCCCGCGCGGGTGACGCTCGCGGCGGTGCTCGCGAAGTTCTGGGAGAGCCACGACCCGACCCAGGGCGACCGCCAGGGCAACGACGTCGGCAGCAACTACCGCAGCGCCATCTACACCCAAGGCGCGGCGCAGGAGCAGATCGCCCGCGGGACGCGCGAGGCCTACCAGCGGGCGCTCACCGCAGCCGGGCGCGGCACCATCACCACCGAGATCGCCCCGCTCGAGGTGTACTTCCGCGCCGAGGACTACCACCAGGATTACCTGAAGAAGAACCCGCGGGGCTACTGCGGCCTCGGCGGCACCGGGGTGCGCTACCCGGCTGCGGAGAAGCCCGCCGCGGACGGGCCCCCGGACGACGGGGCGAGTACGACCCGACCCGCGGGAGCGGGCCCGGTGGCGCCCGCCAAGAGCGGCGCGCCGACCGGAGCGGCCGCCCCCGTCCCGCCCCGCCTGGACGGCGAGGCCCTCGCCCGGGACCGCCAGCTGGTGGTCTTCGAGGCGGCGGATTGCGGGTTCTGCAGGCAGTTCGAGGCCGACGTGCTCGCCCGCTGGCAGGCCGAGGTGCCGGTCGCGCGGACCCTGCGTGCCGAGGTCCCGGCCGGTTGGACACTGGAGAAGACCCTCTTCGCGACCCCCACCATCGTGCTCTTCGAGCAGGGGCGGGAGGTCTCGCGCTACACCGGCTACGACGGCGACGCGGGGCGCTTCTGGAAGTGGCTCGGTCTGCGGCTCCTCACCCCCGAGCAGCGCCGCATCGCCTTCGAGCAGGGCACCGAGCGGCCCTTCACGGGCTCGCACCTGGACGAGAAGCGCCCCGGCACCTTCGTCGACCCGGTCAGCGGCGCGCCGCTCTTCCGCAGCGACGCCAAGTTCGAGAGCGGCACCGGATGGCCGAGCTTCTTCAACCCGGTGCCCGGCGCGCTCACCCTGCACGAGGACGCGAGCCACGGCATGCGCCGCGTGGAGGTGCGCAGCGCCAGTTCCGGCATCCACCTGGGCCACGTCTTCGACGACGGCCCCCCGCCCACCCACAAGCGCTACTGCATCAACGGCAACGTGCTGAAGTTCGTGCCGGACGCCGGGGAGAGGTAGCACGCGGGGGCCCGGGGAGTCCTCCGGGCGGCTCAGGGCCCGCTCACTCGTGGCAACGTCGCGGGGTCGAACTACACTGAAAGTGGTGTCGCAGAGACACTGCGGCCCGGCCCGAAAAGGTTATTCTCGTGCGCGGCCTGCGCACGTAGGAAAGGGGTCGGTCGCGCCCGTTCCTCACACGCCGCGATGAATGCGCTCAGGCCCCACGTGCAGGCCGCGCTTACTGACCATTCCTCCGGCGTCAACGGTCAACGCCAGAGAGGGAGGTCCTAGCCATGTACGGTTCCCGTCCTCACTTCACTGTTTACTGGCTGGCTGCCGTGTTTATCGCCGGTGCGCTTCAGGGGTGCGCATCGGGTGTCACACGATCAACCGATTCGGCGCCGAGCAAACCGTACTTCGCCGACTCGTCCACGAAGGCCGGCAATGTCTTGGTGTCGTTGACGCCAGAGGCCCAGGCGAAGCTGGCCGATAATTTGAAGTTCGACCAGGAAAAGCTTCGCAGCACGATACGCCGGGCCCTCGAAGCGAAGAACCTGATCTCGCCCGCACCGGAAGCCTCCCTGCCTGTCATCGAGGTCGTGGTCCGTGACGTCCGGACACGCTCCAACTTCACGGCCGTCGCCTTTGGATTCCTCGCGGGGAACGACCATATCAATGGGGACGTCGTCGTTCGCGACCCGGGCGGGCGAGAGCTCCAGCGCTTCGGGGTCTCAGCCGCGTACGCCCTGGGTGGCCTTGGAGGGGGCCAGGACGATGCCCGGATGGGGTGGCTCTACGAGACCTTCGCGAAACACACGGTGGAGGAGCTCACTGGAACGGCGGCCCCCTGACAGGAACACCTTCAACTCGCGCGGCGCGTTCCCGCGCCAACTGTTGACGCTGTGTCAGGCAAAGCCCCGGCCGTGAAATGACGGGCCACACGTCGTCATCACTCCACATGACAGGAGGCGATCCACCATGCGATACGTTGCAACGCTGAAGCTCCCGCTCGCAGTCCTATCGGGCCTCACCGTCGCGGCATGCGGCGGGGGGGGCGGCGGCGGTGGAGGGGGGGGATGGTCCACGCTGGACACCTTTACGAAATTCAGCGCGATCGTTCCCGACAGACCCACCCGCATCCAGGGGTCCTCGCAGGAGGTCCCTTACACATGGGATCCCGTCACGGAGGTGGTGACTTCCTA
The DNA here is from genome assembly GCA_937867305.1 of uncultured Ectothiorhodospiraceae bacterium. GTDB lineage: Bacteria > Pseudomonadota > Gammaproteobacteria > JAABTG01 > JAABTG01 > JAGNLM01. Next base: position 6,921 of record CALMKJ010000155.1, on the reverse strand, counting down.
CGGAGCACCCACGTCGTTCGGACCCACCGCAACGGCGGACGTCACGGTGGACGCGACGGGCGAGTTCACCTCCCTCGACTTCACGTCCGCCGCGGGCAGCCGGATGTCCTTCAGCGCGAGCGCCGGCGATACTCTCGGCATGCTCATGGTTGGCGTTGGGGCGGCCATCAACGCAGCAGAGGACAAGTTGGCCCTGTATGCCCGGTCCCTGGAGCTGGGGTGGGACTATCAGACCTTCGGAATCTGGATGACGGATGATGGTGCGGGTGGCGGGGTCGCGGGGACCTTCAGCCTGGGTGCGCTCACGCCGGTCTCCTCGATCCCGACGCTGGGGACGGCGACGTATCTCGGAAGCACCATGGGTCACTACGTCGATCCCGCCGGGACCGAGAACCTGGCCTTCGCGGACATGACGGCGACCGTGGACTTCAGGGCCAGGAGCATCGGTTTCAACACCACCAACACGCTGCAGACCGCGGACCTCGTCACCATCTCCGCGAACGACAACCTGAATCTGTCGGGCACCCTCACCTACGCCCCGGGCGTCAATCAGTTCACGGGGCCCGTCACCACCGTGGGCGGTGGCGTCGGGAACGCTCCGATGACCGGCACGGCCACAGGCTCGTTCTATGGACCGGCCGCCGAGGAGATCGGGGGTGGCTTCTCGGCACGCGGTGCGGGAGTTTCCGGATACATGGGCGCGTTCGGAGGCCGCAAATAGGTTTCTGCCATCGGGTCCTCGCATGAACGGACTGCGCGGCCCCTTGTGGGCCGCCCTTCTCTTTTTTATGTGGCACTCGTCCGTGCTCGCGGAGGACCCCCGGGAGACCAAGCGGGCGTATCTCGAAGACACGCTCGAGGAGGCGGAGCGACTCATCGTCGCGGACCCTGACGATCTGCAACTCCACTTCATCCGCGGAATGGCGCTGGCCGAGCTCGGGCGGTACCTCGAGGCCGCCGACGAGTTTCGCTGGATGCTCACCCGGGATCCCTCCCTCATGCGGCCGCGGCTGGAGCTCGGCCGCGTGCTCGTACTGAGCGGTCAGCACGACAGCGCCCGGTACAACTTCGAGCAGGTTCTCGCCCACGAGCTCCCGGACGATGTCCGCCGAAACATATTGAACGTCCTGGCCCGCCTCCGCGAACGCACCGCGACGTTCAGCGTGGGAGTCGACCTCGTGACGGATAGCAATCCGGTGCAGAGCACCTCTGCCCGGGAGGTGGAGATCGACGGTCTCCGGTACAGGGTGAGCCCCGACGGCCGAAGCAAGGAATCGAAGGGGGTCAGGGTCACCTTCGAGGGCACGCTTCCCCTCTGGGAGGAGTCTCTCTGGTTCCTTCGGGGGAACGGGGAGCTGCAGGAGTACTCCGACGACCGGGCAAACGTTCGCTACCTGCAACTCACTGCGGGCCGGAACTTTCATCTTCCCGATCGCACGGTGACGCTCCAGGCCGGCGGGCACGCAAGCAGCTACGGGGGGGATCGCCTCTACGAGGGGGCGCTGGCGGCGGTCAGTGACTATCACCAGGTGCGAGAGGACGCGGCAGTCAAGATCGGGGTCGCCGCGTACCAGTTCCATTACCACGACTACCCCTACCTCTCGGCCTGGCAGGGCGCCGCGCACGCGCAGGGCTTCTATTCCCCTTCGTCCACGTCCAGGTGGGAAGCGCTGCTCGGCCTCGTGAGGAACGATGCGGAGGAGGAAGCCTACTCCTACCTGCAGGCCCAGTGTGCCGGCAGGTATGTGAAGGAGCTCGTCGGGGGATGGATCGTGGGAATGCTTCTGTCCGGGGCGGTCAGCCGTTACCGGGCGCCCGACCCCATCTTTTCCGAGACGCGACGCGACGTCGAGAAGAAGGCACAGCTGGACGTCGCGAACCGCAGGATCCGCTTCTGGAGGCTGACGCCCCGCCTGCAGCTGGGGCACGTCGATCGGGATTCCAATCTCGACCTCTACGCCTTCGAGCGCACGTACGTGCGCCTCGGGCTCGGGGGTGATTTCTGACCGAGTCGCGGTCGGCATCGCCCCTGGAGGAGCGATGCCGTACCACCAGTGGGCTCAGCCCTTGCGCCGACCGTCCACGCTCCAGGCGCCCGCGCCCCAGGCGGCGATCGTGAACAGGCCGCCCACCACCGCCATGTTCTTGAAGAATAGGAGCTGCTGGACCGTCTGCTGGTCGGCCGGCATCGCCCAGTACTTGTGGAAGAAGTACGACGCCACCAGCGTGAAGACCGCGAGGGCGACGGCGGCCAGCCGGGTCCGGTAGCCCAGGATCAGCGCCGCGGCACCCCCGATCTCGACGACCACGGCGAGCACCGCAGCCACGTCCGGCATGGGCAGCCCGGCCGACGAGATGTGGCTCACGGTCCCCGCGAACCCGGTGACCTTGTGAATGCCCGCGGGCAGGAAGAGCGCGGCCATCAACAGACGGCCAGCCAACGCAAGGGGATTCTGCAGCATCTGGAACATGACGGGCTCCTGTGGGTCGAGGTCGATGCCGACGGCACGCGACGAGGCGCACCGAACGTCCTCAGTGTCTCACAGAGTCTGACGGGGGCAACCTCGGGCTGCGGCAGTCGACCCAAATCGGTCTCTCCCCGCCACCCCCCTACGTCCCAGTAGCAAGCGCAAACGGGCATTCGCCCTGAACTGGGTCGCGTTCGCCAGGGACGCGCGGGCCACCTATGCTTTATCCATACCCTGGTATGCGCCGTTTGCCGAACCTCGGGCAGCGGTCTGGCCTCCCCACGCTCGTAAAGGCGTGGGAAAGGGCGGGGTTGTCCGGATTCCTGGAAAACCGTTCGATGAAGGCTGCTGCGCTCATCCATACCCACCGAGCACGCCGCCGCTGGGCCACGGTCTTTGGCTCGGCTCTCCTCCTGGCGGCCTGTGCCACCCACGAGTATCCGCAAGAGCATACGTACAAGTTCTACCGAGGCCCGGCTCGCCCGGCGGCCGAGTTGGCGACGCTCGCGCTTGGGGATGCCATGGCGGTCCGGATCAATGAGCGGCAGATCACCCACAGTGATTACACGCACGTCGAGTTCCTGCCAGGCACCTATAAGCTCGAATGGTTCTGCGGGTACGGCGTGAGCGTGATGATCGAGCCGAGCGGTTTCGCAGGGCGTGAGGCAGCCGCCGACGTCGAGCTCAAGCCGGCTCACCGTTATTCGTTGCGCTGCAGTCGAACGACCGGGCCGAACTACCAGACCTTCCAGTGGGTCTCCGATGACACCGAAGGCCGCCTCGTGCGGGGAACGAGGAGGCCCTGAGGACTTCTGCTCCATGCACAACCGACGGCGCTGCGTGTCCCTCGTCTACGGGTTGCTTCTGCTGCTGGCAGCCTCGCTCAGCAGTGGGTGCGTCGTCGTCCCCTACAAGCCGAGTGCGCGGGTCTGGGACTCTGCAGAGGTCGCCCTCGATCCCGCTCTCGTCCTTGTGACGGCGGCCCGACGAGAATTCCTCGAGGAGGTCAGTGACGCCATCCGCAGTGAGGACGGCGCCATTACAGTCGTCGACCCTCAGGTCTTCGCCGATGCCGCGTTCCTCGATGATGACGAGCGCCTTTCGCGATTGCTTACCGAACCGGCGTGCGCCAGGGTCCGCGAGCAGACCGCAGCCGATTATCTCGTGCTGGTGGGCACGCAGCAGCAGGAGAGCGGTGAGCTCAAAGGCTTCATGACGTTCTATCTGGGTTTTTGGGGCGCGGCGAAGGAAACGGGTGGGGTGAGCAATCTCGCATTTATTTTCGACCTAAAGACCGCGATGCCGCTGAGTCGTGTCAGCTCCAAGGCAGAGGGCACGATACTCGGAGCGGGAGTTGTTTATGGGTTGTTCGTCGTGCCGCTCACGGAATCGAGTGCGATGGACGGGCTTGCGCGTGGCGTGGTCGCCAGGCTACGAGAGGGCGCGGGTGCCGGCCCGCTCACGATTGCAGTGATGGGGGCGGAGCCGGTCCGCGATAAGAGCCGCGTTGTGCTAAGTGAGCGTGAGGTCGCAATGGGGTCGTTCTCTCCAGATCCGGATCGCCGCATGATTGCTGCGAGAGCCCATGCGCCGAACTTCGAGGACGAGCCTGGACCTGAGCCGTCAAGCCCCTCGAAGGCTGCCCTCATCCGTTCAATACAGGAGGGGCTTCGAAAGGTCGGTTATATCTGGGTGCCTGCCGACGGGAGACTTGGGAGATGGACGCGCGCGGCGATCCGGGACTTTCAGTCCAGTTCGGATTACCGCGGGCGCGTTGTAGACGAGATGCCCTCCGAGCAACTTCGGGTCGACATCGAGCGGGCCATCCCCAAGTGGGCGCCGGTAATGCAACTTCTCCCTCAGTCGGGGAACGACGGGCAGGAGTGAAAGATGGCACTCAGCCAGCTCGTCCAGTCGGTCTCCAGGTTCACAGCACAGCCCCGCCGCGAAGGCTGCGAAAGAAGCGCGACAAGCCCCCTAGCGAGGCCATGGGCGTCCTGGGGGTCGGCCGCGGCCGTCGTGGTACTGTCAGGCTGCACTGCGACCTCGGCGCTGATCGGCGTCAGTGAGCCGGGGGTCAACGCGGTCGAGGTAGGGCAGCCGCGTGAGGTGGTGGAGACAATCCTCGGCAAGCGCCTCTGGCGCTTGGGCTCAGCCGAGGGACGGACCTACGACATCTACCAATACCGGGCCAGCCGCTCGTCGCGACCGGTATTGGCCGGCGCGGTGTTGCTTGCAGACTACTTTACGCTGGGGCTCTTTGAAGCCATGACGTGGGACGCCTGTCGCGACAAGGAAGCGGTTGAGGACGTCAAGCAAATCGGCGTTGGCTATGACGAGCGAGACCATGCGGTCTTCGTCTCGCAGCCATGGGTGGTCCATGGGGGCGGTCCGTGCAGACCCATGCGTTCCCTGGTGCCGGCCGACGCCGGGTTGCCGGTGAATGCGAAGCCGGCCCCTGCGGGCGACCTCGATCGGCGCCCATCGCAACCGGCAAGACTGGAACTGGACAAGAAGGTCAACGTGACGGTCGATGGCCGCGACGTCCACGACAGGGCCGTCGAGTTGGCCCCGGGGCGCCACAGCCTGAGCTACGACGCCGTCCTGAAGGACTACATCCCCTACGAGGGGACGTTCGCCGACCTGGAGCTCCTGCCAGGTCGGCTCTATCGACTGAAGACGGAGCGCGTGAGCTGCGGACAGCTGATTGACATATTCTGGGTCGAGGATGCCGACAGCGGTGAAGTTCTCGTCTGCTCTCAGCCTCCATCGGGAGAGTCGCTGTCTGCCATGAAAGATGGGCGCGGGCTCGAGGGGTTGGTCTCCCCGGCAGAAGCAAACGTTGCTTTCCGTCGTTGGCTCCAGTCAGGAGATCCGCGGTCTTCAACGAAAGGCGTATGCGGGCTTGAGAAGTCGCTCAGCGCAGAAGAGACCACCCTCGTTCGACCCGTCCAGAAAGGGCTTCGGGATCTCGGTTATACCTGGGTGCCCGCTGACGGCCAGCTCGGTGCTTGCACACGTGCCGCGATCCGGCAGTTCCAGAACGGCTCCGACTACACAGGTCGCGTTGTGGACGAGAGGCCCTCCAAAGTACTTCTCAGCGATATCAAGAGGAGCATCCAGAAGGGCGCGTCGGCTAATCAGCCGGTTTTCAAGCCGGATGACTGTCCGCTCCTTCCATCCGGAGACAGGTAGCCGTATGGCGTGAGGGGGTGCGGGCGTGTGGGGCCTAGCCCTAATCCAAACAGAAACGGGAACGGTGGTGCCGCCTGTGACAGGCCGAAGTGGCTGTCGATTAGGATCTGAGGCGGGTAGTTCCGATGCAAGGTACAGAGGGGGTTGCGGCCAGTCGCCCTGAGGTCGGGTTGAAATCCAGAGCTGACGCCTAAAGAGCTAGCGCCGAGGGCGTGGGCAGAGCGAGAGCGTGTCCGCAATCAGGGACCGCTGCCGTTCGGGCAGGGTCCCTCGGAGGGCCGCTCCTGGCCGGAAGTGCTCGCTGCCGGTGAGTCCTGTGATGGCCAACCCGCCGCGGTGGGCGGGGTGATTCCGGGTCGTTGACTCTCCCTGCCCTGCGGCCTATGCTGAGGCATAGGCCGCAGGGAGGGCCCGGCGATGCAATCCGAACGACATGTTCGCCTGTTCCGCAACGGGCGCAATCAGGCGCTTCGCATTCCCCGGGAGTTCGAGCTCGACGGCGATGAGGCGATCGTTCGCAAGGAAGGCGATCGGCTGATCGTGGAGCCGGCGCGTAAGGGCGGGTTGATCGCCTTGTTGGCAACCTTACAGCCGCTCGATGAAATCTTCCCGGACGTCGACGCGGGATTGCTCCCACTCGACGACATCGACCTCTGATCGTGGCCGCCCGCTTCCTGCTCGACACGAACATCCTTTCCGACTTGATCCGCCACCCGCAGGGCCGGATAGCGGAGCGGCTGATCCGGGAAGGGGAAGGAAGCGTCTGCACGAGCATCATCGTCGCAAGTGAACTGCGCTTCGGGGCGGCCAAATGCGGATCCCCCAGATTGACCGCGCAGCTGGAGGCGGTGCTCGCGGCTCTGGAAGTCCTGCCGTTCGAGGAGCCGGCAGACCGCCGCTATGGGGAGCTGCGTGAACATCTTGAGCGGCAGGGCACGCCGATCGGGCCAAACGACGTGCTGATCGCCGCGCATGCCCTTGCACTGGGGCTTGCGGTCGTCACCGACAATGTTCGGGAGTTTTCGCGCGTCCCCGGGCTACACATCGAGAACTGGCTGGCGCCGTAGCGGTCGCACGCGAGCCGCCGACTCTTCCCCGGGGGCGTGATCGCTGTCTCTGGGTCCGAAACTGGCCGACTGCCGACGAGGCCGAGCCTCATGACACGGCGACCCGTGCCCCATACCTCCATGAGACTCCTTCCGATGACAGGGGATTCGACTGACGTGAGATACGACCCCACGCTCGCAGCCGAGCAGCC
>CALMKJ010000154.1 GCA_937867305.1 uncultured Ectothiorhodospiraceae bacterium | reverse complement strand
GCGGGCCAGGAGGTCGTCCAGGATCTGCTTGCCGGCGGGCTTCAGCTGGGACTTGTCGAAGTCGAAGTGCAGATTGCCCTCGAGCACCGCCTTGTCCTTGATCCTCTCGACCTTCTTGGCAGCCTCGCACTCCGGGTACGCATCCTTCTGGCGGTAGACGCTCTTCACGCACTCGCCCCAGGTGTCCTTCGCCGGCTTACCGTACGTGTCATAAGCATAACCCGGCAGCTGCTGCGCGCCCGCCGTGCCGACGGCCAGCATGGAAGCGGCCAGAACGCTGATCGCCATCAGATGTTTATGCATTTGTATGCTCCGTTCCCAGATGTAGAAAACTTTCACCATCGGAAGCAGCCGCCGTCGTCCGTCGCCCGGACTCACAGGCGACCTCGCAGACCCAACCCCAAACGGCGGCCTGCAGCCCCCCGGCACAACTCCGATAGTGCGACTACCGGCCTAAAGAATATACAGCTTCCAGCGTGCAGGCAAGCTTAGCGCTGCAAGTTAACACGTCAGGTATCGTCAAGTCCATCCGCGGGCTTGAACAGGGCCGGGTCGAGTTGGTGCCGACGCAACAGCTTGTAGAAGTCGGTGCGGTTGCGGTCCGCCAGCCGGGCGGCCTGACTCACGTTGCCCTGAGTGATCTTGAGCAGGCGGCTCAAATACTCCCGCTCGAAATCCGCCCGCGCCTCCTCCAGAGACGGGAGATCCGCCGGTTGGGAGCGCAGGGCCCTCTGGACCAGGGTCGCGGGAATCAGCGGGGTCGTGGTGAGGGCGAAGGCCTGCTCCACGACGTTGGCCAGCTGGCGCACGTTGCCCGGCCACGGGGCGCTCACCAGCAGTTCCATCGCGTCCGGCGCGAAACCTTCGACCTGCTTGCGGCTCGCCCCCCGGAGCCGGGAGAGGAAGTGAGAGGCAAGCAGGGGGATGTCCTCCCGGCGGTCCGCCAGGGGGGGGATGTCGAGGACCACCACGTTCAGGCGGTAGAAGAGGTCCTCCCGGAACCGCCCTGCCCGGACCTCCTCCTCGAGGTCCCGGTGGGTCGCGGAGATGACCCGCACGTCCACCGGCGCGGACCGGGTGCTCCCCACCGGTCGGACCTGCCGCTCCTGCAACACCCGCAACAGTTTCGCCTGGAGCGAGGCCGGCATGTCCCCGATCTCGTCCAGCAGGAGGGTGCCCCCGTGAGCTGCCTGGAAGAGCCCGGGCGTGTCGCGGGCCGCCCCCGTGAACGCCCCCTTGGCATAGCCGAAGAGCTCGGACTCCATCAACGGCTCGGGGATCGCGGCGCAGTTGAAGGCCACGAAGGCCTGGTCGCGGCGCTCGCTCGCCCGGTGGATCGCCTTCGCGAGCATCTCCTTGCCGGTGCCGCTCGGCCCGCGGATGAGCACACTGGCCCCGCTGTCCGCCACCAGCCGCGCCTGGCAGAGCAGCTCCTCCATCACCGGACTGCGGGTCACCAGCTCCCGCCGCCACTCCTGTCCCTCGTCGCAGGGGACCACCTCCTCGCCGGCGCCGCCGCTGACCCGGATCGCCCGCTCCACCTGCTCGATCACCTCGCGCCCGTCGAAGGGCTTGGTGAGGAAGGCGAACACCCCGCCGCGGGTGGCCGCGACCGCGTCCGGGATGGTCCCGTGGGCCGTCAGCATCAGAACGGGCAGCGCCGGTCGGCGCTCGTGGATCGCCTCGAAGAGCTCCAGCCCGTCCATGCCTTCCATGCGCAGGTCGGTCAGCACCGCCTGCGGCCGGTCCACCTCGAGCCGGGCGAGGGCTTCCGCCCCGCTCGCCGCGGTGACCGTCTCGAAGCCGGCGGCCTTCAGCCGCAGTTCCAGCAGCTTCAGGACGTCCGGGTCGTCATCGACCAGGAGAACTTTGCCTTTCTTCGGGCTCATGGGGGCGGGGCAAGGGGGTCGTGGGGGACGCCGAGGGCGCGTCAGGCGCCGGCGTGGCGGGCGGCACGCCGCGGCGCGATTCCAGGCTGCTCTCGATCTTGCGCAGCTCCTCCAGCTGGCGCTGACGCTCGGCGCCTTCCGTCTGCTCCCGGGTGAGCAGCCGGTGCAGGTGGAAAATCCGCTGCTCGAGCTCCCGGCCACGGGACTGCGCCTGTTTCAGGTCACGCTCGAGCGTCGCGACCCGCTGACGATTCTCCTTCTGTTCCTCCGCCGCGGCGTGCAGGCGCGCGTCGCGCTCCAGCGCCGAGCCCAGCAGGGCCTCGAGCAGCTGGCAGAGGTGGCGCACCTCGGGCTGCGTCGTCCGGGCACGCTCGCCCTGCAAGAGCGCCAGCGCACGCCGCTCGTCCACCGCAGGCCCGCCCGGCAGCGCCAGGAGCAGGGCCGACTGCATGCGCTGCTCGCCGCTCGGCTCGGCGGGCGACGCGGCCCGCAGCCGCTCCGCCTCCTTCTGGAGCTCCGGGCGCTTCATGGCGCGCAGCCGGGCGAAGTAGGCGAGCGCGTCGGCCACGTCCTCGGAGCAGACCTCCCCCTGCAGCACCTCAGGCACGACCGGCGACGGGACGGGAACACCCGCTGCGGCGCAGCCCCCCAACGTGGGGAGCGCCACCAGTGCGGCTGCGAGCGCGATTCTGGGTCTCATGGGGCCCTGGCGGTGACGAGCGCCGAAGGAAGGGTGACCCGGAGGTGAGTCCCGGGGGCCGGATCGTCAATGATGCGGATTTCTCCGCCGTGCGCAATGGCGCACTCCCGCGCGATGGCAAGACCGAGCCCGGTTCCCTGCACCGGGCCGCCCGGCTGGTTCCGGCCCTGGTAGAAGGCGTCGAAGACCCGGGGGCGGTCCTCCGGCGGGATGCCCGGCCCCTCGTCGTGGACCTCCAGGGCGACGCCATCGGTGTCCTCGCCCACCCGGATGTCGATCTTCCCGCTGCGGGGCGAGTACTTGACCGCGTTCGAGACCAGGTTGTCGAGGATCGCACGCAGCCGCGCCCGGTCCCCCTGCACGGTGATGGGGTCGACGCTCAGGCGAAAGCGCAGTCCCCGGGCGAGCGCCCCCACCCGGTGGTCGGTCACGACGGAGCGGGCGAGCTGGTCCAGGCGCACCGGCTCCCGGCGCATCTCGGCACTGCGCACGTCGGGCATGCGGCTGAAGGCGAGCAGGTCCTCGATGAGCTTCTGCAGGCGCAGGGCGTTGTTGTGGAGGATGTCGGTGACCTCACGCTGCTCCTCGGTGAGCGGCCCGACGACCTGCTCGGCCAGCAGCTCGGCGCCCTCGCGCAGGGCCGTCAGGGGGGTCTTCAACTCGTGGGAGACGTGGCGCAGGAACGACTTCTTCTCCTCCTCGAGCTCCAGCAGACGGGTGCGCAGCCACTCCAGGCGCTCCCCGAGGGTTTCCAGGTCCTGGGGACCGCGCACCTGGATCGGGGTGTAGAGCTCGCCGTCGCCCAGCAGGCGGATGGCGTGGTCGAGCTGCCCGAGGGGGCGCGCGATGAGAAACAGGAAGAGCGCCGCCAGACCCACCACGAGGGGCACCAGCGCGGCGGCCTGCCAGACCAGGAAGCGCTGGGACTGACCGGCCATCTGCCGCAGGACCTCCACCCCCTGCCCCACGCTGGCATTGGCCTCGGACAGGATCTGGCGCGCCAGCTCGGCGAGGGGCACGAACTCCGCCACTGCGGCCTCGCTGGCCGCGGTGTCGAGACGCTGTCCGCGCAGGGTCTCGAACAGGCGCCGCTCGCGCTCGGCCAGCTCGTACAGGCGCTGGCGTGCCGGCGGGTCCTCCTCCAGCGCCAGCATGTAGGTCACCGTGCCCTGGAGCTCCGCGTGAGTCTTGTCATAGGCCGCGAGCCGCGCCTCGTCCTTGAGGACCAGGTACTGACGCATGTTGCGCTCCATCCCGGTGAGCTCTTCCACGAGATTGCGGCCCCCGTGGGTGAGCTGCACGGTGCGGTACACCGCCCGCTCGCTCTGGCTCGCAAGCCGCTCCACCTGCAGCGAGGCGAACAGGATCGCCACGAGCAGCGGCAGCGCGACGGCGAGGAAGCCGACGAAGACCAGGGTGAGGAAGGAGCGCGGCCGGATGGACCGGATAGCTGGCATCACGAGTCGATGGGAGCCTCGATGGGCGCCGCCCGCGCCGTGCGGGCGGGCGCCTCTGGCGGCTGCCCGCACAGTATAGGGCCTCGGCCCGGCCGCGAGCCCGCCGGCGCACCCCAACTTAAAGGACCCTCGGGCAGGGCCGATAAGACCGGGGCGAGGCAAGCACCTCGCGGACCCCCGAGAGACCCCGAGTCCGCCCCCGGGCGGCGACGGGGCAAGGGCCTGTTGACCACGACGAGGTTGGATCGGCCCCACCGGCGCATGGCCGCACCCGCAATCGAGCCCGTTCGACCGTTGCCGGAGACGACGCCGTCCTCGGCGACCCGCCGGGACCCTGCCGAGTTTCGTCCGGAGCAGGTCCGACTCCTCTTCGCCCAGTCCCCCGCCCCGCTCCTCGCCAGCGTGTTCATCGCCGCGGTCACCGCAGGCGTGCTGGCCGGTCCGGGGCCCGCCCTGCCGCTGCTCGCCTGGTGGGTGACGCTGACGCTGATCACGGTACTCCGGCTCTGGCTGTTCGCCGCATTCCGGCGCCAGAAACCGGCCCACCAGCTGAGCGGACGCTGGCTCGCCGCCTACCGGCTCGGGGCGCTCGCCGCCGGGGTGGCCTGGGGGTCGCTCGCCCTCTTTCTCGACTTCGGCTGGCCCCTGTCCTACCAGTTGCTCGTCTACGCCATGCTGGTGGGCGTCGCCACCGCGGGGGTCTCCAACAACGGCGCGGTCGGCTCGGCCTACACCGCGTTCCTCGTGCCCTGCCTCCTGCCCCTCGCGGTGCGCTCGCTGCTCGCCCCCGAGGCCGTGCTCGTCAGCATGGGCGTGATGCTGCTCATCCTCGGGGTGGTGCTGTTCTCCGTCGCGGGCAGCTTCGAGCGCACCGTGCTGCGCTCCTTCGCCCTCGCGAGCGACCGGGCGCGACTGCTCGAGCGCGTCTCGCGCGTGAACCGGGAGCTCGCGTCCGAGACCGGCGACCGCCTGCGCGCCGAGGCGGAGCTGCTGCGCGAGAAGGAGCGCGCGCAGGTCACGCTGCATTCGATCGGCGACGGCGTCATCACCACGGACACCTGCGGCTGCGTCGATTACCTGAACCCGAGCGCCGAGCGCCTGACCGGGTGGGGCCTGGAAGAGGCGAAGGGCCAACCCCTGGGGAAGGTCTACACCCTGCTCGACGAGGCCACCCGGGAGCCCTTCGGCGGGCTGGGGGAAACCGCCTGCCAGGTGGAGCTCGCGCTGCAGACCCGGGAGCCGCAGCTGCTGCGCCGGCGCGACGGCGAGGAGTTCTCGGTGACCCAGACGGTCACCCCGATCCGCGACCCCCGCGGGGATGCGCTCGGGTCGGTGCTGGTGTTCCGCGACGTGACCGAGACCCGGAGCCTCGCGCGGCGCCTCGCCTACCAGGCGAGCCATGACAACGTGACCGGGCTCCTCAACCGGAGGGAGTTCGAGAGCCGCCTGGCCCACGCGCTGACGGTCGCGCAGAGCGAGTCGCGCCAGCACGTCTGCCTCTACATGGACCTCGACCAGTTCAAGATCGTCAACGACACCTGCGGACACGCCGTGGGCGACGATCTCCTGCGCCAGCTGGCGGCGCTCATGCACGGGCGCCTGCGCGAGTCCGACGCCCTCGCCCGCCTCGGGGGCGACGAATTCGGCGTGCTGCTCGAGGGCTGTCCGCTGCCCCAGGGGATCGAGATCGCCGAGGCCCTGCGCGCCTCGGTGCGCGACTACCGGTTCCTGTGGGAGGACAAGACGTTCGAGATCGGGGTCAGCATCGGCATCGTCGCGGTGACGGGCGAGCGCGAGACGGTGGGCAGCATCCTCAGCGCGGCGGACGTCGCCTGCTACGCCGCGAAGGACCTGGGGCGCAACCGGATCCACCTCTACCAGGATTCCGATCTCGACCTGGCGCGCCGCCACGGCGAGATGCAGTGGGTCTCGCGGATCACCCAGGCGATCGGCGAGGACCGGCTCGAGCTCTTCTGCCAGGACATCGTCGCGGTGCAGACCGAGGACAACCTCCGGCACTCGGTGGAGATCCTGGTGCGCATGCGCGACGAGCGCGGCGAGCTGGTCTCCCCGGCGGCGTTCCTGCCGGCGGCCGAGCGCTACAACCTGATGCCGGCCATCGACCGCTGGGTGGTGCACCACTGCTTCCGCTGGCTCTCGAGCCAGCCGAGCCTCGAGGGCGTGCTGCTCAGCATCAACCTGTCGGGGACGACGCTGAGCGACGACAACTTCCTCGCCTTCATCCGCGAGCAGTTCGAACGCTTCCGCGTGCCCCACGACACGGTGTGCTTCGAGATCACCGAGACGGCCGCCATCGCCAATCAGGCGACCGCCTCGCAGTTCATCCGGGAACTGCGGGCGATGGGCTGCTGGTTCGCGCTCGACGACTTCGGCAGTGGACTGTCCTCCTTCGCCTACCTGAAGAACCTCCCCGTCGACTACCTGAAGATCGACGGCAGCTTCGTGCGCGACATGCTCCACGACCCCTACGACCGGGCGATGGTCGCTGCGATCAACGAGGTGGGTCACCGGATGGGGATCCGCACGATCGCGGAATTCGTCGAGAACCGCGAGACCCTGCACGCGCTCGCCGACCTCGGCGTCGACTACGCCCAGGGCTGGGCCCTCGGCAAGCCCGCCCCCCTGCGCGAGGCCTCCGCCGCCGCCTTCCGCGGTGTGGCCGACCAGCAGCTCTCCGCCTGAGCCGCCACTCTCCGCCGAGGCGGCAGCTCTCCGTCTGACCGGCAGCTCTGCTGCCTGAGCCCCGTCGCCCTACGCCGCGGCGAGGGCCTGGTCGACGTCCGCGAGGATGTCGTCGATGTGCTCGATGCCGATGGAGAGCCGCACGAGGTCGGGCGTCACCCCCGCCCGGGCGAGCTCCGCGGGGGAGAGCTGGCGGTGGGTCGTGGTCGCCGGGTGGCAAGCGAGCGATTTCGCGTCCCCGATGTTCACGAGGCGCACGACCAGCTTCAGGGCGTCGATGAAGCGGGCGCCGGCCGGCGCCCCGCCCTGGATCCCGAAGCTCAGGATGCTCGCGGCCCGCCCGCCCATGTAGCGCCGCAGCACGCCGTGATCGGGGTGGTCCGCGAGCCCCGCGTAGCGCACCCAGCTCACCCGCGGGTGGTCCTGCAGGTGGCGCGCCACCGCGAGCGCGTTCTCGCAGTGCCGGTCCATGCGCACCGGCAGCGTCTCGATCCCCTGCAGGATGAGGAAGGAGTTGAAGGGCGAGATCGCCGCGCCCATGTTCCGCAGCGGCACCACCCGCGCGCGGCCGATGAAGGCCGCGGGCCCGAAGGCCTCCGTGTAGACCACGCCGTGGTAGGAGGCGTCCGGCTCGCTCATGCGCGGGAAGCGCTCCCGGTGCTCGGCCCAGGGGAAGCGGCCGCCGTCGACGATGGCGCCCCCGAGCGTGGTGCCGTGTCCGCCCATGTACTTGGTGAGGGCGTGCACCACCACGTCCGCGCCGTGCTCGAGGGGCCGGCAGAGGTAGGGCGTGGGCACCGTGTTGTCCACGATGAGCGGGACGCCGCGCGCGTGCGCCACCTCGGCGAGCGCCCCGAAGTCGACCACGTTGCCCGCGGGGTTGCCGATCGACTCGCAGAAGACGGCCTTCGTGCGCCCGTCGATGAGCCGCCCGATGCCCGCGACGTCCCGGTAGTCCGCGAAGCGCGCCTCGATCCCGAAGCGCGGGAAGGTGTGCGCGAAGAGGTTGTAGGTGCCGCCGTAGAGTTGCGAGGTCGTGACGATGTTGTCGCCCGCCTCGGCGAGGGTGAAGAGGGCATAGGTGATCGCGGACATCCCCGAGGCCACCGCGAGCGCCCCCACTCCCCCCTCCATCTGCGCCACGCGCTGCTCGAGCACCGCGGTGGTGGGATTCATGATGCGCGTGTAGATGTTGCCCGGGACCTTGAGATCGAAGAGGTCGGCCCCGTGCTGGGTGTCGTCGAAGGCGTAGGAGGTGGTCTGGTAGATGGGCACGGCCACGGCCCGGGTGGTGGGCTCGGGCGCGTAGCCGCCGTGGATCGCGATCGTCTCTATCTTCACTGTGCCCTCCTCCCCTCTGCCCCCGCGCCCGTCATCGAGCCGGCGGCGTATTAGACTATCAGGCCGGAACCCAACCGACAGGTGCCCCGCATGGACTGGCTTCTCCAACCCGAGGCCTGGGTCGCGCTCCTGACGCTGACCGCCCTCGAGATCGTGCTCGGAATCGACAACATCATCTTTCTCTCCATCCTGGTGGGCCGCCTGCCCCCGGAGCGCCGGCAGTCCGCCCGCGTGCTCGGCCTCGGGCTCGCCATGGGCAGCCGGATCGCGCTCCTGCTCTCGCTCACCTGGCTGATGAGTCTGACCGCACCCATCGTCGCCGTCCTCGGGCACGAGGTCTCCTGGCGCGACGTCATCCTCATCGGCGGCGGCGCGTTCCTGCTGGCGAAGGCGACCCTGGAGATCCACAACAGCCTCGAGGGGGAGGAGGAGGGCCCGAAGGCGGTGCAGGCGGCGAGCTTCGGGGCCGTGCTGGTCCAGATCGCCCTCATCGACATCGTCTTCTCCCTCGACTCGGTCATCACCGCGGTCGGCCTGGTGCAGCAGGTCTCGATCATGGTCCTCGCCATCGTCGTCGCGGTCCTCGTGATGATGGTCGCGGCGAAGCCCATCAGCGACTTCATCGACACCCACCCCACCGTGAAGATGCTCGCGCTCAGCTTCCTCATCGTGGTCGGCGTCGCCCTCATCGGCGAGGGCTTCGAGTTCCACATCCCGCGCGGGTACATCTACTTCGCGATGGCCTTCTCGGTGGTGGTGGAGATGCTGAACATCCAGGTCCGCAAGCGCACCGCGGAGCCGGTCCACCTGCACCGCCACGTGCCGGAGGCCTGAGAGGCCCCGGGAGAGCGGAGCTTTCGGGACTGCGGGGGCCCCCGGCGTCGGGGACCTCCGCGGCCCCTGCCTCACGGCCCTCGCTTCATGGCCCTAGCCGCAGCCCCGGGTCCTGGCGGTAGAACGCCTCCAGCTGCCCGTACACCTCAGGGTAGGCCTCCCGCACGTCCCGGGGGTGGAGGAAGAACGCCTCCGACATCACCGCGAAGAATTCCCCGGGGTCGTCCGCGGCGTAATCGTCGATGAGGACCTCCTCTCCGCGCTCGACCCGCTCCGAGAAGTCCTCGAAGGCGCTCGAGAAGGCCGCGGTCCAGGCGGAGCGGGACATCCCGGCGTGCAGCGGCGGCATGCCGTTGGCCTCGCCGTTCAGCAGGTCGAGCTTGTGGGCCATCTCGTGGACGACCACGTTGCCCCAGTCCTCGCCGTCGGCCCCGAGCTCCACGTCCGTCCAGGAGAGGATCGCCGGCCCCTCGGGCCAAGCCTCCCCCGAGAGCTCGCGCTCGACCTCGTGGGCCACGCCGTCCTCGTCGACCCACTCCTGGCGGGCGACGAACTCGTCCGGGTAGACGATGACCGACACCCACCCCGAGTACCAGTCGAGCCCCAGGTGCAGGACGGGCACGCAGGCCTGCACCGCGACGAGCCGGCGCATGGCGTCGTCGACCTCGAGGCCGCCCGCGCCCTGGACCACCTTGCGCCGCAGGAAGTCCCCGGCGAGTACCCGCAGGCGGTCGAGGTCCTCCGCCGACCAACCCTCGAGGAGCGGCAGACGCGCGGCGAGCGCGGCCCACTCGCCGTCCGCGAAGGCCTCGCCCCCCGAGGGCCCGCGCCACCAGCGTGTCAACCGCGCGAGCACGTAGCCCCCGACGCAGCCCCCGACGCAGCCCCCGACGTGGCCCCCGCCGCCGGCCCGCCCCCCCGCCAGGCGCTACCCACCCTGGGCAGGGGTCGGGAGCGACGGGGAGTCCGGCCGGGGCGCGCCGCCGAGCTCCTCCTCGACGACGTAGCCGGGGCGGGCCTTCACCTCGTCGTAGATACGGGCCACGTACTCGCCGAGGATGCCGAGGCTGATCATGACCGCGCTGCCGACGAAGAGCAGCGTGACCTCGACGGTCGCGTAGCCCGAGACCGCGGTCCCCGTGAACCAGGACCACAGCGTGTCGGCCACCAGGACCACCGCGAATACCAGGGTCGCGAGCCCGAGGAAGGTCACCAGGCGCAGCGGCAGGCTGGTGAAGGACACGATGCCGGTCGCGGCCAGGTCCATCAGCCGCGCCGAGGACCAGGCGCTGCTGCCCCGCTCCCGCGGCGGGACGTCGAAGACCACGCTCTCCTGGCGGAAACCGACCCAGCGGGTCAACGCCCGGTAGAAGCGCCTGCGCTCCGGGAGCTCGCGTACGACGACGTCGGCCGCCACCCGGTCGAGCAGTGTGAAATCGGACGCGCGCCGCATCTCGATGCCGGCCAGGTAGCGCATCAGGCGGTTGAACGCGGAGGAGGCGAAGCGGTCGCGGCGCCTCGCCCCGGAGGGCCGGCTCTTGACCCCGTGGACCACCTTCGCCCCGGCCCGCCAGCGGGCCACCATCTCGGGGATGACGGCCGGCGGGTGCTGCAGGTCGGCGTCCATGGTGATGACGGCGTCGCCCGTCGCGGCCCGCAGGCCGGCGAGCAGCGCGGCCTCCTTGCCGAAGTTCCGGCTGAGCCGCACCCCCCGCAGGCCGGGGTGGCGCGGCTGCAGCTCGCGCAGCCGCTCGAAGGTGCCGTCGCGGCTGCCGTCGTCCACGACGATGACCTCGTGCTCGAGACCGCCGCACTCGCCGAGGGCCGCGTACACCGCGGCGAGGAGCGCCTCGAGGCCCTCCCGCTCGTCCTTCGCCGGAATGACCACGCTCAGGCGCCGGCGTCCCCCCTCCGGCGCGCCAGGGACCAGCGACACGGCTGACGACGACTCGCTCATGGCGTCCTCCCGATGGGGTCTTCCCGGGACCGGCCCGGGCCGTCTTCCAGGTCCCGGAACCGCACCAAGCGCACGCCCCGGGCCAAGCACAGCGTCCGCAGCCCGGGGCCGGTGAGCAGCTCGCGCTCCTCGTCCCAGCCGTGGAAGGCGAGCAGGGCGGGGTCGCGCACCTCCTCCGGGTCCCGATAGCCAGGGTGGCACATCAGCTCGTAGTCCCGCCCGGGCGCCAGGTGGGCGAGGCGCGCCTCCAGGGCCGCCCGCGTCAGGCGCCCGCTCACCCCGGCGCCGAGGAGGGTCGGCCCACCCCGGGGACGCGAGCCGCGCTGGAGCAGCGCGAGGACCTGCAGCACGGCGCTGCGTGCCAGCGATCCCGGGGCGAGGCCCCCGGCCCGCCACTCGGGGGTGACGAAGCGCACGTGGGGGATGCCGTATTCCGCGGCAAGCGCCCCCACCCGGGGCAGGATGCCGGGGAGCATGTGCACGTGCTCGTGGCCGTTCAAAAAGCGCGGGGCGAGCCCGAGGGCGAGGCAGCGCTCGACCTGGGCCCGGAGCTCCGCCACCACTTCGGCGAGCGGGAACCGCCCCGTCGCCAGGGCCGCGAGGAGACCCGCCCGCCCGGCGAAGCGTCCGCCGCTCGCGCCGAGGCGCCCGCGCAGGCCCGCGGTGAGGGGCTCGCCGAGGGTGAGGTTCAGGTGCACGCCCACGTCGACCCCCGGACGGTCGCGCAGCGCCTCGGCGTACCGGGGGAGGGCCGGTCCGTTGGCGAGGACCCCGGTCGCCGTGACCGACCCCGCGTCGAGGGTCTCCAGGACCCCCCGGGTCACGGCGGCGAAATAGCCGTAGTCGTCGGCGTTGACCACGAGCCGCGGCAGTTGCAGGGGTGCGGCAGGGAGCATCGGCCGTATCCTAAGGCGCCGGATCGGCGGCACTCAATACCGGCCTGCCGCCGCGTCCCGGGGCGAAGGCCCCGGAGGGTGCCCCCCGCGAGGGCCGCACCCCTGTCCCCGCGTGGGGCGCGCCCCGGGCTTTGGGTTATCATGGCGGCCTGCCGCCGCCCCGCCTGGCGCCGGCAATCCTGGGGGTGCGGGCCTTGGACCGACTGATCCGCGTCTTTTTCGAGATCCTCCTGCTGCGCAAGGGTCCCCAGGACCTTCCGCTCGCCCCGTTCCTGCTCTACCTGACCCTCGCGCTGCACGCCCTCTCGGGCTTCGTGCTGGCGCTCGCCTACCAGCCGCCGCTCGCCGCGCTCGCGCTCGGCGTGACCGACACCGCGTTGCTCGCCCTGCTCACCGCGTCGCTGCTCTACCTCCAGAGCCGCCAGTCGCGCCTGACCCAGACCCTCTCCGCCCTCGGCGGAACGGGATTCCTCATCGCCCTCCTCGCCATCGTCCCCACCTGGTGGCTCGCCCACGAGCAGGGCGAGAGCGCGGGGGCGACCGCAGGCCTGCCGGCCTTCGCGCTGCTCGGCCTCGTCATCTGGAGCCTGGTGGTCACCGGGCACGTCCTGCGCCGCGCCCTCTCGGCGCCGCTCATCGTCGGGGTGCTGATCGCCATCGTCTTCTACTGGGTCGCCATCAGCGTCCAGGACGCCCTGTTCCCCCTCGCCGAGTAGCCGGGTGCACCTCCACATCCTGGGGATCTGCGGGACCTTCATGGGCGGCGTCGCGCTCCTCGCCCGCGCGCGCGGCCACCGGGTCACCGGCTCCGACGCCAACGTCTACCCCCCCATGAGCGACCAGCTCGCCGCCGCGGGCATCGCCCTCACGGAGGGCTGGGACCCGGCGGCGCTCGCGCCCGCGCCGGACGTGGTCGTGGTGGGCAACGCGCTCTCCCGGGGCAACCCCATGGTGGAGCACGTGCTCGACCAGGGCCTGGCCTACACCTCGGGCCCCCAGTGGCTCGCCGAGCAGGTCCTGCGCGAGCGCTGGGTCCTCGCCGTCGCCGGCACCCACGGCAAGACCACCACCAGCAGCATGCTCGCGCGGATCCTGGACGAGGCGGGGCTGGACCCCGGCTTCCTCATCGGGGGCGTGCCGGTCGATTTCGGGGTCTCGGCGCGCCTCGGCGGCGGACGCTGCTTCGTGGTCGAGGCGGACGAGTACGACACGGCCTTCTTCGACAAGCGGTCCAAGTTCGTGCACTACCGCCCGCGGACCGCAGTCCTGAACAACCTCGAGTACGATCACGCGGACATCTTCCCGGATCTCGCCGCGATCGAGCGCCAGTTCCACCACCTGGTACGCACCGTTCCGGGCATTGGGCGGATCATCCGCCCCGCCGGTGACGCCGCACTCGAGCGGGTGCTCGCCATGGGCTGCTGGACCGCGGTCGAGGAGACCGGCACCCCGAAGGGCTGGGAGGCGCGCCTCCTCGACGGGGACGGCAGCCGGTTCGAGGTCCTCTGGGCCGGACAGCCGGCCGGGCGCGTGGAGTGGGACCTCCTCGGGGACCACAACGTCGCGAACGCCCTCTCGGCCATCGCCGCGGCCCGCCACGCCGGGGTGGACCCCGCGCGCGCCTGCGCCGCCCTCGCGGGCTTCCGCAACGTGCGGCGGCGGCTCGAGGCCCGGGGCCGGGTGAACGGCGTCACCGTCTACGACGACTTCGCCCACCACCCCACGGCCATCCGGACCACGCTGGAGGGCCTGCGCCGGCACGTGGGCGGCGCACGGGTCGTCGCCGTCCTCGAGCCGCGCTCGAACACCATGCGCCTCGGCGTGCACCGCGACCAGCTCGCCCGGGCCCTCGAGGTCGCGGACCTCGTGGTGCTCTACGCCCCGCCGGACCTCGGCTGGGACGCCGGGGCGGCGGTCGCCGCGCTCGGGGCGCGGGGGAAGGTCTTCCGGGATCTGGGGGCGATCATCGGCTATCTGGTGGAGATCGCGCGCCCCGGAGACCACCTCGTCGTGATGAGTAACGGCGCCTTCGGGGGCCTGCACGGCAAGCTCCTCGAGGCCCTCGGCAAGACCGGCCCGTGACCCGGCACCGGTACCTGCGGGCCCGGGAGGTCCTCGACCGCCGCCAGCCGGACCTGACGGTACTGCTGGACAACGTCCACAAGCCCCACAACTTCTCGGCGATCCTGCGGACCTGCGACGCGGTCGGGGTGTTCGAGGCGCACGCCGTGTGGCCATCCGCGCGGCTGCGGCCCCATCAGGGACGGGCGGCCGGGACCGACCGCTGGGTGTACGTGCGCACCCACCCCGGCGTGCAGACCGCCATCGCCCACCTGAAAGCGAGCGGGCACGCCATCGTCGCGGCGCACCCCACCCCCGGGGCGACCGACTTCCGCGCGATCGACTACACGCGCCCCACCGCGCTACTGCTCGGCGCCGAGCTCCTGGGGGTGAGCGAGGAGGCCCTGGCGCTGGCCGACGCGACCGTGCTCATCCCGCTCGCGGGCATGGTCCCGTCGCTCAACGTCTCGGTCGCCGCCGCCGTCCTCCTCTACGAGGCCCAGCGCCAGCGCGCCGCCGCCGGGCTCTACGACGCGCCCCGTCTCGACCCCCGCCTGCGCCACGAGACGCTCGTGGAGTGGCTCCAGCCCGACGTGGCCGACTACTGCCGCAGGATGGGCCTGCCGTTCCCCGCGGTGGAGGAGGACGGCACCATCGCCCACCAGCCGCACCCGCCGCTCCTCCCGGGGTAGGCGCGCGAGCTCCCGCACGGCGCGATAGAACGCCGGAAGGTCGCCGCCCTGCCGCTCGAGGAGCGCGCGGAAGGCGGGGACCAGCTCGTGATAGGTGGAGATCGCCGCGACGCGGGCGTTGTTCGGGGCCTCCGAGCACCAGCGCCGATAGCGCGCCCGTTCCCACTCGGTGAGCGCGAGCCGCCCGCAGGCCGCGTGCAGGTCCGCGAACACCGCCGCCTTCTCGCGCCGCATGGCCTCGGGCGGGGCGCCGGAGGCGTAGACCCCCGCGAGCCGGCCCCGCGCGGCGAAGACCTCCCCCAGGAACGCCCGGCGCCGCTCCCGCGACTGCTCGAACGCGCGGACCGCATCCCCCGCGCCCCGCGCGGCGAGCCAGCGGCGCACCCCCTCCTCCTCCACGGTCACCGCGAAGGCCTCGTTGAAGGCGGTGTCGTCGCGCACGTACGCGACCTGGTGCGCGAGTTCGTGGAAGATGAGCCCGGCGAGCTCGGCGTCCGGCCACTCCACGGCCCCGCTCGGCAGGGGGTCGTCGAACCAGCCGAGCGTCGAGTAGGCGGCCACCCCGCCCACGTGGACGTCCTGCCCCCCGGCCCGCAGCCCCTCGGCGAAGCGCAGCGCCTCGGCCTCCTCGAAGTAGCCCCGATAGGCCACGCAGCCCGCCACGGGGAAGCACCAGGACCGGGGCGTCAGGGAAAACTCCGGGGTGGCCACGACGGCCCAGGCGACGTGGCGCCGGCCGAGGTCGGCGTACGTGCGGTAGCTGCCGTTGTCGGGCAGGCCGAGGGCCCGGCTCGCGAAGTCCCGCGCCGACGACGCATACTCGAGCCGGTCGCGGAGCCGCTCCGGGGTCGCCGGGTCGGAGACGAGCCACCCGATGGGCTGGCGTGCGGCCAGGAGGGCCCCGTGCCCGGAGATCGAGCCCGCGTAGTAGGAGAGCTCCGCGCAGCCGGCGGCGAGGAGGCCGAGCAGGGCCATGCCTGCGGGCCTGCACCACCCGCGGACGCCGCGGCCCTGCCCACCTGAGGGAAATCGCCGGGGGGCCGATACGTTGCGAGGGACAGGACGGACCATGGGGGACCAGACACCGTGAACTGGCTGTGCGGATTCTTCGAGGGCGGGTCGGCGGAGACCACCCGGGAACGGCTCACCGCGATGGCCGCCGAGGCGCCACCGGCGCTCGTGGGGCTCGAGTCGGCCGTCGACGGCGCCAGCGCCGTCACCGGACGCTGGACCGCGCAGGTCGACGGCGTGATGGTCGCCCTCTCCGGCTGGCCCTACTGGGCGGACGGCACCCCGGCGCCCGAGGACCCCGCCGTGCGCGCCGCGAGACTGTATCGCCAGGAGGGCCCGCGCCTGCTCGAGCACCTGCGCGGCGCCTTCACGCTCGCCCTCTACGACACCTCGGCCCGGACCGGCCTGCTCGCCATCGACCGCATCGGCCAGCACCACCTCTACTACGCCCGGGTCGGCGACGCCCTCGCCTTCGGCTCCTCGGCAGATGCCGTGGTCGCCTTTCCCGGCGTGCCGCGCGCGCTCTCCCACGACGCCCTTTTCCAGTACCTCTACTTCCACATGATCCCGAGCCCCGGCACCGTGTACGCCGGGGTCACGAAGCTCGAGGGCGCCCACTACCTCGCCTTCCGCCCGGGCGCCGTGGAGGTCCGGCCCTACTGGCGGCCCACCTTCCTCGAGACCTGGGACCGCCAGGGGCAGAGGAGCCTCGAGGCCTCCCTGCGCAAGGCCGGCGAGGAGCTGCTGGGGCACCTGCAGACCGACGTCACCCGCTACTGCGACCTCCCCGAGGTCGGGGCCTTCCTCAGCGGCGGGCTCGACAGCTCCACCGTCGCCGGGCTCCTCGCGCGGGTGCGGCCCGGGGCGGCGCACACCTATTCGGTCGGCTTCGCCGAGGAGCGCTACAACGAGCTGCCCTACGCGCACATCACCTCGGACTGGTTCCGCACCACGCAGCACGACGTCATCGTCTCGCCCGACGACGCGCTCACCGCCATCACCACCGTCGCCGAGCACTGTGACGAGCCCTTCGGCAACTCCTCGGCCCTCGCCGCCTACTTCTGCGCCCGGGCGGCGCGCGCCGACGGCGTCACCCGCCTCATCGCGGGCGACGGCGGCGACGAGCTCTTCGCCGGCAACGAGCGCTACGGCAAGCAGATGGTGTTCGAGGCCTACTTCCGGCTGCCGGAGGCGCTGCGCCGGGGCCTCCTCGAGCCACTGCTCCTCGGCGTGCCCCTCTTCGAGCGCATCCCCCTCCTCAAGAAGGGCGTGAGCTACGTGCGCCAGGCGCTGGTCCGGCTTCCGGATCGCTTCGACACCTACAGCTATCTCAACCGCCACCCGCTCGGCGAGATCTTCCAGCCCGAATTCCTGGCGAGCGTCGACACCGGGGCGCCCTCCCGGGCGATGCACGCGCTCTGGGACGCCGTGCCCGGCGCCAGCACGGTGAACCGCATGCTCTTCCTCGACTGGAAGAAGACCCTCCAGGACAACGACCTGGTGAAGGTCAACCGCATGTGCGAGGCGGCCGGCGTCGAGGTCGTCTACCCGATGCTCGACGACGCGGTGGTGGAGCTCTCCTGCCGGGTCCCGAGCCACCTGAAGCTCAAGCCCGGGCGGCTGCGCTACTTCTACAAGGAGGCGATGCGCGGGTTCCTGCCGCCCGAGACCCTGGCCAAGAAGAAGCACGGCTTCGGGCTGCCGTTCGCGGTCTGGATCACCAGCCACCGCCCGCTGCAGGAGATGGCCTACGACAGCGTGCTCGCCCTGCGCAGCCGACCCTACGTCCGCCCCGATTTCCTCGAGAAGGCGATCGACCTGCACCGCAACGACACACCCGTCTTCTACGGCGAGCTGCTCTGGATCCTGATGATGCTCGAGCAGTGGCTGCGCTCGCGGGGGCTGTAGCCGGGGACGCCTCACCCTCCCTCACACTTCATGTAATTTCACACGTCACCGGGGTAATTTCCCCCGGTGCCGGAGGAATCCGGAACTGTCCACAATTCCTGTGGATAACTCTGTGGATGGTCTGTCGGAAAGCCTCTGTGAACCGCGTCACAATTCGCTTCGTTTCAGTTTGACGAATCCGCGACCATTTTTTTGATAACGTCATTCCATTCAATACGTTGAGTCACCATTCCTGCAGTTCCTCCACACGCCCCGCCGCGACGGCCGCGCATTTCCCGCGCGCCCCTCGCGGCGCCCCCGGACTGTGGATGAATCACACCCCGGGGGCTTGACACGCGGGCCTCCCCGTGGAGCGGGTCACCCCTCCGGGCCACCCGCCGGGCCATCCCCCGCGTCACCCCCCTGGCCACCCCCCGGGTCACCCGCTCGCCCCCTCCGGGGGCCGGCGCCGCCACGGCAACACGCGGAACGGCCGCCAGAGGCCACCGGTGCGAAACGCCTCCCACCCCCAGCGCAGCCAGCCGAGCAGCGCGAAGGCGAGCCAGAGCGCCCAGGCGAGCATCAGCGCCCGGTAGAGCCAGAGCGGCGCGCTCAGCACCGACGCCCGGGGCAGCTCGGGACCGGACCGGTCCTGGTACCAGCGCAGCAGGTACCCGTTCGAGCCGTTGCCCTCCACCTGCATCTCGGGCAGGCCCAGAAGGCCGTTGCGCACCGCGTCGAAGAGCAGCCCGAGCGCGGTCAGGGTCAGGAGCACGAGGCCGACCTGCATCAGGTCGAAGCGCGCTCGGGGCAGGTCCGCCGGGGCGCGGGCCCGGGCCCCGAGGGCCAGCAGCCAGCCCACCACCAGCACGGCCGACCAGGCCGGCGCCTGGGTCAGGCCCACCCCGAGGAGCGCCCACTGCCAGGTCCGGAGGGGCGTCAGGCGCAGGCGCCCGAGCCCCGCGGCCGCCCCCAGGAAGACCAGCAACACGCCCCAGAAGAGCACCGCCGGCCCGAGCGCCGGCCCGCCCGTGAGGAGCACCCAGCGGCTGCGCGGGACCTCCACGGTGAGGACGGCGTTGACCAGCGGGTGACCCACGTCGACCTGTGGGGTCTCGAAGCGGCTGCCCATCGCGACCGGGGAGCGCCAGGCCACCGACATCCGCTGCTCACCCGGATGCACGGGCAGCACCACGCGGTCACCGTCCTGGCGCACCGGCTGGGCGACCCCGTCCACCGTCACGGAGCGGAGCTCCGCGTCCGCCGGCAGGCGTACCACCGTCTGCCCGCCCTGGCTGCTGCGCACCACGAGCCCCAGGTCGGCGTCGGTCGAGCGCTGCCCCGGCACCACCTTGAGGGCCGCCCGGTCGAGGGTCAGGGTCGGGCCGGGCACACCCTCGGGACGCGAGATCGCGAGCTCCAGGCGCTCGCCCGGCCAGGGCCGCCACTCGGGCAGCCAGCGCTCCCCCGCCGGGCGGTGTGTGGGGGCGAGCCCCGCCGGCTCCACGTGCCAGGTGGGTCCGGCGTCGAGACGCCAGGTCTCCGTCCATTCGGTCGTGGCCGGCGCCTCCAGCACCACCCGGTCCGCCTTGGCGAGCGTCGACGACCACCCGAGCTCCCGGTCGTTGGGGCCCAGGCTCACGGCGACGCGGGCGTTCTCCACCCGCACGCCCGCGCTGGTCACCGCCTCCCCGGCGAGGAGGGGGACCTCCACCACCAGCCCCGCTCCGGTCGGCGAGAGGCGCACCACCCGCGTGTCCACCTGCCACTCGAGCCCGAGCCGCAGGGTCCGCTCGACCCGCAGCAGCGGCGGGAGCGCGCTGGGCGCCAGCGCGTCGCCCGCGCCCTCGGCCGCACGCTCGCGCACCAGGCGGACCACCCCCTCGGGCTGTCCGTCCGGCCCGAGGCCGTCCACCCGCCAGCCCTCGGCGCGCACCTCCACCCGGCGCGGGCGCAGGGGGAGCGTCAGCTCGAGCCCGGCGCGGGCGGCGGCCAGCGCCCCCTCCAGCACGATCCGGTGCCCGCCCGGGCCGACCCGGGTCCAGAGCACGCCTGCCTCGTCCCGGGCCAGCGCCGGCGCGGCCTGCCCGTCCACCAGCACCTGCCGCGGCACCCAGCGGGTCCCCCCGCCGGGGAGCGGCACCGCCACGTCGGCGAGCGCCAGGACCTCGAGGTCCAAACGCAGGGCGTCACCCGCGACCTCGAGCCCCATGCGCGGGGCCTCGGCGCAGCGGGGCGCGCACTCGGGTGGCGCGAGCAGGCGGACCCGCAGGTCCTCCAGGAGCTTCGGCGGCGGGAACTCCGCCCGGGCCTCGGGCGCGAGCGCCAAGCCCGCGGCGAGCAGCGCCACGAGGGCGCCGACCGGGAGGACCGTCGAGACCGTGAGGGCCCCGGAGCCTGCGAGGGCCCCGGAGGGTACGACGGAGGCCGAGCTCCCCGCGGCGGCGGGACCTTCGGCGGGGGCGGGGGCTGCGCCGGGAACGGGGGCGCCGCCCGGGGGCGTCGCCGGCGTCGCACGTCGCCCTCCCCGCGACGGGGAATCCGGCCAGCCGAGCCGCCCCGCGAGCGCGACCAGCAGGAGCGCCACCAGCAGGTGCCAGAGGAGGCTCCCGGCGGGCGGCACGAGCCAGAGCCGGATCTCCCCTCCCCGTTCCACCGGCCCGCTGAAGCCGAGCCGCGCCCGGTCCCAGTTCCAGGCGGGAAGCCCGGGGCCGGTCTGGAT
>CALMKJ010000153.1 GCA_937867305.1 uncultured Ectothiorhodospiraceae bacterium | reverse complement strand
CACGAGGCCGCCAACGCCCGCGAGCGTGTTGCCCTGGACCAGGAAGACCACCGCCAGGATGCCGACCCAGAGGAACCCGCCTGCCCAGCCGACACTCCAGCCCACCTTCTCTCCGACTCTGGTACTCATGAGTCTTCTCCGTTACCCGGTCACCCTGTGGCACTGCGGCCGAGCCCCGGGCTGTACTCGCCCGGGACATCCCCGTGCCCCTCAGTTCGCCGCTTCGAGGAACAGGCGGAAGAGCGCCTTCACCGGCCCGAGATCGAGCAGCACGCCGGCGACGAAAAGCCCGCCCAGGCCGAGCCAGAGCCAGCCCAGGCGCACCGCGCTCGCCCCCTCGTGGCGCTCGGGGACATACGCCTCGCCCCGGCGGATGGCGCGCACACCGCTCGTCATCAACCCACCGCCCACCACCAGGGCGCCCCAGTCCAGAAACGTCACGGCCGGTCACTCCTCACGCGGCTGTCTGCGCAGACGAAGAGCGGCGGGCATGCGTGCGGGTTAAGGAGGGACGCCGCCCCCTGTCCGTGGCCCACGCGCGGGTCTCGAAGGCGGATTGCATCCTGTCTCCCCATACCCTACGCGGAGACAGACCATGCGCAACTCGACCGACACCACGCCCACGACCGCCCGCACCCCCTGGAACAAAGGCCGACTCATTGGCCAGAAGCCGCCACTGAGGCTGAAGGACCTCTGGGGCATCCGGCTCCACCTGCAGCTGGCCGGCCGGGTCCGCGACCTGGCGCTCTTCAACCTCGCGGTCGACAGCAAGCTGCGCGGCTGTGGCCTGGTGCGCCTGCGGGTCGCCGACGTCGCCCACGGCGCGCACGTCCTCCCCCGGGCCACGGTGCTGCAGCAGAAGACCGGCCGGCCAGTGCGCTTCGAGCTGACCGAGCCGACCCGGGAGGCGGTCCAGGCCTGGCTCGCCCAGGCGAAGCTGGGCCCGACCGATCCGCTTTTCCCGAGCCGTTCCGGCGGCGCCCACCTCTCGACCCGGCAGTACGCCCGGATCGTGAAGCGCTGGGTCGCGCTCGTCGGCCTCGACCCGCGGGACTACGGCGCGCACTCGCTGCGCCGGACCAAGGCGACGCTCATCTACCGCCGGACCCGGAACCTGCGGGCGGTGCAGCTCTTGCTCGGGCACAGCCGGATTGAGAGCACGGTGCGCTACCTCGGGGTGGAGATCGACGACGCCCTGGAGATCGCCGAGCAAACGGAGGTGTGAGGGCTGAGGGTGTCGGGAGGCGCCCAGGAACCGGGGCCTCCCGACACCCCGCATGGCTTCCGCGCCGACGACCCCCTCGGCGCCCTCCTTATCGTGCGATAGGCTCCTCGCATGGATCTACTCGACCAGCTCGCCGAGGCCCGGATCGCCGAGGCCCTCGCCCGCGGGGACTTCGAGGATCTCCTCGGCGCCGGCCGCCCACTGGAGTTGGACGACGACGCCCTGGTCCCGGAGGAGCTGCGCGTTGCCTACCGGGTCTTGAAGAACGCGGGCTACGCCCCCGAGGAGGTGCGGCTCCTCGGGGAGCTGCGCTCGGCGGAGGCACTCATCCTCCAGGCGACAAGACCAGAGGAACGCACTGCGGCGACAGCCCGCCTGCGCCTGCTGCTCGACCGCCTCGGCGCGGGCCGGGCCGGCTCCCTACGGCTGCAGCAGGAGTACTTCGAGCGGCTGCTGGAGCGTCTAGACGGCGCCGGCGGCTGATCGACCCGGCGAGTAGGGCTCAGCGCATGTTGACGGGGACGTGGGGGGCGCGGGGGCGGCGGGGGGGGGGGGGGGGGGGGGGCGCGGGAGGGGGGG
>CALMKJ010000152.1 GCA_937867305.1 uncultured Ectothiorhodospiraceae bacterium | reverse complement strand
TCCGCCGTCTGCGCAAGGCCCTGGAGCCCTCGGGCCACGACCACGTGCTGCAGACGGTGCGTGGCTCCGGCTACCGTTTTTCGGCTTGACCGTGGGCGGGAACCCTTGGGCTGCCGAGATCGGCCGCTTCGTGGCCTTGCTCGCGGGCGCCCTGGTCCTGGGGCAGCTCGCCGGCCACCCGCTGGAGGCCCTGCTGGTGGCGGCGCTCGCCTACGCCGCTTCGCTCCTGCTGCAACTCCACCGTCTGGAGCACTGGATCCGGGCGGGGAAGAAGTCCCATCCGCCACCCGCTCGAGGCATCTGGAGCGAGCTCTACCAGCAGGTCCACCGGCTCCACCTGCGGGCGCGCAAGCGCAAGCGCAAGCTCGCCAACGCCCTCAAGCGCCTGCGCCAGTCGGTGGCGGCATTCCCGGACGCCGCGGTCATCCTGGACGGCGAAGACGGGATCGAGTGGTTCAACGCGGGGGCCGGCCGGCTGCTCGGCCTGAAGATGCCCGAGGACCTGGGGCAACGCGTGACGAACCTCGTGCGCCACCCCCTGTTCCAGGATTTCCTGGAGGGCAGGGGGGAGCCGGGAGCGATCGAGATCCCCTCGCCGGAGGACGAGCACCTGGTTCTCTCGATCGCCCTGATCCGCTACGGCGCGGACCAGCGCCTGCTGCTCGCGCGGGACGTCTCCCACCTGGCGCGCCTCGAGCAGGTGCGGCGCGACTTCGTGGCCAACGTCTCCCACGAGCTGCGCACGCCCCTCACCGTGATCACCGGCTACCTGGAGACGCTGGAGGACGAGGGGGACGAGCTCCCGCCCGTCTGGCAGCGCTCCGTGCAGGCCATGTCCGAGCAGGCGAACCGCATGACCCATCTGGTGCAGGACCTGCTGCTCCTCGCCCGCCTGGAGTCGGACGGCGATCCCGCGAGCCCCCACGAGCCCGTGGCCGTCCCCGCGATCCTCTCGGGCCTGGAGGAGGAGCTGCGGCTCCGGAGCGCCGGGCGCCATCGGATCGAGTCCAGCGTCGACGCCCGTCTGTGGCTCGCCGGTGACGCGCAACAGCTGCGCGGCGTCTTCAACAACCTGCTGGAGAACGCCCTGCAGTACACCCCCGACGGCGGCCAGATCAGCCTGCGTTGGTACCCGGACGAGGCCGGCGCCCACTTCACGGTGCGGGACACCGGCATCGGCATCGCGCCGCAGCACATCTCGCGCCTGACCGAGCGGTTCTTTCGCGTCGACGCGGGGCGCTCCCGGGCAGGGGGCGGGACCGGGCTCGGGCTGGCCATCGTCAAGCACGCCCTGAGCCACCACGGCGCCCATCTGCGGATCGAGAGTGCGCCGGGGGTGGGCAGCTCGTTCACCTGCGACTTTCCGCCGGCGCGGGTTTTGGAGCCGCCGGACGGTGACCTGGAGCCCGGCTCCATCGGTGAGCCGCGAGCATCGGCACCAGCGAGGGATTCATGACCACGCCTGCAGACGTCACGCACCACATCTCGCGCCGGTACAACCGGGAGCTGGAAGACATCCGCACCCGGGTGCTGGCCATGGGCGGGCTGGTGGAGCGCCAGCTCGTGGACGGGCTGAAGGCGCTGCTCACGTGCAACGCCGAGGCCGGCGCGCGCGTGGCGCAGCAGGACTACAAGGTGAACGCCATGGAAGTGGCGATCGACGAGTCCTGCACCCTCACCCTGGTCCGACGGCAGCCGGCAGCGAGTGACCTGCGTCTGATCATGGCGGTCATCAAGACCATCACGGACCTGGAGCGGATCGGCGACGAGGCCGAGGCGATCGGGCGGATGGCTCAACAGGTGTCCGATACGGGCGGGATGACCTGCCAGATCATGCACTCCATCGATCACCTGGGGAACCGGGTGGTCACCATGGTCCACGACGCCCTGGATGCGTTCGCGCGCATGGACGTGGACGCGGCGCTCGCCACGGTGCGCTCCGACGAGGACGTCGATCGCGAGTACGAGGCAGTGATGCGCGAGCTCAGCACCTACATGATGGAGGACCCCCGATACATCGGGCAGCTCCTGAACGTGTGCTGGTCGGCGCGCGCCCTCGAGCGGATCGGAGACCACGCGAAGAACGTCTGTGAGTACGTGGTGTACCTGGTGAAGGGCAAGGACATCCGACACACCGCCCGGGAAGAGCTCCCTCGGCTGGAGGAGTGAAGATCTCGCTCCTGACACGAAGCCGTAACATCCCGCACGTCATAATCCCCCGCAGCAGACACCGCCCCGGCTGCCGATGGCGCCCCAGGCGGTGGTGCATCCTCGACTTCAGAACGGACATCGGGAGGTTTCATCGTGCGCAAGAACACCACTCTCATCGCGACGGCCATCGCCGCCGTCCTCTGGGCGCCCGTAAACCAGGCCCAGATCTCTCGCGACTACATCTACATCGTCGGTTCCTCGACCGTGTTCCCATTCTCCACCGCGGTGGCGGAGCGCTTCGGCAAGGGATCGAAGTTCAAGACCCCGAAGGTCGAATCGACCGGTTCGGGCGGTGGCATCAAGTTGTTCTGCGAGGGCGTCGGCGTGCAGCACCCCGACGTCACGAACTCTTCGCGCCGGATCAAGAAAGGTGAGGTGGAGACCTGTGCCAAGAACGGCGTCACCGACATCACCGAGGTGAAGATCGGCTACGACGGCATCGTGTTCGCGAACTCGAAGAAGAGCGCACCCATCCAGTTGAGCCTGAAGGACATCTATCTCGCCCTCGCCAAGGTCGTGCCCGATCCGAAGGGCGGCGACCAGATGGTCCAGAACCCCTACAGGACCTGGAAAGAGGTGAACGCCGAGCTTCCCGACAAGAAGATCGAGGTCCTCGGGCCGCCGCCGACCTCGGGCACGCGCGACGCCTTCGTCGAGCTCGCGATGGAGGGCGGCTGCAAGAAGGTGCCCGTCTGCGCGGGGCTCGAGAAGACCGACAAGAAGGCCTTCGAGGCCGCGTTCAAGGCCATCCGTGAGGACGGTGCCTTCATCGAGGCAGGCGAGAACGACAACCTGATCGTGCAGAAGCTCGAGGCCAATCCCAACGCGTACGGCGTCTTCGGCTACAGCTTTCTCGACCAGAACGGGGACAAGATCCAGGGCGCGCGGATCGACGGCGTGGCCCCGGACTACGATTCGATCTCTTCCGGCAAGTATCCGGTCGCGCGCTCCATGTACTTCTACGTGAAGAAGGTCCATGCGGACGTGATCCCGGGCGTGCGCGAGTTCGTCGCGGAATTCACGAGTGACAAGGCGTTCGGCCCCGAAGGCTATCTCGCGGACAAGGGTCTGATCGCTCTGCCGGACGACCTTCGCAAGAAGGTGCGGGACGACGCGAAGGCCCTGAAGTCGCTCGTCCTCGACTGAGCGCCTCCGGGCGCGGCGCCCGGACCCGGGCGGGGTCTCAGCCGGGGCCGGGCGTGAGCAGCGGATTCCCGCCGAATCGGGTGTAGCCCGCCTCGGTCATCTGCAGGTCCAGGGCGACGGATGCCAGGTCGTCGGCGGCCGGCTCGAGGCCCGGGTCTCGCTCCACGTGGAGGATCTTGAGGTAGGTGCGGCACCCCTCGCAGGCCTCGGCCTGCACCGCCGGACGGCGGCGCGGGGGGGGGGGGGG
>CALMKJ010000151.1 GCA_937867305.1 uncultured Ectothiorhodospiraceae bacterium | reverse complement strand
AGCGCTCCTGGTTCAGCACGAAGGCCGGGTTGAGGGGCCGGTTCGAGCAGTCCTGACCGGGCTCGCCCCGGTCGAGATAGCGCCACTCGTCGAACAGATTGGGACCGAAGCCGGTGCGGCGGATGGACTTGAGGAACTGCTTGGGAATGATCGCGTCGGTGTCGACGTTGGCACGGTCGAGCGGAGCGACCAGGCCGGTGAGCTCGGTGAAGGGTTGCATGCGTGGTGTCCGGGTGCCTCGAGGACGCGCTCGCGCGCGGTATCGCTTGAATGTTCAAGAATACCGGAAACCCCAGGGGCCGGCGACTGGGCCACGCCGGGGGGATGACCGCGCACGCGGGGCGGACGAGGGATGAGGCCCGCTCCACCCCCCGCACCGGAGCCCGGCGGCCCGCCCGGGGGAGGGTCCGAGTTGGCCGCCCGGATCCGGGCCTGGGGACGGGAGCTCGGACTGCAGGCCATCGGGCTCACCGGGCTGGACACCGGCCCCGCCGAGGCGCGCCTCCTGGAGTGGCTGGCCCGGAACCACCACGGCGGGATGGACTGGATGGCCCGGCACGGCACCCGCCGCAGCCGCCCCGCTGAGCTCGTCCCGGGCACCCGGACGGTCATCTCCGCGCGCATGGGATACCTCTCAGCCGTCGCCGCCCCCTCGGCCAGGGTCCTCGCGGACCCGATGCTCGGCCACGTCTCGCGCTACGCCCTGGGGCGCGATTACCACGAGGTCCTGCGCAAGCGCCTGCGGCAGCTCGCCGGGCGCATCGCCGAGGCCACCGGTCCCTTCGCCCACCGGATCTTCGTGGACAGCGCCCCCGTGCTCGAGAAGCCCCTCGCCGAACAGGCCGGCCTCGGGTGGTTGGGCAAGCACACCAACCTGTTGAGCCGGGACGCCGGCTCCTGGTTCTTCCTCGGCGAGATCTACGCGGACCTCGAGCTCCCCCACGACGCACCCGGCGCAGACCATTGCGGCCGCTGCACCGCCTGCATCGACGCCTGCCCCACCGGGGCCATCGTGGCGCCATACCGCCTGGACGCGCGGCGCTGCATCGCTTACCTCACCATCGAGCTGCAGGGCCCTATCCCCCTCGAGATGCGCCCGCTGATGGGCAACCGCGTCTTCGGCTGCGACGACTGTCAACTCGCCTGCCCCTGGAACCGATTCGCGCGGCCCACCCCGGAGGCCGACTTTCTGCCACGGCACGGCCTGGACGCCCCCCTCCTCCTGGAGCTCTTCGCGTGGACCGAGGAGCAATTC
Organism: uncultured Ectothiorhodospiraceae bacterium; assembly: GCA_937867305.1. Taxonomy (GTDB): domain Bacteria; phylum Pseudomonadota; class Gammaproteobacteria; order JAABTG01; family JAABTG01; genus JAGNLM01. The sequence continues at coordinate 2,725 of CALMKJ010000151.1, read as the reverse complement.
CGGGAGCGCACCGCCGGAAGCCCGTTACGCCGCACGGGCCACGAGCGCTGGCTGCGCAATCTCGCGGTCGCCCTCGGCAACGCGCCGACCCGGCCCGGAGTCGTCGAGGCACTGCGCCGACGGCAGGGGCACCCCTCGGCCCTCGTCCGGGAGCACGTGCTCTGGGCCCTCGGCCGGCACGAGACCCGGCGCGGCGAATGACCGTCCCGTATCCCCGCTGGTGCATGGAGCGGCCCTTGCCCGTTCCCTATACTGGGCTCATCCAGGAGGGTGCGTGATGCAAGAACTGAAAGAGGTCATCGAGAAGGCGTACGAGCGGCGGGCCGAGATCACACCCCGCAACGTGGAGGCCAGTCTCCGGGACGCGGTCGACGCGGTCATCGACCAGCTCGACCGGGGAGAGCTGCGCGTCGCCGAGAAGAAATCGCGGGACTGGGTCGTCAACGAGTGGGTGAAGAAGGCCGTGCTGCTGGCGTTCCGCATCCAGGACAACAATTTCCTGAAGGGCGGCTTCACCAACTACTTCGACAAGTTCCCCTCCAAGTACGCCGCCTTCAACGTGCGGGACTTCCGGGATTCCGGGGTACGCGTCGTACCGCCCGCCTCCGCCCGCAAGGGCGCCTACATCGCTCCCGGCATCGTGTTGATGCCCTCCTACGTGAACCTCGGCGCCTACGTCGACAGCGGCACCACGATCGAGACCTGGGTGACGGTCGGCGCGTGCGCCCAGATCGGGAAGAACGTGACGCTGTCCCCCGGCGTCGGCATCGGCGGGGTGCTGGAGCCCGCCTCCGCCCGCCCCACCATCGTGGAGGACAACTGCTTCATCGGGTCACGCTCCGAGGTCGCCGAAGGGGTCATCGTCGGCGAGGGCTCGGTGCTCGCGATGGGCGTCTTCCTCGGCCAGAGCACGCGCATCTACCACCGGGAGACGGGCGAAGTCACCTACGGACGGGTGCCCCCCGGCTCGGTCGTGGTCCCGGGCAGCCTGCCATCGGCGGACGGCCGGTACAGCCTGTACGCGGCGGTGATCGTCAAACAGGTGGACGAGAAGACGCGCGCCAGGGTCGGCGTGCACGAGTTGCTGCGGACGGTCTGAGGGTAGCGAGGGCCGCGACGCACCAGGCGTGGCCCCGTCGGGCATCGGGCCGCGGGCGGCGGCGCGTTGCGGGCGGGGGCGCGTCCGGTGCCCGGCCGGCCGGCTCAGGGCCGCGGCGCGGCGGGCTTCCGGGGGGTGTCGCCCTCGGCCTTGCAGAGCACGCGCGGGATCCCCTGGGCGACGTACCAGCGCTTGGCCTTCTCGTCGTACCACCACGTCTGGGGCTCGCTCGCCTCGCGCACGACGCCGGTGTCGAGCTCCACGTACGCCAGCACCGCCCGCACCTGGGCCTCGTCGAGGTTCGGCGAGAACTGCACGTCGCGGGGCTGGAAACTGCTCACCCGCACGTCGGTGCGCGGCACGCAGGGCTGCGGAGGTGGGTCCCCCGCGCGGGGCCGGATCGCGCTGGCCGCGGTGTCGAAATAGGCCCAGCGCAGGGCCGAGCCGTAGTTGCGCAGCGTGAGGTCGAAATCCATCGTCCGCGCCGTCTCGTGGACCGCGCAGCCCGCAAGGCCGAGCGGCACCAGCAGAAGCCCCAGCATGCGGTTCTTCATGGGTGAGAGCACCTCGAGTCAGGAACGCGTCGCGAGCGTGGCGGTCATCTTAACCGGCGGAGAGGCCCTCTCGCGAATCACCCGAAGTCCCGCGAGCGCGCCTGCAGGGTGCCGATGAGCGCACTCAGGTCCTCCAGCCGGCTTGCAACCACGTGCACCACCGACCCCTCGCGCTCCACCGTCCCCGTGACGGCCAGCAGGCGAGACGCCAGCAGGGCCTGGCGCTGGCGCTCGGCGAGGCGCGGCCACACCACCAGGCTCAGGCTGCCGGTCTCGTCCTCCAGCGTCACGAAGGTGACCCCTGCGGCGGTCACCGGGCGCTGGCGGCAGGTGACCAACCCTGCGGTCCGCACGCGCGCGCCCTGCGCCAGTCCGTTGACCGCCGCAGCCGGGAGCAGGCGCCTCCTCCCCAGGGAGGGGCGCAGGAGGGCCATGGGGTGCCGGCCCAGGGTCAGGCCGAGGCTCGCGTAGTCGGCCAGCAGGTCGTCGGCCTCCCCGGGCACGGGCAGGTCGGGCTCGACCTCCCTCTCGGGCAGCCCCGCCAGGAGCGGCGGCGGCTCCGCCACACCGAGGACCGCCCAGCGCGCCCGGTGCCGGTCGCCCGCGAGACCCGCGAGCGCACCAGCGGCGGCCAGGGCCTCCAGGTCCCTGCGCTCGAGCCGCGCCCGCCGGGCCAGGTCCGGTACGCCCTGGAACGGCCCCCGTTGCCGCGCCTCGACGACCCTCTGCGCGCCCACCCGCGAGAGCCCCTTCACCATCCGCAGGCCAAGGCGCACGGCCGGCCCCTCGGATGCCGTCGGCCCTTCGAGGGTGCAGTCCCAGTCGCTCGCGGTCACGTCCACCCCACGCGCCTCGACACCGTGGCGGCGCACGTCCTGGACGATCTGGGACGGGCCATAGAAGCCCATGGGCTGGCTGTTCAACAGGGCCGCGGCGAAGGCCGCCGGCTCGTGGCACTTGAGCCAGGCCGAGACGTAGACCAGCAGCGCGAAGCTTGCAGCGTGGGATTCCGGGAAACCGTATTCGCCGAACCCCAGGATCTGCTGGAAGATGCGCTCGGCAAACTCCTCCG
>CALMKJ010000150.1 GCA_937867305.1 uncultured Ectothiorhodospiraceae bacterium | reverse complement strand
CCAGCCAGTTGCCGCAGACCGAGGTGGGGGCGATCACGCGGGCCGGACCACCCTGGGCCCGCGCGAGCAGGAGGGCGAGCGCCTGCAGCGTCTTGCCGAGGCCCATGTCGTCCGCGAGGCAACCGCCGAGGCCGGCCGAGGCGAGACGCATGGCCCAGCGGTAACCGTCCTCCTGATAGGGGCGAAGCTCCGCCTGCAGGGCGCGAGGCAGCGGAGGCGATTCGTCCTGGGCACTGCGCAACCGCTCGATGGCGTCCCGGAAGCCGGCGTCGCTCTCGAGCGGCATCCCATCGAGGACGCCCTCGAGCCAGCCCGCTGCGGCGCGGGGAAGCCGCGTGCCCTGGCGGTCGAGCTCGGCGACCGCCTCCAGCTCGGCGAGGCGCTCCTTCAGGGTGCGGGTGAGCGCGATGTAGAGGCCCTCGCCCATGGGCACGAAGCGGCTTCGCCCGCGTGAGGCGGCGAGGAGCTGCTCGAGCGCCAGCAGGCGGCCGGCGTCGGCGGTCGCCTGGCCGCTCAACCGGAACCAGTCGCGCTGGGCCTCGACCTTGAATCTCACGCGCCGCGCATCGACGGTGAGCACCCGCACGCTCTTGCCCTTGGGCCAGTCCACGGACCCGACGGCCTCCAGGCGGGACAGGGTCTCGACCATCGTCAAAGCGTCCTCGGGGTCGTCCACGACCCACTCGAGCCCGGCCTGCGCCTCGCCGGGCTCCTCGAGGAAAGGCAGCGCCTGGAGCACGGCCGCAAGCCCGGCCCGCTCGGCCTCGAGGTCACGCCGGGTGCCGACGCTCTCTCCCCCGACGACCGCCATCAGCCGGCTGCGGCCGCTGCCCGGCGCCAGCCGCGGGCCGTCGGGACCGAGGGGAGCCACCACCAGGCGGAGCATCAGGCTCTCGCCGGTGGGCGAGAGCTCGGCCCGAAGCTTCGACTCGGGCGGCACCTCGCGGGCCGCCTCGGCATGGTCGGCGTGCACCTGGAAGTGGCCGGCCAGTACCCGTAACGCCTGCTCCAGCTCTGGATGGGCAGCGGCCGGTACCGTCAGGTGCCCTGCCACGAGCTGTGCCGCCCGGCGCTGGACGGGGGAGAGGCGGACGAGGCGCAGCCGCTGGGGCGTGTCCTGGAGGACCCAGATCGAGCGCAGCGCCTCCTCCTCGCGGCGTTCCTCGCTGTCCCGGTAGTAGCTCTCCGCGGCGGAGAGGTCCCGGCGGGGTTTCGGTGTGACGCGCAGCCGGTAGGCGTTGCCCTCGCGGACGACCTCGAGCTCCGGTGTGCCCTCCACCAGGTCGACCAGTCGTTCGGGTTCCTCGGCCAGGGCGACGGCGGGGTGACCGACCAGTGCCGCGATGGCTGCCGCCCGGTCGAGCCTGCAATCGCGGGCGCTCGCCCCCTCGCGTCGGATCGCGCGCGCGACCCGGGCATCCCAGGGGGGCAGCTTCTGGTTTCCGAACACCTTGCCGAGAGACAGAACCTTCGGCTTGCTCCAGCCCCGTGGACCACGCTTCTGCTCCAGCGGGCTGATGCCCTCGAGTCCCCCGTCCTCGCCGATGCTCAGCGTCCACACGATGCGGCTCGCCTCGCCGGGGCCGGCGTCGGCCTTCTCGTTGCCGAGGGCCTGCAGGGCGGTGAGCACCTCCCGCCAGCGCTCCCTCCGGCCGCTCACGAAGAAGCCGCCCGGCGGCTCCTCGCCCCGGAGCACCGCCATGGCCGCGTCCGCCTGGGCCTGAAGCCCGGCGAAACGGCAAGGGGCCAGACCCTTCCGCAGGGCCTTCGCATAGTCCTGCACCTGGGCGGCCGCGCGCTTGGAGCCGAGCCCCAGGGACTCGGCGCCGAGCCAGGCGGCGAGGAGCAGTGTCCACAGGGCCTCGATGCCCACGGCCGTCTGAGGCACGAAAATCGATGCGAAGACGTCCCTGTCGAGGGTGGACTCGCCGAGCCGGAACCCGATGGCATGAACCCAGCTGCCCCAGCCCGTGTATGGGTTGGGCTCGCGCTTGCCCGCCTCGCCCGCGCAGAACTTGCGGGCCAACTGCAACTGCGCGGGGCCGCCCTGGGCCAGCAGGCTGAGGGGATAGAGCCAGGCGAGACCCGTGGGGAGGATGCGCTTGCGGGCCCTGACCTCTTCCCCGCGGCGCTTGAGCGCGGCCTCGAAGGCGTGCTGCCCCGCTTCCCATTCGCCGCCCTGTACCAGCAGGCCGGCCCGCAGGGCGTCGGCGGCGCCGCCGTCGAGCCCCTGGAGGGCGAGACGTGCCCGCTCCGGCTCCCCCCGGTGCAGTAGCACCTCCGCCCGGGCCATGCGCAGTCCCCCGGACAGGGCCTCGCGGTTGCTGTCGAGCTTGGCCAGGGCCCAGTCGGTGGGCGGGACCAGTATCGGGTCCCAGGACCGGCTGAGATTGACCGCGGCCATGTACAGGAGGTCCTTTTGCCACGCCGGGTCGACGTGCTCGAAGCTCGGTCCGTCGAAGGCATCGAGCGCGGCCTCTCTCAGGATCTCGCCCCAGTCGGGGCTGCGGGCGAGGACCCTGGCCATCGGCTCGATCTCGGCCGCGGGCATCCCGGAGAAGAGCATGACCCGCATCAAAGCCACGGTGGCCGAGAAATCGTAGACCGGCCAGTAATACCGGGCCTGCTGCGGCTCGAAGGACTCCAAACGGAAGAGGGCCTCCCGCAGCCGCTCGCGCTGCCCCTCCTCGAGCGCCTCCCGGTACAGCCGGGCACGCAGCTCGTCGGTCAGCCGGTGGTAGCCCTCACGATGGGGCATCGCCACCAGCATGCCCCGGTCCTGCAGCTCCCGGATCGCGAGCCGGACGTCTTCCTGGGTATAGACGCGGCCGTTCGCCTGCTTCGCCCCCGTCAGGCGCAGCAGGTCGTGGACCGCCGACCGCGGCCGGTAGGTCCAGAGCAGCGCCATGGCCCGGGCGACGTCCTGAGTCCGGTCCGGGGGCTTGCCCGGGTCCCGAACGCCGGGGGGGACGGGCGGCTGCGAGGAGTTGCGGTGAGCCATGGTCTACTGGCGGCGTCTGCGTGGGCGCACTATAAGCCAGCTTTCCGGTGCCCGCTCCTGTCCCGGACCGGCCGCTGAAGGGAGAAGGGCATGAAACTCACGCAGGACCTCCGCTGGTCGTTGCTCGCGCTCTTCTTCTTCGGTGGACTCGCCGGGTGGATGGCGTGGTCGTCCTACGGTAGCGCGGTCGATTACGAGACCCGGGCGACCACGCTCGCCGCCCAGGCAGAGCCCAACGCGCAGCTCAGGCGGGCGGTCAAGCGGTGGCTCGGCGAGCTCCCGGTCTTCCCTCTGGAGGGCTACGAGAAGGAGATCCGCGCCCTCGACACCCAGCGGGAGGCCGCGGCCCGGGCGCGCCGTGATGCCCACCTCCAGTTCCTGGGGTTCGTCGCCGCTGCGACCGCGGGCGTCCTGCTCGCGTATGCAGCCCGCAGGCGCCGCAGCACGGTCGTCGTGGGACTCCTTGCCGCCTCGCTCATCGCCCTCGTTGCCGGTCTCCTGGCTCCGGCCATGGCCCTCACCGCCGCGCAGGAGATCCCGGCCGTCGGCAAGGTCGTGCTCTACTTCGAGTCCCGCGGCATCCTCTCGACCATCCTGGCCCTCCTCGGCCCCCACGGCAGTTATGCCATTGGGGTCCCGATCCTCCTCTTCAGCGTGATCCTGCCACTCGCCAAGACGGTGGTCATGGGGGTGGCGGCGGTGTCCTCGGGGCGCCTCGGCAGGGGCGTCCTCTCGATCGTTCACCGCATCGGCAAGTGGTCCATGGCCGACGTGTGCCTCACTGGCTGGATCCTCG
>CALMKJ010000149.1 GCA_937867305.1 uncultured Ectothiorhodospiraceae bacterium | reverse complement strand
TCGCCATGGCCGCAGAGGGAGCGGCTGCCGCGAGCTTCGGGCTGGTCGAGCACGGGGCGAGCGGGCTCGGCAACGCGTACGCCGGAGGCGCTGCCATTGCCGCAGACCCGACCACCGTCTTCTTCAATCCTGCGGGCATGACGCGTCTTTCCGGCACCCGGGCGAGCGTCTCAGTCAACTACATCAAGCCGTCCATCCAGTTCGAGAACAAGGGCAGCAACCTGGCCGGCCGCTTCCCCATCAGCGGAGGCGACGCGGGGGACGGGGGCGACGGGGTCTGGGTTCCCAACGCGTATCTGACGCACGCCGTGAGCGACCGGGTGACGCTCGGGCTCGCCATCGATACCCCGTTCGGTCTGGTGACGGACTACAGCGACGAGTGGGTCGGCCGGTACCACGCGATCAAGTCCGACCTCAAGACCATCAACGTGAACCCCTCGGTTGCGGTGAAGCTCGACCACGGGCTTTCGGTCGGCGCGGGGCTGAGTGCCCTCTACACCGACGTGACGCTCATCAGCGCCGTCGATGTCGCTGCCGGACTGGCACAAAGGGGGTTTCCGGTGACACCCGGGACCCTGGATGCCAAGGTGAAGATCTCCGGTGACGACTGGAGCTTCGGCTACACCCTCGGCCTGCTCTACGAATTGAGCGAGCAGACCCGCTTCGGCATATCCTACCGCAAGTGGTTCAAGCCGAAGCCCGAGGGGGATGCCAAGTTCGACTACGCGCCCGGCACCCCAGCCCTTGTGGGCGTCGACCACACGGAGGACGCCAGCGCGGAGGTCTCGCTCCCGGACTCCCTATCTCTCGCCGCGTACCACGCATTCACTCCCGAGTGGGCAGTGATGGCCGACGTCACCTGGACGAACTGGAGCCGAACCAAGACCATCCCCATCGAGTTCGAGCAGAGCGGGTCGAGCGAGCTCTCCCTCGACTACAAGGACTCCTGGCGCTATGGCCTCGGGCTCACCTACACCCCCGGCGGGGGTCCCTTCACCTGGCGCGTGGGCGTCGCCTCGGACGAGGAGCCCATCCGGAGCAGCAGCAAACGCAGCGCTCGCCTGCCCGGTAACGACCGCATCTGGCTCGCCGTAGGGGCGAACTATCGCGTGACGGACAAGGTGAGCGTGGACTTCGGGTACGCGCACCTGTTCGTGGACGACGCGAAGATCAACAACACGAACGAGTACGGGCACACCCTGACGGGTGACTATGACCTCAAGGTCGACATCGTGGGCTTGCAGCTGAACTGGCAGATGTGACCACGTGGCGCGCGGCCGGTCAGGAGGTTTCCGACCTCTTGACCGAGCGCGCCAGAGGGAGCACGGCGGCGCCGCTCAGGCCTCCTCCGGGCCACCCGCCGGCGCGCTGCCGCGCCGCTTGGGCTCAGGCCACGCGCCGGCGCGCGCGCGTCGGCCCTTCCTCGTAAACCCTGTCGATGCGCTCCTGGAACCTCTCCACGACTCGGCTGCGGCGCACCTTCATCGTGGGGGTGAGCAGCCCGTTGTCCACCGTCCAGGCCTCGGTCGACAGGATCAGGCGGCGGACCTTGGCGTAGCCCGGGAACCCCCGAACCTGCCGGTCCACCCGGTTCTGTGCCGCGCTGATGACCCGCGGGTCCTCGAGGCTCTCCGGCGCGGCCGGGTCGAGACCGAGCTTCTCCGCAAGCTTGCCCCACTCCTCGGCGTTCAGCACCAGCACGGCGCTGAGGAAGGCTCGCCCCTCTCCCACCACCATCGCCTGATCGAAGAGATCGTCGAGGGTGATCGCGACCTCCATGTCCACGGGTGGCACGTTCTCCCCGTTGGAGAGCACGAGGATGTCCTTCAGGCGGCCCGTGATGTAGATGCGGCCCTCCCTGAGGGCCACCTTGTCGCCCGTGTGGAGCCAGCGATCCGGCGTGAGCACCTGCCGGGTGGCCTGCTCGTCGCCCCAATACCCCTGCATGACGCCCGGACCCCGCACCAGCAATTCGCTGTCCTCCCCGAGCCGCAGCTCGATACCCGGCAGCGCGGGCCCCACACTCGCCGGGTCGTTGAAGTGGAAGCTGTTGACGCTTACCACGGGACTGGTCTCGGTCAACCCGTAACCCTGGAGAACGGGGAGCCCCAGCCCCACGAAGAGACGCGCCACCGGCGCGGGCAGCGCGGCGCCGCCGCTCACCGCGATGCGCAGGCGCCCACCCATCCGCGCCAGCACCTTCTCCGCCACCAGGCGCCGGAGGAGCGGCCAGAGGAGGAGCGCGGGAGACCAGCCCGCCCGACGCTGCTGCACCTCGAAGCGCCGCCAGCCCACGTCGACGGTCGCCTGGAAGAGGCGGCGGCGCAGGGAGCCCCCCTTCTCCAACTGCTGCTGGATGCGGGCGTAGAAGCGCTCGAAGATGCGCGGCACGGCGATCAGCGCCGTCGGCCGCACCTGCTCCAGGTCCTCCGCCAACTGCTGGACCGAGCGGCTGAAGGCCACGGTCGAGCCGGTGATGAGGGGCAGGTAGTACCCCCCCGTCCGCTCCAGCATGTGGGAGAGCGGCAGGAAGGACAGGAAGACGTCTTCCCGATAGATGTCGATGACCTGCGTCGCGGCCTGGGCCACGGAGGAGATGTTGCGGTGGCTCAGCATCACGCCCTTGGGCCGCCCCGTGGTGCCCGAGGTGTAGACGATGGAAGCGAGGGCCTCCGGGTCTCCGTCCCGGGCAGCAAGGGGTTGCGGCTCCTCGGGCAAGCGCTGGCTCAACTCCGCGACGCGCTCGTCGGACGACGTTCCTTCGCCGGAACGCCCATCCGAGAGCAACAACACCCGCTGCAGAGCGGCCGCCTCCACGAGGTGCGGCGCCAGGCGGCGCCAGGCCGCCGCGTCCTGCACCAACAGCAGGCGGGCACCGGAATCCTTCAGGATGTGCGCGACATTGTCAGGGCGGTCGTCCACATAGAGTGGTACCGTGACGAGCCCGAGACCCAGGGCCGCCTGGTCGAAGATCACCCACTCGGGAGAGTTCCGCAGGGCGAGGGCCACCCGGTCGCCGGGGTGCAACCCCTCCTGTCCGAGCACCGCCTGCCACCGACCGACCTCGCGTCCGACGTCACTCCACGCGAGGTCGCGCCACTGCGAGGTCCCGCGGTCGAAAAAACGGTACGCGAGTCCGTCAGGGGTGCGGCGCACACGCTCCCGGAACAGGCCGTCCAGAGTCTGGGCTATACCGGGCCCGATGATATCCTTGGTCCAGACGGACATGATTCACCTATGGCGCCGCAGCGGCTCGAGTGCAAGAATGAATGGTTAAGACTGCCACAAGTCACTGAAAGTTGTCCACTATCCCGACGCACGGACTGTGCTAGGATCACTCGCTCCGAAAACCCAGGGGGGTTCCCATGCGTTACCTGTTCGCACTGGTCGTTCTCGCCGCACTGATCTTCGGCGGCTGGCCTTATTACACCTACTATCGCCTGGATGGCGCCCTTGCCGCTCGCGATGATCTTGCGATGGCTCAATTGATCGACCTGGACGCCGTACGCCAGAACGCCAAGGCGGCCAGCGAGCGCCGGCTGCAGCAGCAGCTGCCGGGACAGGACCCGGTGAGCGCGCTCGTCCGCGACGGCGCCCGCCTCGTGACCCGCACCGTGACCCCCGATGTCACCCTGGACGGTGTGCGGGAGATGCTCCGGGGGCCGGCGGCGAAGGCCGACCAGCCGTACCCGTCCCTCGTCAGTCGCACCTCCTTTGCCTTCTTCGAGTCGCCCACGCGCTTCGTGGCACGCCTCGGGGAGTTGAGCGACCCCATGACCTTCGTGGTGATGAAGTTCAAGGATTGGCGCTGGCGCGTCACGGAGGTCCATGCCTCCGGGTCCTGAGCCCTCGGCTCCGGTCCGAGATGAGTCCCGCCGGGGCGGGGCCGCTTGCGGCCCGCCTCCGGCGGTCGGTCGATCCCCGTCACTGCGCTGCCTCCCTCGGGTAGCGTCGGGACGTGAACACGGACAACTGGGCACCCTCTCGCCACGCATCGGCGGCAAGCCCCGCCTTGACCGCCAGGTGGGACAACGTTTCCTCCCTCCCCCAACCCTGCTCCCGAGCGACCTCGGGCAGGAACACCGCGCTCCGACCGTTCTTCGCCAGCACGACCCCGTGCCGACCAAGCTCGAGGTCCCGCCAGGAGCCCAGGGGGCGCGGTGCCGAGAGCACGCTCACCTGCACCGTCAGACGTGAAACCTCTTCCCGCCGCACGGGAGGGAATCGGTTGTCGTGCAGAGCCGCGACCGTGGCGACGTCGACCACCGCCTCGTGCAGCGGCCGGGTGGCCTTGATCGTGCCAACGCAGCCCCTCAGCTCGCCCCCGTCGAGCAGCGTCACGAACACGCCGTAGGGGTCGCGGAGCTCCGCGGGCGCATCCTCCAGGAGGCGTGCGAGGCGCGCCTTCACGGCCTCGTCCGGCGCCGCCGCGCCCTCCACGGCGCTGGCGGCGAGCGCCTGGAGATAGGCGAGCCCCGCTTCGCTCGGGCGCTCCGTCTTCCCTGCGCCGTTTGCGCTGGAGCCCTCCCCGGATCGCCCTTTCCCGTCCCCTCTCCCGCCCCAGCGCACGACCGCTGACAGGTAGCTCACGGAGTGGCGGTAATCGCCGGTCAGCTCGCCGCTGAGGCGGTAGCCGACGCGCTCCACCTCGGCGTCCGGGGGCATCAATTGCGCGAGCACCCGCGCCGGGGCGAGCGCGCAGGCCGTGATGCCGGTCCGGCGCCCGTACTCCTCCAGGCCGGCGGCGTTGCCGGACGCAAGTTCACGGAATAGCCCGAGGTCGAGCTCCCGCAGGCGCTCGGCAGCCTGGTCGTCGGCCGGAAACGGAAGGTAGTCGAAGGTCTCCCCGTAGTGGGTGAAGTCCCCCGAGACGACCACGAGGGTTGCATCGCCGACGAGAGGGCGCAGGTGATTCGCCAGCGTTTCCACCTCAGCGGTCTCGAGGCCACCCACCAGGACGGGGAGAAGCCGCCAGCCCGGCGCCAGCGCCCGCTGGAGGAAGGGCAGCTGCACCTCCACGGCGTGCTCGAGGCCGTGCGCCTCGGGACTGCCCCTGAAGAGCGGTTCGGACCGCAGCCGCGCCACGGCCTCCCCGTCGATCGGGACGGTGCCGAGGGGGGTCTCGAAAGCAATCTCCGTGGGCAGCGAGGCACCCGCAACCGCGACCCGGTGGCTCGGACCGAGGAGCAAGACGCGCTCGAACGACCTGCCCCGCAACAGCCGATACGCCGCTGCCGCGGTCTCGCCGCTCCAGCGGTACGCCGCGTGGGGGACCAGGATCGCCCGCACCCGATGGTCGGACGAGGCGGGGCCGCCGGCCTCACCCAGGAGGTCGTCGACCTGGCGGATGAGGGAAGCCGGCTCCCGGGGGTACCAGGTGCCTTGCAGTGCCGCGGGCCTCGTCTCCGCCGCCCCGGGGTCTCCCCCGGGCGCGAGCAGCAGGAGCGGCGCGATCAGGGCGCCGACGAGAGCCACGCCCCCCCGGGCGACGTTCCTCCTGCTCCAGGCGCTCATCCGGAGAGCCCGTGCGGCCGGTACAGCCTCGCCGCGCTCAGCGGCAAGATCTGCGGCCTTCGGCCCTCTCCCGCGCACTCCCCCGGCCCCGTCGGGGCCACGAGCCACGAAGGCAGCAACAGGACGCACGGCAAGAAGCGTCGGCGCGCGACGTTCTCCGGCCCGGTCGGGCTGAAGGAAGCTGCGCCCGGCGAAACACGATTTCGGCTCATGACCACACTCCCGCGATCCGCTCCCGGCAGACCGGGCAGCGACCGTCCTCCGTCAGGTGGTTCTCGAGCACGCGAAACCCGCTGCGCCGGATGAGCAGCGTCCCGTCGCGCGGGCAGTGGGTCGACTCCGCCTCGTGCCCGAAGAGGTTACCGATATAGACGTGATGGAGCCCCACGTCGAGGGCCTCCTCTCTCGCCCGGACCAGCACCTCGCTCGGCGTCGGCGGCAGGTTCCGTAGCCGGTACATGGGCTGGAACCGGCTGAGGTGCAGCGGCGTGTCGGCGCCCAGGTGGTCGTGGTGCCAGCGCGCCATGCGGCGGATCATGGTGAGATCGTCGTTCACGGTCGGGATGACGAGGTGGGTCACCTCCTGCCAGACCCCTTCCTCCCGGAACGTCACCAGGGCGTCCAGCACCGGCTTCAGGGAGGCCCCGCAGACATCCCGGTAGAAGCGCTCGTCGAAGCCCTTGAGGTCGGTGTTGACCGCGTCCACGACCGCGCACAGGCGGCGCAGCGGCTCGCGGTTGACGTAGCCCGCGGTGACCAGGACGTTGGCGAGACCCCGCGCCCGTGCCTGCTCGGCCGTGTCCAGGACGTATTCGTAGAAGACGATAGGGTCGTTGTAGGTGTAGGCGATCGCACGGCAGCCCTGGACCTCCGCCAGCGCCACCACCGCTTCCGGCGGGGCCTCGTAGAGGACCTCCATCTCTTCGCCGCCGCGCTGGGACAGCTGCCAATTCTGGCAGTGGCGGCAGTGCAAGTTGCAGCCCGCCGTGCCGATGGAAAGCACCCTGGCTCCCGGCCGGAAGTGGTAGAGGGGCTTCTTCTCCATCGGGTCCACGTGGACGGCCGAGGGGTGGCCATACGTCGTGGCCCGCAGGCGGCCGTCGAGGTTGACCCGCACACGGCAGTCACCTGCGCCTCCTTCTGGGATGGCGCATCTCCGCGGGCAGAGCTCACAGACGACCTTGCCCATCGCGTTCCGCAGGCTCCGCGTGGTACCACAACGCCTCGCGCGCAGAGAGCTCGCCTGCCTCGATCCGCCGGGTGAGCGCCTCGAGGTCCACGCGGCGCGAGCCCCCGACGTCGGGCAGGACGGCCCTCCCTCCGCCGCCGAGGACACCGGCGATGCCGAGCAGCGTCACCCCCACGAACGCCACGAGCAGCACGTCGTGCGAATGCAGGCGCAGGCGACCGGCAAGCCCCTTCACGACGGAACTATAGCCTCCCCCTTCCGGCCCCGCCGCCCCGGGGCCGGAGGGCGAAGCCCGAAGTCACGACCCGTGACGCAACGGTGGCAGCGGATACAGTCGACATCGTAGTCGTCCTGCACTCCGAGGTCGCAGCGCTCGTACCGACGTAGCGGGCCGAGACGGGCCGCCATGGCGACCTTGTTGAAGAGCGCGAAAAAGGCCCCGAGGGGACAGAAGTAGCGGCACCAGAAACGGTAGTACACGAGCGCGCCGGCGAGGCTCGCCACGGCCACGACCGCCAGCCAGCCGGACAGCCTCCCCGCGAAGAACTGCTGCATCGGGTCGAAGGCCGCCCAGCGCGTGTCCCCGGTCGCCCAGACCACCAGCAGCAGACCGGCGAGAAGGATGAACTTCAACCGCCTGAGGCGCCGGTCCCAGCGGCGGTCGGCATAGCGGCGCAGGCGCCAGTGACGCCCGGCGCGGGACAGGAATTCCTGCAGCGCGCCAAACGGGCAGACGTAGCCGCAGTAGGCCTGCCCGAAGAGGACGGCGGTCACCACCGCGAAGCCCGCCAGCAGATACCAGGTCTCCCCCCCGGAGAGCCCGGGCCAGCGCCCCAGGGCGATGGCCGCGAGGTCGCCCTCCGTGAGCAGGGTGTTGAGCCAGAGGCCCAGCACGGCCAGCGTGGCGGCCTGGTAGGCGAGCCGCGCCCGGTCCCCCCCGCTCCGGTACACGGGGTAGAAGAACGCGAGCAGGAGCGCCGTGCCGGCGAGCCCGAGGGTCCCGGTGAAGGGACCCCGGCGCGGCGTCGCCCCGGCCAGCTCGAGCCCGAAGGCGGCATGGGCGGCAGCCCCCGCCGCGCGGCTCACGGTCTCGAGCACCGCCCGGCTCGTCACGGTCGCGCCGGACAGGGCATCGTAGCGTTCCAGGTCCAACGGCAGGGTCAGGTCCGCCCCGGCAAGGCCATCGAGCCACGCATCGAGCCCCTCCAGATAGGCGGGGGTCTCGTGGGACTCTATCAGGCGCAGACCGCGCAGACGGCCGGTCTCGTCCAGGGCGACGAGCAGGTTGATCGGTCCGCCGTGCCCCCGCACCTCCGAGGTCACGGCCCCGGAAGCCACGGAGACGGTCCTCGCGGGACCGCTCGCGACCGCCCCGGACTCGGCTCCGGCCGGGCGTTCCGCTGCGTCCGGACTGCCCACGTAGTGCGGAAAGGGGTCCTCCCGGAGCTCGAAACGCTGCGACCCACTCACCGCCGCCAGGCTGTCCTCGGAGAACCGGACGAGCGGCTCGACGCCCCCTCCCCGACCTGCCACCCACGTCAGCACGCCGACCGTCACCACGGCGCCGAGAAGGGTCCAGGACAGCCACGGCCAGCCAAACGCGCGATGACCACGCTGCCGCAGGAAGGCGGGTGAAGTCACCGGGAGCGCGCAGAAGGCTACTGGCAGTACCACCAGGGCTACCATTCCGGCGAGGGCCTCGAACGCCCCGCGCGTGCCGAGCAGCGGGACCTGGAGCGAGCCAGCCACGAGCCCACCGAGCGCGCCCCCCAACTGGTCGGCGGCCTGGGTCAGCCCTCCTACGGTGAGCACCCCCGCGGACGGGCCGTGAGCCAGGGCCACCCCGAGCGGGTAGGCCACGCCGGTGAGGAGCCCGAGTCCGGTGCACGCTAGGAGGTAGAGCGGTTCCTGGTCCGAACGCGCGAGGCCGTGCACGACCTCCAGGGCGGCCGGGAGGAGCCCGAGCACCGCGGTGAGCAGGAGCAGCAGGACGACAAACGCCCCCCTGGCCCGCCGGCGCCGGGCCAGGGCGCGCCCCGGCAGGCCTGCGCCCACGGCAAGGCCCGTCATGAACACGGCGTTCAACAGGGCAATGCGCCCGAAGACGAGCCCCAGATGAGCCTGGTAGCTGTACAGCAGGGCCAGCTGCCCCCCCATCGCGGCGAACCCCACGACCCCCAGCGCCGCCGTCCCTGCCTGGCGGCCCACCCGCGTGCGCTCGGTGCCCTCGAGGGCGGCGCGCAGGGGCAGCAGGAGGGCGAGGACCCCCACGGGCACCAGGTAGGGCCAGGGCCCGAGCCGGCGCAGGGCCTCCAGCCAGCCCACCACCCGGGGCGAGGTCAGCTTGCCCCACAGGACCATGTTCAAGTAGTAGGCCACCGGGTGGTCGTCGGTATTCCACTCACCGCCTTCCGCCTCGAGGGAGGCGCGCACGAAGGCGACCCGGTCCGGGGGCAGCAGGTCCGCGAAGGCATCGGACGGGAAATGGCGCTCGGCCAGGGGGACCGCGCGGTAGCGGGCTTCGAGCACCGCGGGGTCGCTGGTGACCATCCCCCGGCCCATTCCGGCGCAGAGGACCTGAGTGTCCCCCGGCGCCAGGGCAACCTCGGCGAACACACCCCCGAGGGTCCGGTAGACCGACCCACCGTACGTCCGGACCTCCCTCCCGAGGTAATTCGAGGCACTGCTCACCGTCGTGCAGAGCACCCCCCCCGGGGCGGTCATCCGCCGGGCCAATGCCCGGTAGAACTCGACGGTGAAGTAGCGATTGCTGTGCGCCGTCGAAGGGTCGAGTCCCAGGACCAGCACCAGGTCGTAGTCCGCGTCGTCCCCGAGCCGGTTGACGACCTCCCGGCCGTCGCCGAAGACCAGCTCCAGACGCGGGTCCGCGAGCGCCGACACGGTGCGCTCCTCCAGGTAGGGGCGCAGTTGCGCGAACGCGGCGGCATCCTGCTCCACGGCCGTCACCCGCTCCACGGGGTATCGCAGCAGCTCGGCCAGCAGCCCGCCCTCGAGGCCCCCGAACAGCAGCACGCGACGGGGAGCCCCCGCCTGCGAGTAGAAATATGCCGCTTCCTGGGCCACGCCCTGGAGGTCGGGCCAGCTCTGGGACACCCGTCCGTCAGTGACCCGGGAGAACTGCTCGCCCCGCCGGCCGACCGCCGTGTGGCCGTAGCGGGTCTCGACCGCCGTGACCCACTCCAGCCCCGGCTGCAGCACCCGGAAGCGCTCGCGCTCCATCGCGCGATCCAGGGCCGGCCCCGCCGGCGGGAGCCCCACCAGGAGGCCGAGCGCGGCGACCGGAAGGGCCACCCATCGGGCCGCACCGAGAGCCAGGGCCACCAATGCCAACGCGACCGAGACCAGCCCGAGGCTCTGGCCCGGCCCGACTCGCCCCACCAGCCCGAAGGTGAACAGGATGCCGCCCGCCAGGGCGCCCACGGCCTCGAGCACGTAGACGCGGGACACGGCCTCCACGCCCCGCGCAACCCTGCCCGTGACGTCGGTCCCCGCGGACCCCGGCCGCGCCAGGGCCTCGCAGGCAAGAGGGAACGCCAGACCGATGGCCACGCCAGTCGGAACCGTGACCAGGAAGGTGGCGGCGAGCAACTGCCCGAACGGCACGAGCTCCACCGCAGGCACGTCCATCCAGAGCCGGACCGTCCGGATGACCAGCACCTGCCCCGCCAGCAGTGCCGGCATCAGCACGAGGAGTCGGCGCAGCCAGGACAGCGCGCGGGGACCCGCGGCCCGCCCCCGAACCGCAACCGCGGCGGCCGCCCCCACGGCCACCCAAAGCAACCAGCCACCGTAGAACGCCCCCAGGCTCACCTCGTTGCCGTAGAACACGAGGAGGGTCTCCCGCACCAGCAGGGCCTGGGCGACCTGCGCGTAGGCGCCGAGCGTGAAGGTCGCGAGCGCCAGGCGAGCCCGGGGGGACGGGAAGGCGTCGAGAGACTGGACCATGCCGATCCGGCATCCGGTGGCGGGCAGGGAGTTGCCCCGGTTTGCTTAGGGATTGTGGGCAGGCGCGGTACGCTGCCGCAAGTCGTCCCACAGCCTTGCCAGGCGTGTGGGCGAGACGGGCACGGCGGTCCGCATCTCCTGGGCGAACAGGGAGACCCGCAGCTCTTCGATGAGCCAGCGCAGCTCCTCGAGCGCCGGGTCGTGCCCCCGCCGGGCGCGGAGCCCCGCGACGGCGTCGCGGCAGGGTCCCCAGAGCCTGTCGACCTCTGCCTGACGCGCCGCGTCCCGACCGACCTCCCCGGGCAGGCGCGCGAGACGGGTGAGCACCGCCTTCAGGTAGCGCGGCAGGTGCTCGAGCCAGCGCTCGGGGGTGTCGCGCACGA
>CALMKJ010000148.1 GCA_937867305.1 uncultured Ectothiorhodospiraceae bacterium | reverse complement strand
CCTCGTTCCCGAACAGGTTCCCCCTTCCACCCTTCCACCCGTCCACCCTTCCCACCCTTCCCCGTCCCGCCTGCTCCCACCCCTCCCCCCCGCCCGGACCTCACTTGCCGACCGAAGCGCAACTTGATCTACCATTGCACACGTACCCCGAGAGACACGTAACCCGAGAGACAGGACCGCGCAACCGTCACCGCCGCCCCGACTTCCCGGGGGGCGGGGGAGCGCCGGGACCCGTCCGCCGGATGGAGGATTACCGATGAACGTCACCGCATCTCCCATGAAATACCTCGAGAAGGCCATGAGCGGCCTGCACAGCCTCGGCCTGGTCCCGGAGGGCAAGCCCGAGGAGGCGCCGATCGTCTCCCTCCTCAACCAGATCACGGACCTCGACGAGGAGCGGGTGGTGGCCATCGCCCGCACGCTGAGCCAGGCGTCGCTCTTCAACGAGGTGGTGCGCGAGCAGGTCCAGGCCATGGAGGTCGGCGAGCGCTACGAGACCATCGTCGAGGCCTTCAACAGCATCCGCGACGACGCCAAGTCGATGGTGAAGCAGATCGAGGACGGGCGCCTGGACACCTTCGAGCGCCTGAGCAACGTGTGGATGAAGGTCACCCGCGGCGACATCGCCCAGCGCTTCGACAAGATCAAGGACACCTACCTCGAGGTCACCGGGGCGACCCGCGACCAGATCGGGCGCGAGCAGACCATCCTGAACGCCTACCAGGACTTCCGCGGCGCGCTGAAGCAGTCCGAGGTGCTCGCCCTCGAGGTGCTGAAGAAGGCCGAGGGCAAGGTGGAGGCGGCTCGCGCCGAGGTGCAGTCCGCGATGAAGGCCCTCGCCGCGTTCCAGGGGGAGGCCGGGGCCGAGCGGGCCCGGCTCGAGCTCGCGCGCGACGAGAAGGTGCGCTCGCTGCAGGACACCGAGAAGCGCTACCAGATCGCGAAGGACCTCTCCGACAACCTGACGGTGAGCTACAACACCTCCGAGGTGGTCATGGCGCGCCTGCACCAGACCACCAACGCCAAGGAGCGCGTGTACTCCCAGGCGGTGAGCTTCTTCGGCACCAACGAGGTGGTGCTGACCGCGCTCTCCGCCTCCTACACCGGGATGTTCGGGCTGCACGAGAGCACCCAGACGGTCGAGGCCATGAAGGAGGGCGTGAGCCGCTCGCTCGAGGACCTGGCGGAGGTCGGCGGCAAGGTGCAGGAGGCGGCGGTCAAGGCCGGCTACGGCCCGACCATCCGCGCCGACGCGGTGAAGAAGCTGGTGGAGTCGGTCGTCGCCTGGCAGACGCGCTCGCGCGAGATCATCGAGGAGATGCGCCGGCAGAGCACCGCCAACGCCCAGGAGATCCGCAACGCGGTCGAGGACGCCAAGCGGCGCATGGCCCACCTGGCCCAGGAGGGTAAGGCCCTGGCGGCCCTGGAGGCTCCGGCCTCGTGAGCACGGAGGTGTCCCAGGCAGCGGCGGCCGAGCGGCCGCCGCTCGACGACGTCATGCTGGCCATGGACGTCGTCGACACCCTGCGCCGGCGCCAGCAGCTCGTGGAGCGCGAGCTCGACGAGGAAGGGCGGGCGCTCGACCTGAAGGAGCGTCTGCGCAGGATCTACGCGGCCCAGGGCATCGCGGTCCCCGACCACGTCCTCGAGGAAGGGGTCGCGGCGCTGCGCGAGGACCGCTTCGTCTACCGGCCCCCGGAACGCAGTCTCGCGACGCGCCTCGCCTACCTCTACGTCCGCCGGCGCCTGTGGTGCCGCTGGCTGGTGGGGGGCATCGCGGCGCTCGTCCTCGCCGCCAGCGCCTACTACGCGACCGTCGTCGCCCCGCGCTCGGCGCTCCCCGGCGAGGTCACCGCCCTGCACGGGCAGGTCCTGTCGCTCGCCGAGTCCGACCCCGCACGCGCCCTCGCGGGCAGCTACCGCACCGCAGCCGAGAGCGCCCTGAGGGGCGGGGACGAGAAGGGCGCCCGGGAGATGCTCGCGGCCATGAGGGCCCTGCGGGAGACCCTGGAACAGGAATACACCCTGCGCATCGTCTCGCGCCCGGGCGAGCATTCGGGCGTGTGGCGCGTGCCCGACGACAACCCCGACGCGAAGAACTACTACCTCATCGTCGAGGCCCTGGACGCCCGCGGGGACCCCGTGAGCGTGGAGGTGACGAGCGAGGAAACCGGCAAGCGCAAGCGGGTGTCCCAGTGGGGCGTGCGGGTCTCGGAGGCGGACTTCCGCCGGGTGGCCGCCGACAAGCAGGACGACGGAATCATCCAGAACAACCGTTTCGGCGTGAAGCGCCGCGGCTACCTCGACCCGGAGTACGAGGTCCCGACCGCCGGCGGGGCCCTGACCGAGTGGTGACCTCATGCCCATGCTGAGCGGTAGGGACGCGCTGACCCGGATCGACGAGGCCCTCGGCGACGAGCAGCGTCGGGTCGAGGAGGTCGACCGGCGCATCGAGGAAGTGAGCAGCCAGCTCCTGCAGCTCGGCAGGGCGCGGGTGGAGGACCTCCGGGACCTGGCCCGGCTGCGCGTGGGGCTGATCGCCGCGGGGGGCCTGGTCTCGGGGCTCGACGAGGCCGACCGGCAGGTCGCCGCCCTCCTCGCCTCGCGGCCCGCCGCCCAGGCGGCGCTCGAGGAGCGCATCCGCGCCAACCAGCGCCAGCAGGCCACGCTCGAGGCCGAGCGCCGGACCCAGGCCGACGCGCTCGAGGCCGCCTCGGACGCGGTGGACGCCGCCGAGGCGAAGACCCAGGCCCGCCTGGCGGCGCAACCCGACTACCAGGCGCAGCAGGGCCGCACGCGCGACGCCGAGCGGGTGGCGCAGCACGCCGAGGACAAGGCGCGCTACAGCGAGCAGGAGCTCGACCAGAAGGGCCGGTCCTACCGGGACGACCCCCTCTTCTCCTATCTCTGGGAGCGCGGCTACGGGCTCCCGACCTACCGGGCGCTACCCCTCGTGCGCTGGCTCGACGGCAAGGTGGCGAGTCTCATCGGGTACGCCGGGGCGCGCGCCAACTTCGCGCGCCTGCAGGAGATCCCGGTGCGCCTGCGCGAGCACGCCAACGCCACCCGGCAGCGGGCGGACGCCGAGATCGAGGCCCTCAAGGCCCTCGACGAGGCGGGCCGCAAGGCCGACGGCATACCGGTGCTGGTGCGGGTGCGGGAACAGGAGCGGGCCATGCTCGAGACCCTCGACTCCCGCATCGAGCAGGCGGCCGGCGACCACCGGCGGCTGCTGGACGAACAGGCGGCGTTCGCGGCCGGCGAGGACCCGGCCTACCGCAAGGCGGTGGAGTATCTCGCCTCCGAGCTCCAGCGCGAGGACCTCCAGGAGCTCCGGCGGGACGCCCAGGCGACGCCCTTCCCCGAGGACGACGTGGTCATCGCGCGCCTGCTCGACCGCGAGCGCCAGGAACAGGCGCTGCAGGCGACGCTCGCGGAGCTAAAGCAGGCGACCCAGCAACACCTGGCGCGGCTGCAGCAGATCGAGTCCCTGCGCGTGGACTTCAAGCGCCGCCAGTACGACCGGGGGGACTCCGTGTTCTCCGACGGCTCGCTGCTCGGCGTCATGCTGAGCAGCTTCCTGAACGGGCTCCTGGACCGCGACAGTCTCTGGCGGGTGTTCGAGCAGCAGCAGCGTTACCGCCCGCAGCGCGCCGACCCGACCTTCGGCTCCGGGGCCTTCGGGCGCGGGTCGGTCTGGGGCCGAGGCACCACTCGCGGTGCCTCGACCTGGGGCGGGGGCGGTTTCGGCGGCCTCGGAGGTGGAGGCCGCAGCGGGGGCTTCCGGACGGGCGGGGGCTTCTAGCGCCTGCGGCCCCCCGGCCCCATCATCCACGGGGGTGGCATCATCCCGGGCGGGCCGCCCATGGGGCCACCCGGCGGCATCATCCCGGGGGGCATCCCCGGCGGCATGCCTGCACCCTGGGGCAGCGTGAACGGCGGCGGGGGCACCTGCCGCCCCGCCTGGAGGGCCGCCTGGTACTGCCGCCAGGTGTCGAGCTTCCACTGCTGGTACTGATAGAACTGGGCCGCCTCGAGCTGCTGGTGAGCGGCGAAGCGCTGGCGCTCCCCGTCCTGCACCGCCGCGAGCTTCGCCCGGTCCTGCTCGTGCTTCATCCCGAGCCCCCGGTTCTCCTGGTCCTGGTGCGCCCGGAAGGCCTGCCAGTCGCGCCGCCACCAGTCCTCGGTCAGGGTGTCCTCGCCGAGGCCCGCGGGCGTCGGGGCCGGGGTCCCGGCGGGTCCCGCGGCCGCGGGGGCACCGGCGCCGGGAACGGCGGCACCGGCCGAGGCGGAGGGTGCCGTGGCGGGGGTCGACCCCGCGGGCGCCGCGGCGGTCTCGGTCCCGGGCAGCGGGGCGCTCAGGATGTCGCGGATGCGGTCCACCAGGCTGCGGCCCTCGTCATCCTCCCCGGACCCGGAGGGTTCGGCGGAGGCGCTGCCCTCCCCGGGCTTGCGGGTCCCCGGCAGGGGGGCGTTCAGGATCTCTCCCAGGCGGTCCAGGAGTCCTTTGTCGTCGGTATCGGCCATGGTCTGGCTCCAGTTGCGAAGGGGCGTGCGGTTACTGCCCGGCCTGCGCCGGGCCTGCGGCAGAGCGGAAACCGGTCCGGCTGGACTTCAGTCCGGCTGGACTTCAGTCTCGCTGGACGTTGTCTCGCTGGACGTTGTCTAGCTCGACTTGATCTTGATGCGGTTGGACAGCCAGACGAGCACCACCGCGCCGATGATGGACGTGACGATGGTGCCGAGCAGGCCGCCGACGGTGCCCTGGATACCGGCGACCGCGAGCAGGAACCCGCCGACCACGCCACCGGCCATCCCGAGGATCACGTCGCCGATCGTGCCGAAGGGCGGCGTACCCCCGACGAGCTTGCGGGCCACGAAGCCGGCGATGGCGCCGACCAGGATCCAGACGAGCAACGACCAGACGGGCATGAGCAGTTCTCCTTGAGTCGCGAGGGAAGGCCAGGACAGAGGGCCCTGTTCTCAGCTTACCGGATCCCGGGGGTCGGGGACCACCGAGCGGGTACCCCCCTCACGCCTCCTTCGCGCCTCCTTCGCGTCTCCTTCGCGCATCCTTCGCGCATCCTTCACGCACCCGACACGCCTGCCTCACGCCCCTTTCACCCCCCGCACGAGCTTCGAGCGGGCCGTGGACGAGAGCTCGAGCGTCACGTCGGCGAAGTGCCGGGCGAGGAACGGTCTCTCGTCCCGCGCGAAGTCCCGGTTCTTCGCGGAGCCCATGGCGGCGAGCCGCACGCCGTAGAGGAAGCGCGTCACCGGGTGACTCGGCTCGGTGTGCTCCATCATCACGAAACGGCCGCCCGGGCGGAGCACCCGGCGGGCCTCCGCGAGGACACCGCCGCGCACCTCGGGGCCGAGCTCGTACATGGCGTGCGAGCAGGTGACCACGTCGAAGCTGCCGTCGCCGAAGGGCAGCCGCGAGGCGTCGCCCACGACGAACCCGAGCCCCGGGGACGCCGCCGGCCGGGCCTCTTCAGCCGCCGGCAAGGTGGGCGAGGACGCCGCGGACGAGACCGGCGGTGAGGCCGCCGGCGAGGTGGGCGACTGCCCGGCCTTCGCCCGCGCCCTGCCGATCATCCCGGTCGAGAAGTCGAGCCCCACCACGAGCCCGTCGGGCCCCGTCGTGCGCCTCGCGCGCAGGGCCACCGCGCCCGTGCCGGTGCACAGGTCCAGGACGCGGCCGCCCGCGCCGACGCCTGCGCGCTCCACCAGGAAATCCCGGGCCCGCGCGCTGGCGTCGCCCGAGTGCATCGCGATGATGCGGTCGTACCAGCGGGAAAACAGGTCGTAGTAGACCCGGCGAAAGCGTTTCACTGTGCGTACCCTCGGATCCCCAGGTGTTACCATCACCCCGCCCAACCAGAGGAGGAGGATACGCACATGGGCTTCTTCAGCAAGCTGTTGGAAAAGGTGGGGCTCTCCGGCGCCCGGGCAGAGCCCGCGGGCGAGGCGGCGGCGCCGGCCGGCGCTGCTCCGGTGACCCAGGCCGCTCCAGCCGCGGGTCAGGCCGGCTTCGCGGCGGCCCCCGCAGGGGCACCCGCAGCGGCGGCCCCCGCTGCCGCGCCGGCGCCCGGGGCTGGGGCTGCGGCACCCGCGGCCGCTGCGAAGGCCTCGCCCACCCCGATCTCCACCGTCGACGTGGTCGCCAGGCTGGAGGGTCTCGCCCGGGCCAACCCGCAGAAACTGAACTGGAAGACCTCCATCGTGGACCTGCTGAAGCTCCTGGAGCTCGACAGCAGCCTCGCGGCCCGCAAGGAGCTCGCCACGGAGCTCGGCTGCCCCGCGAACCTGATGGGCGATTCCGCCAGCATGAACGTGTGGCTGCACAAGACGGTCCTGCGCAAGCTCGCGGAGAACGGCGGAAACATCCCGCAGGAGCTTCTGGACTGAGACGGCCCGGCCCCGTCGGGCATCGCGCGCGACCCGTCGAGGGCCGGGACCCCGCTGGACGAGGATGATCGGGGTCGGCTGAAGGCTGGCGCGTCGTTCCCTGACGCGCCAGCCGGTGAGGCCCTTCGCAGGGCCGGGGACCCGAGGGTCCCCGGTCCCTCTACTCCATCGACGGCTTCCAGACCTCCCAGACCTTGCCCACCAGTCCGGGACCCGGCTTCAGGGTGACCTTGCCGGGCTCCCAGCCCGCGGGGGTCGCCTCTTTACCGCCCGAGGCGCGCACCAGCTGGAAGGCCTGGATCTGGCGGATCGACTCGGCGAACTTGCGGCCGACGGGAGGGGTGAGCACCTCCATCGCCTGGATCACGCCGTCCGGGTCGATGATGAAACGGCCGCGCAGCTCGATGCCCTGACTCTCGTCGTAGACACCGTACGCCCGACCGACGTTTCCTGCCTGGTCCGAGGCCATGTGGAACGGCACGCCGCCGTCCACCATC
The DNA here is from genome assembly GCA_937867305.1 of uncultured Ectothiorhodospiraceae bacterium. Lineage (GTDB taxonomy): Bacteria > Pseudomonadota > Gammaproteobacteria > JAABTG01 > JAABTG01 > JAGNLM01. The sequence goes on along the minus strand of CALMKJ010000148.1, from coordinate 7,339 downwards.
TTGCTCAGCTCGTGGTCGTTCCACATCTTGTGGACGAAGTGGCTGTCCACGCTGAAAGAAATGACTTCGGCACCGAGCTCCTGCAGCTTACGGTATTGTGCGGCGACCGCCGACACTTCCGTCGCTCAGACGAACGTGAAGTCGCCTGGATAGAAACAGAGCAGCACCCACTTGCCGGCAAAATCCGACAGCTTGACGCTGGTGAAACCGCCCCGGTAATACGCGGGAGCGGTGAAGTCCGGGGCTTTCTGCCCGACGCGTGCGGCCATTCGATTCGACTCCTGTGGCTTCGTGAGTTCCTGGGGGGGTTGCGTGTCCGGCGGGGCCCCTTCGACCGACCCCGACACCCGGGCGCATCCCTGGGGTTGTTCTGCCATGCTGCCTCCTTTCGTGTGGGCGAATACGTTCTCGCCCAGGCGGAAAATACCGGACGCACGCGTGGGACAACAAGTAATCCATGTCGCTTCGCGGCGGGAAGCCTTCGGGCCCTGGCCTCTTCCCCTCGGGCCCTGGCCTCTTCCCCTCGGGCCCTGCCCTCCTCCCTGCAGGCCCTAGCCTCTTCCCTCCGGACCGGCCGCGCCCGAGGCCCCCCGCACCGCCATCAGCACCGCCACGTACCCCTCCTTGGTGGCCGGGGCAGGCAGCTCGATGGAGGCGAGCGCGCGCCACTCCAGCTCCCCGACGCGCAGGCTCTTCGTGAGCGCCCGGTCCTCGGCAAGCGCCCGCAGACCGGCCGGGGCGCCGGGGTCGTCGAGGACGTCCTGCGGGCCGCGCACGGCCCGGGGCCGGACCGGCTCCACGGTCGGCTCCACCCCCATCAGCCCGGAGATGGAGACGCCGAGGGCCCCGGCGATCGCCATCATCTGCGCGGGGGTACCCGCCGCGAGGCCGGTCTCGAGCCGGCTGATGAAGGCCTGGTCGAGCCCCACCTGCTCACCCAACTGCTGCTGACTGAGCCGCGCCGCCTTGCGCGCGGCCCGGATGCGGGCGCCGAGTTGGGCTGGGAATGTCTCCATGGCATCAAGCATAGCAGGCCGTCCCCGGACGCTATGCGGTCAGATCATGACACGCGCTTGCCTGATGCTTATATCGCATCTATTCTCATGATGCGATGTCGATTATTCATGGAGACGCGTCATGAATCCCTCCACGGATCGCCCCAGCGTGACCCCGGCCCTCGGCACCCTCCTCGCCACGCTCGCCCGCCAGCCCCTGGCCGGGCGGCAGTACAAGGTCCTCCTCGCCGTTTTCGCCCTCACCGTAGGCGGCACCCTCCCCGAGCCGACCCTTGCCGCCGTCGAGGTCTCCTCCTCCGAGCTCGCCCGGCTGACGGGCATCGCCCCGGCGCACTGCCGCGAGGCCGTGCTGGAGCTCGAGCGCCTCGGGGTCCTGCGCTCGCGCCCCGGGCGCCGGGGCAAGGTCATCGCCGTCGACCTCCAGCCCCGGGGCGAGCCCCGCGCCAGTGACGCCCGCCCCGAAGCGGAGCCCCCGGGCGCACTGCAACGGGACGCCCGCCCCGAAGCGGCACGTACCCCGTCCCGGACACGGGACACCCGTCCCGAAACGGTACGCACCCTGTCCCCGGAGCGGGACACCCGTCCCGGTTTCGGGACGGCCCTCGACGCGCGCGGGGAGGTATTTCCCCGATCCCAGGAGTTAGTCCCTGGATCCGGAGAAAGACTGCAAATACCACCACCACAGGGGGCGGGCGCGTCCGCGCGTCAGCCGCTCCCCCTGCGTGGTGGTGGTGGCGGTGGTGGTGGCGGTGGTGGTCCGAGTCTCGCCTTCCACCGCTCCCTCCGGGACGACGAGCGCCGGGAGGCCACCGTCCTGGTGGACCCGGTCGGTGCCGACGCCCAGGCCCTGCTCGACGTGCTGGCCGCGGCCATCCAGGCCGGTCAGGTGCGCAAGTCCCCGCTCGCCATGCTGGCAGCGCTGGTGCGCCGCTGGCGGGCCGGGACCTTCGACCCGACACCGGGCCTGCGGGTCACCGAGGCGCGCCGGCGCGCCCGGGCGCTCGAGGCGATGGAGCGTCTGCCCACCCCGAGGGCGGGCCAGGCGCTGGGCGCGGTGGCGCCGGTCCGGCCCCCGCCCGAGGAGGCACGCTCCTGGCTCGACGGCCTGCGCCGCGCGCTCCGGGGCGGTTACAGCCCGGCGGGCGGGCCGGGGGTCGCCGTGGGCTGGGCGTGCCACGCGTGACGGACCCTCACGCTCCCCGTGAGGCGTTGCGGTGCAAACCCTGACAGGAGACGAAGCGATGAACAGCAGGCTTGCGGTGTTGGAGAGCGCGGAGCGGGTGTTCCGGACCGGGGGCATGGCCGGGGGCGACGGTCCCTGCAGCGCAGAGGGCGTGGGCGAGGTGCGCGCGCTGCCCGTGCGGGTGGACTTCCTGAAGATCACCGGCGACGGGCGGCTCCAGATCGTGTTGCTCGGCGAGACGGTGCGCGGCGAGGACCTGGCCAAGGTGCGGGACCTGCTGGCGGTGATGCAGGGGCGGGTGTTCGTGGACTTCACGCCCGAGCAGGGGTCGCTGCCGTTGTGAGCAGGGGAGCGAGGGGTCGCCCGGCCCCGCTCGCCCGGGCCCCGGCCGCCGGGCTCGCCCCGGCTCTGGTTGCCGGACTCGCCCTGGCCCTGGCCGCCGGGCCCGCCCCGGGCTGCGGGGACGCGGACCAGCTCGAGGAGGCGGTGCGTCTGGTGCTCTCGGCCCACCCGGTGCTCGCCGCCGGGCGCGAGGAGCAGGCCGCCCAGGCCCACCAGCACGGCTGGTCGGCGGACCTGGTGCTCGGCTACGCCCAGAAGACGACCGACCTCGATGCCGCGGGGGCCAACGCCGCCCTGCGCCTGCGCATCCCGCTCTTCGACCGCAGGCAGGAGCTCGAGGCGGCACGCGCCCGCACCGCCTGGCGGCGCGAGGAGCGGGCCGCCACCGAGGCGTTCCTCGCCGACCTCGAGCGCCTCTGCACCCGCGCCGGCGAGCTGCACGAGCTCGAGACCCTGCGCCGCTTCCACCGGGACCGCCTGGCCTACCGCCGCCAGCAGGTGGCGGAGGGTCTGGCGGAAGCGGCCTCGCTCTGGACGGACGCCGAGCGGGTGCAGGAGGCCGAGCAACGCGCCCAGCGCACGCGGACCGAGCTCGAGACCGCACGGCTCGCCACCGCGCGCCGGCACGGGGGAAACGAGTGGAGCCGGCTGCAGGCCTTGTTGGCCGCGATCACGAGGTAGCCGAGGTGTGCGCGGCCCTGGCGGCCGGGCACTCGGTCCTGGTGCGCGGGCGGCCGGGGATCGGCAAGGCGGCGCTCCTCGCCGAGGCCCGGCGCCGGCTCTCGGCGGACCGGCCCTGCCTCTGGGTCCGGGACACCGACACCCGCGCGATGGCCGGGGAGCTGGCCGAGCAGGCGCACCGGGCCGTGGGGCTGCAGGTGCCCGAGCACCTGGTCCCCCAGCGCCACCGGGCGGCGGCCTACCGGGCGGGGAGTCTGCGCTGGGAGTGGGTGCGCGGCGCCCTGGCGCGGGCGCCGTCCCGGGAGGTGGTGGCGCTCGTCGTGGAGTCCGTCCGGGACCGGGGCGCCGTCGTGTTCGTGGAGTCCGTGGACCTCCCGCCCGCCCGCGCCGAGCTCCTCCTCGCCCTGGCCAGCGTGGCGCCGCTCGCCGCGGCGAGCGACGCCGGCCGTCGCCGCCCCCACCTCGAGGAGCTCTTCTGGCGCTTCCACCGGGTGGTGGACCTCGGCCCCCTGCCGCGCGCCGCCACCCGGGCCCTCGCCGAGCGCTGGCTCGCCGAGAGACCGGTCGCCTTCGCGAGCCCGCGGGTGCGCGAGGCCTTCCTGCGCGCGGTGGAGCACGAGAGCGGCGGGGTACCGGCGGCGATCGAGGGGATGGTCGGCGCCGCCGCCCACGACGGCCAGGTCACCCTCGCCGGGGTGCGCGCCTACCGCCACGAGGCCGGGGCGAGGTACTTCGACATGGCCCCGCTGCTGGCGGTGGCGCTGGTCGCCTTCGTCGCCCTGCGCTACATCGCCCGGGGCGCGAACGACGTGGAGCTGTTCGTGCTGTCCGGGGTGGTGACCTCGCTCCTGGTGGGCCTGCGCATGCTCCTGGGGCGCGCCCGGTGATGACCCCCACGCACCTGGTCACCGGCCAGGGCGCCTACCTCCTCGCCTGCGTCATCTCCGGGCGGGTGCCCGCGCTCGCCGAGGCCGCGAGCGCCCTCCTCGGCGCGGTGCTGCCCGACCTGGACCTGCGCCAGTCCTGGCCAGGCAGGCTGCTGCCCGGCCCGAGCGGCTGGCTGGAGGACCGCTTCGGCCACCGCACGCTCACCCACTCGCTGCTCCTGCAGGCCGGCGCCGGGATCGCCGCGTGGGCCCTGCTGCCGCCGGGCCACGCGCTCGCACTCCTCGCGGGCTGGGCGAGCCACAGCCTCGCCGACATGACGACGCCCGCCGGGGTCGCGTGGCTCTGGCCGAGCCGCGTGCGCTGCGTGCTCCCGGGGAACCCCCGCTACCGCATCGAGTCCGGGGGCGGAGGCGAGCTCGCGTTCCTCGTGGTCGCGGCGCTCCTCGGGGCGCTCGCGATGCCGCTCGCCGCGAGCGGATTCGGGGCGAAGGGGCTGGTGCGCGCAGGGCTCGGGGAGATCGGCCCCGCCCGGCGCGCCTACGACGCGGGGATGGGCTCGCGCGCCTTCGCCCTGTCCCTGCGCGGGCGCGACCGGCGGACCCACGCCGACGTCTCCGGCTGCTACCCGGTGCTGGGGCCGTTCGCCGAGGGCGGCTTCCTGGTCTCCACCCCCGGCGGTCCGCGCTCGGTGGGGCCCACGTCCGCCGCCGACTGGCACCCGGAGCGGGCCGTGCTGGTGCCGGGCGAGGCGGAGGAGACCACCTCCCTCGCCCTGCAGACCTCCCGCATCGGCGCCCGGGCGCTGCGGGAGGCGCTCTCGCCCCTCGAGCCCCTGGGCCGGGTGGTTCTCGTGGGCACCTTCACCGCGCCGGGCGCCCGGGACGACCCGCCCACCGTCGCCGTCTCCGGCGACCGGGTCACCCTGTCCTATGCCGGCCCGGACCGGATTGCGGCCCTCGGGGAGGCTCGCCTGCGCGAGGTCGACCTGGTCGCCCAGGTGCGCCACGCCCCGGGGGTGGCGGTGCCGGAGGTCAGCCTCCCGCCCGCCGGGCGGACCGCGCTGCCGGAGGCGCTCGACCGCTGGACCGACACCGGCTGCGCCGGCGGGGAGGCCGCGTGTCCCCCCTGACGCCGGCCGCCGCGGGGGCGCAGGCCACCACCCGGCGGATCGCGGTGCTGTGGGTAGTGGCCGCCCTGGGGCTCGCCGGCCCCTGGCTCGTGCTCGCGCTCGCGGGGCCCTGGCTCGCGCCGGGGGGGTCCGCGCGCGACCCGGGGCCCGGCGGGGTCACATGCAGAGCGCTTCCGGGTCCGCCCGCATCAGGCGCTTGTTCATCTTGCCGACGCTCGTCTTGACCAGGGTCTTCACGAAGCGGACCTGCAGCAGGACGCCGTAGCGCGAGATCCCTTCCGCCTCGACCGCCTGGGCGGCGAAGCTGCGCAGGGCGTGCTCGGTGACCTCGCCGGCGCGCTCCGGCTTGAGCAGCACCAGGGCGAGGGGGCGCTCGCCCCACTTCTCGTCGGGGACGCCGATGACCGCGACCTCCTTGACCGCCTCGTGGCGCGCGATGATGTCCTCCAGCTGCAGGGAGGAGACCCACTCGCCGCCCGTCTTGATCACGTCCTTGATGCGGTCGGTGATCTTCAGGTAGCCGGCCGGGTCGATGTGGCCGATGTCGCCGGTGTGCAGGTAGCCGCCCGCCCACAGCGCCTCGGAGGCCTCGGGCGCGCGGATGTAGCCCTGCGTGAGCCAGGGCGCGCGCACGACGACCTCGCCGGTCGCCTTCCCGTCGTGCTCCACGTCGCGCAGGCGGGCGTCGACGATGCGCAGGTCCACCAGCGGCATGGGGCGTCCGGTCTTGGCGCGGATCACCGCCTGCTCCTCGAAGGGCAGCGCGAGGTCCGCGTTCTCGAGTTGGGAGATCGTGAGCACCGGGCAGGTCTCCGACAGGCCGTAGCCGGTGAAGACGTCGATGCCGCGCTTCTGCATCGCGACGGCCATCGCCTCGGGCAGCGCGGAGCCTCCGATCACCACCTTCCAGCGGGAGAAGTCGGTGCGGCTCGCCTGGGGGTGGCTCATGATCATGTGCAGGATGGTCGGCACGCAGTGCGAGAAGGTCACGCCCTCCTCGGCGATGAGCCGGCAGATCAGGTCGGGCTGGTAGCGGCCGGGGTAGACCTGCTTCATGCCGAGCATCGTCGCCACGTACGGGAAGCCCCAGGCGTGCACGTGGAACATCGGCGTGATGGGCATGTAGACGTCTTCCCGGTGGACGTGGCCCTCGCGGTCCGACCCGCCCACCATCGCGGCGCAGGACAGCGTGTGCAGCACGAGCTGGCGGTGGCTGAAATACACGCCCTTCGGCTCCCCCGTCGTGCCCGTCGTGTAGAACGCGGTCGCCTGGGCGTTCTCGTCGAAGTCGGGAAACTCGAAGGTCGGCGCCGCGGCGGCCAGCATCGACTCGTACTCCGCGTGCATCGGGGGCGCGGCGGGCGGCGCGAGTCCCTCGTCCGAGAAGTGCACGAAGGTCTTCACGGTCTCCAGGCGCGGCGCGATCTGCTCGAGGAGCGGGAAGAAATCGCTGTTCACGATCAGCACGTCGGCCCCGGCGTGATTCAGCGTGTAGAGGATCTGCTCCGGGCTCAGGCGCACGTTCACCGTCTGCAGGATGGCGCCCATCATCGGCACCGCGAAGAAGCATTCGAGATAGCGGTGGCTGTCCCAGTCCATCATCGCCACCGTCTGCCCCGCATCGACCCCGAGCGACTGCAGCGCGCCCGCGAGCCGGGCGATGCGCTCGGCGAGCGTGCGGTAGTCGTAGCGGACCCTGCCCTGGTAGGTGATCTCCCCCTCCGGCGCGGTGGCGAGCGGGGTGAGCAACAGCTGCTTGATGAGGAGCGGGAACCGGTGGGCGGAGGGCGTGGAGGGAACGATTCTGACCGGCATGCTGCTCTCCCTGATGCACGATGGCTGGGTGGACGGCACGGCCCGGGACTTCGGGCCTCGCAGCCCCTGCGCGGCGGGCGGCCTTCCGGCAGGGAAGCGCGAAGGAGCCCGGCAGGGGAGCGCGAGGGAGCATAGAGGAGCCCACCCCCGGCGGGCAACGCGAAAGCCCGCCGCCGACGGCTCGGCGCAGTGCAGCCGGTCCTTTGCGAGCTGCGCAGCCGCTCCTTTCAGCGCTGCACAGCCGCTCCTCTCAGCGCTGCGCAGCCGCTCCTTTCAGCGCTGCGC
>CALMKJ010000147.1 GCA_937867305.1 uncultured Ectothiorhodospiraceae bacterium | reverse complement strand
GGCCAGGAGGGCCTGGGTATAGGACTCGCGCGGGCTGGCGAAGATCTGCGCCGATTGGCCCGAGGCGCGGGAACGGATGAAGCTGGCGCTCAAAGCGTGGGCAGCCGCGGGTTTCCATTTCGAGCTGGATTGGCTCTTGAGGAACGTCAACACCATTGTAACCGGCGAGGCGAAGTTCCAGCACCTGCACGACATCGGGCCGGAGGTTGTGCAGGACGGGCTTGCCAGAGCCATCAATCGGATCGACGTGGCGCTGAACATGATCGGTGGCCGCCTTGGCCTGGATCACGACGGCGTCCTGTTCGGCCGATTCGCCATTCCCGTCATGGCCCGCTATCTCGACGGGAAAGGTGGCCACCTGGACGCCGTGGAGCGGGACAAGCTGCTTTTCTGGTTCGTGCAATCAGGCATGTGGGGACGGTTCTCGGGGTCGGTGGAGAGCTACATCGACCAGGATCTCGCGGCCATCGAAGTCCTGGACGGCGCCCTTGACCGCCTCATCGAGCAGTTGCGCCTGTGGCACGGGGGGCTTCGGGTCGAGGCTGGGCATTTCGCGGGATGGAGTGTGGGTGCGCGTTTCTATCCCGTACTCTACATGCTGACGCGGGTCGGCGAGGCCAGGGACTGGAGCACGGGGCTTCCGCTGAAGGGTCACCTCCTCGGCAAGATGAGCAAGTTGGAGGTTCACCACATCTTTCCTAAGGCCCTGCTTTACAAGCAAGGGTACACCCGCCCAGAGGTCAATGCGGTTGCCAACTTCTGCTTCCAGACCAAGGACGCCAACCTCCAGATCAGCGACAAGCGCCCTGAGGCATATTTTGAAGAGGTGGAAACGAAGCATCCTGGCGCCCTCGCCTCGCAGTGGATCCCGCAGGACCGCTCCTTGTGGCGGGTAGGCCGCTATCGAGACTTTCTGGAAGCCCGGAAAGAGCTGTTGGCGGAGGCGGCGAACGGGTTCCTGGCGGAACTGCTCCACGGAGACGTGGGGGTGATGACGCAGATCGCGCCGGTGGCCGCGGTCGTCCGGGCTGGGAAGGACGTGATACCGCCTGGCGGGGTGGGCAGCGAGGCCGAGGAGGCAGCGCTGTCGGGTGTGAACGACTGGGTTCAGAGCCAGCAGTTGCCGGCGGGGTTCCTGAACTTCGAGCTCGTCGATAACGAGACCGGGGCACCGATCGCGGTTATCGACCTTGCCTGGCCCAGTGGACTCCAAGAGGGGCTCAGTCAACCGATTGCCGTGCTCCTGAACGAGACCCCGGAGGTGCTCGCACTCGCCAACGCCCACGGCTTCAGGTATTTCACCGACGTGGAGAGTTTCCGAGACTATGTGGAGCGCGACATCCTGGCGATGGCGGTACTCGCAGGAGGGTGAGGTTCAAGGACAGGCCGGAAGCTCTCGCTATCCTCCCTGGTGCTGACGTCCGTTAGAGGTGAGCGAGTCTTGGATAGCACGGTCGTCGTCATCGACTTCGAGACCACGGGCCTTTCCCCGGACGAGGGTGCCCGCGCCACCGAGATTGCGGCGGTCGTCCTGGACCGGGGCCGGGTCGTGGCCCGCTACCAGAGCCTGATGAACGCAGGAGTGCATGTCCCGCGGTTCATCGAGGAGTTGACCGGCATTACGAATGCGATGGTACGCGAGGCGCCGCCAGCCAAGGAGGTCATGGCCGCATTCGCCCGCTTCGTAGGCGACCTCCCGCTCGTGGCGCACAATGCCTCCTTTGACCGCAAGTTTCTCGATGCGGAGCTGGCCCGGATCCGACAGCGGCGCCGTCAGGAGGTGGCCTGCTCGATGCGGGTGGCTCGGCGGCTGTATCCGGATGCCCCGAACCACAAGCTGGGTACGCTCGTGGATTACGCTGGGGTTCGGGTGACGGGGCGGCACCACCGGGCGCTCGCGGACGCGGAGATGGCTGCGGGATTGTGGACCCGCATGGAGGAGGACCTGCTGCGGGCGTATCGCCTGCGCCAGGTGCCGCACGAGTTGATGTGCCGCTTGCAGACGGTACGCAGGGACGGTCTGGCTGACTTCATGGAGGGATACAAGCGCCGGTGCGGCCCTTGATGCAGGGGTTGGGATAGACCGTGTCGAAAGTCTCCGAGATCTCGCGCCAGTACCACACCGCCCTCTCGGCGAGCCATGCCCAGTACGAGGCGATGTACCGGGACCGGGTGGGGGCCAGCGAGGGTTTCTATCGCGACTTCTTCGCCCGGCTCGTCTGCGACTTTGCCGAGCGCTTTCGCAACGAGCGCGTCCGGGCTCGGCTGCAGGAGCGGCTGGAGAAGGCGTGCGGCACCAACACGCTCCAGTTCGTCGCGATCGACGGGACCTGTCGGCGCGAGGTTTTCTCGGACCTGATCACCTTCTTCGGTGGGGCCTACGGCGCCCGCGGCGAGCTGGTGCTGAACGGGGGCGCCCACCAGCTGCGCTACAAGCGCTGGTCGCTCGACCACGACGTGTCGATGGTCGCCTGGGTGCCGGTGCCGTTCGCGCGGCTCGAGGAGGTGACGTCGGGGCAGGGCGAGCAGTTCCTCGTGACCGAGGAGGAGCGGGTCAACCTCTCGGCCGTGCACGTGCAGGTGATGCAGCTCGCGGAGGTGTTCCTCGCCTATAACAGCGTCCGGTCTTCGCGCCTGGAAGCCCCGCACGTGCTGTTGATGGACCTTTCTCCGTCTTCCGTGCTGGCCTCGGTCGCGCGGGCCCAGGACCAGCTCGGCTTGGTGGGCTACCCGTACGACCGGCGGGCGCTGACCGATGCGGACGTGACCATCGCGCTGGCACACCCCTTCTCGGAGCACCTCGGGATCCCGTCGGCGAAGCGGATGGACCTTCACCGGATCGTGGTTGCGGCGCTCGCCCGCCGGCCCGCGGAGCCGGTGCAGCTCGAAGAACTGGCGGCCCAGCACGGGCTCGAGGTGGCGGAGGTCCGCAACGCGGCCGAATACCTGGTCCGGCGCGGCGTGCTCCACCGGCCGCGTCTCGGAGCGCCTGGCTACGGGCCGGCGGTGCGGGTCGACGAGTCCTGGGCCTACGTGCGCGAGCTGTTCCAGAACATCTGCTCACGGCTCTTTCTGGACAAGGACCCCGGGGCGCTGCAGTACGACGCCCCCGACGAGCACGGGGTGCCGCGCCGGCGCTGGATGGCCCCGGACGATCTCGGTTTCCTCATCGGCGTCGGGATGCGGCTCCTGATCGAGGCCTGCTGGGAGCGAAAGGTGCTCTTCTTCGGGGTAGTGAAGGACTCGTCGTCCGCCTACCTCACGCGCAACTTCCTGGGGGTCGCGCTGGAGACCGGCTTTCACCCGGAGCTGGCCGAGCTCCAAGTGGGGATGTTGCCCTGGACCGATCGGATCTTCTGCGAAACCCTGCCGCTCATCGACGAGACCCTCGAAGCGCCCTGGGCGACGGTGGAGTTCGACTCGGCCTTTATGACGCTGCACCGGGAGCGGGTCGAAGGGACCGAAGAGACCCGGGTCGCCGGGATCATGGGACGGATCGTCAACCAGGAACGGCTCTTCGCGAGGAGCCTCGGGCAGTTCTTCCTCAGCCGCGACAAGCGCACCCCGCTGATGGGTCACGTCGTGTTCCTCGAGCGCCTGCTCTCGCCCACCTGGGACTGGCCGGGGCGGGAGGAAGGGCCCGCCGAGATCCTGATCGACACCCCCCTGCTGGGGCGCTTCCCGGTCTACGCCTGGCGTGACCGTGACCACCCCAATCCGGGCCAGCTCGCGATGATGTACCTGCTCTCGGTGCTGACCCGCAACCACTACGCCGAGGCCATCGGCTACCCCGACCCGCTGCACAAGGCCGACTGGGGCGCCAAGACCATCGGCCGCTCGGTGGGGGACACCATCCGCTCGTCGACCCAGCTGCTGGCGGGCCGCCCCCTCACCCGAACCTTCCGGGACATCCGGGACTCGAGGAAACGCTGATGTTCGTGAAGGACATGGAAGGGACCCTGATGGAGGTGGCCGAGGCCCCGGAGACCCGGTACCGCTACGTGGTCTGGTTCGACTACACCCGGCGCGCCATCAACGAGATCCAGGAAGGGACGCTGCTCGCGGTGCCGAACTTCGCCGGCGACGCCTCGACTCACCGCTACAGCGTGCTCGAGGTGGCGACAGTGCTGCCTACGCACTACGCGCTGCAAGGCGGCGCCGGCGGGTACCCGGGCTTCGTGGTCGAGGCCGCGAGGAGTGCCTCCGAGGACTGGGAGGTGCAGGAGAGCGAGGCGACCGAGGACACGACGAAGATCCGGATCGTCGCCATCCCGACCAATCTGGAGATCGTCGAGCCGCTGAACGGTGAGCCGAAGGTGGGCGGCGAGAGCAACATCGCAATGGTGGGCTCCCGCGTCCGGATCCTCGACTCGGAGTACTCGAACCTCGTGGCCAACAACGGCATTCGGCCCGAGGAGGAGAACCTGACCGTCATCGGGACCATGGCGCGGGACGACAAAGTCGAGATCCTGCTCCGGATCGAGGAACTCTACCGCACCCACTTCGCGATCTTCGGCTTCACCGGGGTGGGCAAGTCCAATCTGCTCTCGACCATCGTCGCCAAGGTCCTGAACGACGCGACCCATCCGCTGAAGCTCGTGTTCTTCGATCTGATGAGCGAGTACACGGGCCTGCTGCTGGATCAATTCCTCAGCGAGAAGGTCGATGGACGCCTGCTGGTCCTCGGGCGGCACACGCTGCCGGAGGGGCTCTTTCAACACATCAACGGCTTGCCCGGGGCACCGAAGCTCGACGAGGCGGCCCGTCACCTGGTTCGGTACACGCTGTTACCGAAGGCCCTGGTTCCGGAGCGACGCCGGATCGCGTTCGGACTGCGGGACCTGGTGCACAGCGGCAAGATCCGTTACTTCCACGACGCGCAGAGCCTCACGGTCTGGGACCTCTTCTTCACCGACCAGACCCCCTGGGGCAAGGACCGCAAGGGGGCGAACATCGCCAAGCGAGCGGAGGTGGCCAAGGGCGTCCTGCGAGAGGTTCTGGGCCGGGGCGACTACAAGCACACGACCTTCACCGCCGATCTCGCGCGCAAGATCCGGGAGGGCCTCGAAGCCGCGCTCGCTGCGGACGCCTTCTTCCAAGACGACTACGCACCGATCCTCAGCAGGCTGGAGGACTTGGAAACGGCCGCCGCACAGGACTTCGCGGCTGGCATCACGCATGAGGAGATCGTCGACGACCTCAATGACCCTACGCGT
>CALMKJ010000146.1 GCA_937867305.1 uncultured Ectothiorhodospiraceae bacterium | reverse complement strand
CGCCGCTTCGGGGTCGGCTGCGACCAGGTCCTGCTCGTGACGCCCCCCTCGGGGGCCGACGCGGACTTCGGCTACCGGATCTTCAACGCCGACGGTGGCGAGGTGGAGCAGTGCGGGAACGGTGCCCGCTGTTTCGCCCGTTACGTGCGGGAGAAGGGCCTCACCTCCAAGAGCGAGATCCGGGTCGAGACGCGGGCCGGGATCATCGTCCCGAGGGTCGAGGCCGACGGCGAGGTGACGGTCAACATGGGGCCGCCGCGGTTCGAGCCGGGGGCCCTTCCGTTCCTCGCCGAGGCGACCGCGGACGAGTATCCCCTCGACGTGGACGGGCAGGAGCTGCGGGTGGGGGCCGTCTCCATGGGCAACCCCCACGCGGTGCTGCGGGTCGCGGACGTGGATGAGGCCCCCGTGCGCACCCTGGGGCCCCGCATCGAAAATCACCCGCGCTTTCCCCGCCGGGTGAACGCGGGATTCCTGCAGATCGTCGACCCACGCCACGTCCGTCTGCGGGTCTGGGAGCGGGGCGCCGGTGAGACCCTCGCCTGCGGCACCGGGGCGTGCGCCGCAGTCGCGGCGGGGCGGCGCTGGTCGCTGCTCGAGGAGAGCGTGGACGTGGACCTGCCCGGGGGGCGGCTGCGGATCCGTTGGGACGGGAAGGGGGGGCCGGTGTGGATGACGGGTCCGGCGGTGACGGTCTTCGAGGGAGAGATAGAGCTATGAGCGCGGCGAGCGCGGACGGTGCCGGGGTGTCGGGGCTCGAGCAGATCGTGGCCGACTACCTGCGGCAGCACCCGGATTTCTTCATGCGCCACGGGGACCTGGTGGGGGAGATGGAGGTACTCCACCCCTGCGGCCGGGCGGTCTCCCTGATCGAGTACCAGGTGACGGTCCTGCGCGACCAGAGCCACCAGCTCCGGCGCCGGCTCCAGGACCTGCTGGTCACCGCCCGCGAGAACGAACAGCTGAGCGAGCGCGTGCACGAGCTGACCCTGGAGCTCGTCGCCTGCCGCACGCTGCCGGAGGCCCTGCAGACCCTGTACCGCGCCCTGCGCTCGAGCTTCGGTGCCGACCACGCCGCGGTGCGCCTCTTCGCCGCGCCCGTGGAGGGCGCCGACGCGGGGCTGCCCGAGGTCCTGGGGCCCGACGAGCGCAGCCGCCGACTGCTTGCCCCCATCCTCGGAATGGGAACCCCTCTTTGCGGGCGCGTGCCGGCCGAGCAGGCGCGGGCGCTGTTCGGCGAGGCGGGGGACCGGGTGCGCTCTGCGGCCCTGCTACCGCTCGGGGGTGCGGGCCGAACCGGCGTGCTGGCAATCGGCAGCTCGGACGAGGCCCGCTACCAGCCCGGCATGGCCACGACCTTCCTGCGCCAGCTCGCGGACGTGGCCCGCGAGGTGATGCAGCGCTTTCTCCTCCTGCCGGCGGACCAGGCCCCCGCCGGGGAGGCCGGGCAAGCGGAGGAGGGGACGGGCCCGGAGGCCTCGGCCGTCCCCCTGCCGTGAGCGTGCCGGTCGCCCGGGAAAGGGTGGATCGGACCGCGCCGTTGCCGGGGCCCGAGGGTGACCCCTGGGCGGCGCGCTTCGAAAGCCACCTCCTGCAAGAGCGGGGTCTCTCGGCCCGCACCGCGGGGTCCTACCGGCGCGACCTCGCGGACCTGGCGCGGTACCGGGCGGACCGGGGCCTCCCAGGCTGGGACGCCCTGGACGACGAGCACGTGCGCGGGTTCGCCGCCTGGCGGCACCGGAACGGGGCGAGCGGCCCGAGCATCCAGCGGGCCCTGTCGGCGGTCCGGGCCTTCTATCGGTTCCTGATCCGCGAGGGCGCCGCACGGCGCAACCCCGCGGTGGGGGTGGCTGCCCCGAAGTCCCCGCGCCGCCTGCCCCAGACGCTCGACCCCGACCAGGTGGCAGGCCTCGTCGAGGCGCCCACCGGCAGCGACCCGCTGGCCGTTCGGGACCGGGCGATCCTCGAGCTGTTCTATTCCTCGGGGCTGCGTCTCGCCGAGCTGGTGGGGCTCGACCTGCAGCGGCTGGACCTCCGGGAGGGGACGGTCGACGTGGTGGGCAAGGGACGCAAGCAGCGGATCGTGCCCGTGGGGCGCCTCGCCCGCGAGGCGCTGGCGCGGTGGCTCGAAGCGCGCAGGGCCCTGGTCCCCGCCGCCGAGACGGCGGTGTTCGTGGGGCGCGGGGGCCAGCGCCTCGGGGCGCGCGGTGTCGAGTGCGTGGTGAAGCGGTGGGCCCGCCAGCTGGGGCTCGGCGCGGTGGTCCACCCGCACACCCTGCGTCACTCGTTCGCGAGCCATCTCCTCGAGTCGAGCGGGGACCTGAGGGCGGTGCAGGAGCTGCTCGGCCACGCGGACATCTCCACGACCCAGGTCTACACCCACCTGGACTTCCAGCACCTGGCCCGGGTCTACGACCAGGCCCACCCCCGGGCGAAGCGCCGGCGCGGGGTGGGGTAGAATGGCGGTGTGGCGCAGGACGGTTCCATGACGGGTTTCCACGGTACGACGGTCCTCTCGGTCCGCCGGGGGGGCCTGGTCGTCGTGGGCGGCGACGGTCAGGTGACGCTCGGGAGCACCGTGATGAAGGCCAATGCCCGCAAGGTCCGGCGCCTCTATCACGATCGGGTCCTGGCCGGCTTCGCGGGAGGTACCGCCGACGCCTTCACGCTGTTCGAGCGTTTCGAGGGCAAGCTCGAGAAGCACCAGGGGCACCTGGTGCGGGCGGCGGTGGAGTTGGCGAAGGACTGGCGCACCGACCGCATGCTGCGCCGGCTGGAGGCGTTGCTGGTGGTCGCCGACGCCCAGG
>CALMKJ010000145.1 GCA_937867305.1 uncultured Ectothiorhodospiraceae bacterium | reverse complement strand
CCCGGCGCTGCGCGTTGAAATCGCGCACGTGCGCGGCCAGCAGCTCCGTCGTCTTCGCCTCCCTCGGCAGTAGCGGTTTGGCCTGCAGCGCCTTGAGGGCCGCCTCGTAGTAGGCCTCTCCGTAGCCACCGAGCGCCGCGACCTTCTCCCCGTAGGCCTGGAACTGCTGGTCCGCGGACGCCTTGAGTTCGCGCATGGTCTTCTGGATCGCGTCCACCTGCTCCTGGTAGCGGGTCGACATCTGGGCGAGCTTGCGGGCGCTCTCCAGGCCCTCGCCCATCTTCGCCAGGCGGGTCAGGTGCGCGCTCAGGTTCACCCCGTTGCGGGCCGCGTCCTGGGCGACGCTGCGCGCCCCCTCGCGCTGGGCCACGTCGAGCTGCTGGCGGGCATTGTCCACGTAGTGCTGGAGCTGGGCCAGCGGCTCGGCCAGCTGCGGGTTCTGGGCGGCGAGCCGCTGCAGGATGGGGTCGGCGGTGCCGAGCTGGGTCGCCGCCTGGGCCACGGCGTTGTCGAGCGTGCGGCCCACCGGCATGGTGGAGCGCACGGATTTCTTGTAGTCGGCGTACTCCTGCTCCAGGGACCGGCGGACCTCCGAGCTCACCACCACGTTGGACCCGATGGCGAGCCGGGTGCCGGTGTTGAAGCTGCGCCGCTCCTCCATGGCCTTGCGGTCCGGGTTCCAGGCCCAGGCGTCGAGCTCCGCCCGGTTGGAGGAGCGCACGTCCCGGTCCGGGGTCGACACGCTCGCCCCGCGCACCGGCACGCCCCCCGGCTTGCCCTGCCAGATCTCGGGCAGGAACACCCCGCTCACCACCTCCTGCACGTTGCCGTACAGGTCGTGCAGGCCGAGGGCGTTCGGTTTGCGCAGGCCAACGGGGCGGACCTTGTGCTTGGCGTTGCCGAGGGTCCAGGCGTGCTCGTTCAGCTCGCCCGGCGCGAACGGCAGGCGCTGGTCGAAGGTGCCGGCCGCAAGGGCCGGCTGTCCGCCCCTTGCCGCGTACTCCCACTCCGCCTCGGTGGGCAGGCGCACGAACCCCGGCACGTCTGCCACCCGCGGCATCCCCGCCACGCGCTCGGGGTGGGCGGGGTCGAAGAGCCACTGGTTGTAGCGGTGCAGGAACTCCTGCAGGGCCCGGTGACCGACGTAGGCCAGGGGCATCTTCAGGGCCTCCTCGCGCTCCTGGCCCTGGAGCGACGGCAACTGGCGATCCGCCGGGTCGCCCGAGAGCTCGGCCAGGCGCTCCAGCCCCATCACCGCCGCGAACTGCCCCTTGGTGAGCTCGTACTTGCCGAGGTACGCGAGCCAGCGGTCACCCTCTTCGGCCGGGAACGACCCGCTCACCTGGGTGCGCTGCAGCCCTTCGAAGGGACCCCCACCCGCGTCTCCCACCTGCACCACGCGGGCCGGGTCGGCCCAGAACCCCTTGCCCGGCACCACCACCGCCCGGAACACGACCTCCGCGCCGCCCGGCATGGGCAGCACCCGATCGCCCTCGAGCGGCTTCGGGTTCCAGGCGGTCGCCTCCAGCGCCCCCGCCGGGGCACCCAGCGCCGGCGTAAAGAGAAGGGACAGGGCCAGCCAGGCGGCCCGCTTTCTATTCTTCACGAATGGCCTCCGCAGGGTCGATCCGGGTCGCCTCCCAGGCCGCGAGCAGGGAGCTTGCCGCAGCCACCGCCAGCACCGCGGCGGCGGCCCCGTAGAGGGTCGCGGCGGGCAGCGCGCAGATCCGCTGGCCGAGGTCGAGGTCCGCGGAGAAGGCGTGGTTGATGAGGCGCGCGAGCCCCCCATAGGCGGCGAGCGCGAGCACGAGGCCCATTCCCGCGAGCGCGCTGCCCTGGTAGACGGGGAAGAAGAAGACGTCGGGCCGGGTCAGGCCCACGAGCCGCAGGATCGCCAGGTCGCGGCGCTTGCGCTGCACCGCGGCGTAGAGGCTCGCCACCAGGACAGCCGCCCCACCGGCCACCCCGAGGCTCGCCACCAGCCAGAAGAGGCGCGCGAGCCCCCGGTCCAGGACCTGGATCCGGCGGATGTCGTCGACCCGGGCGGAGACCTCCACCCCCTCCGACGCCAGCCGCTGCACCAGCTCGGGGACGTCGTCGATGGCCCGGGCGTACAGCCGGAACCCGCGGTAGCCCCCGCGGGCCACCGTGAAGCCCTCGCCGTCGAAGGCAATCGGCCGCTGCAGGCCGGTGCGCAACACGCCGAGGAGCTCCGCAGGCAGGTAGGCCCGGCCCGTAGCCGGCCCGGTGCCGGTGACCCGCACCGGGAAGCGCACCTCCGCGACCCCACGCGCGGCGAGCTCCAGTCCCGGTCCCTGCCCGTCGGCGTTCTCCGGGGACAGCCAGGCCTGGCGCAGACGGGCCCCGTCGCCGGTCGCATCCAGCCCTCCCCAGGGCGGGGCGGGGATACCGAGGCGGCCCGCCTGCTCCGGCGTGAGCGAGAGCCCCACGGCCGGGGCCGGCAGCCCCCGGAGCCCGAGCTCGCGGGTCTCGACCTCGGGGAGCAGGATGGCCCCCTGTCCCCGGAGCTTGCGCCGCAGCGCCTCCAGGGTGGCCGCGCCGACCGCGCCCCCGGGGGCCGTGAGCCGGTACGCCTGCCACCCGGCAGGCAGGTCCCAGCCAAAGCGCCCGCGCACGGCCGCGGCGTCGAGGTCCTCCACGTTTCCGAGGCCGGTGTTGACCACCAGGCCCGAGCGGGCCACGGGCTCGAGCGCCGCCTCCAGCAGCACCAGGACACCGTCGTAGGTGGGCGCCGGACGCGGAACCTCGCCGGCCCAGCCACGGGCCGCAATCGCCTGCCCCTCCTTGTAGGCCTCCACGTCGAGCACGAAACCGAGCGGGGCGTAGACGCGCGGGAGCGTCCCGGCCCGGGGGTCGAGCACGGCGGCCACCCGCAGCGTCGCCGCTCCGTGCTCGGCCACGCCGCCGCGCGTGCGGGTCGCCCGGACCTCGAGCCGGTCGCCAACGCGGGCCTCGAGCTGGGCCGCCGCGGCGGCGGTCAGGACGGCCTCGCCTTCGCCGGGCACGACCCCGCCGTTCTCCAGCAGGAGCGGGTCGCCGGGTGCCGAGGGGATCAGGTCCAGGGTCTGCAGCTTGCCCGTGCGGGGGTGCAGGACACCGAGGATGGACGACGCCGGCAGGATGGTCGGCAACAGGAACCCGACCCCCCGGTCCGCCCCCAGCCGCTCGAGCCACTCGGGTGCGTACTCCCGGGTCTGGGTCGGGCGAACCTCCCGGAACACCGGGTCCTGCACCAGGCGGTCGCGCAGGGTGGCCACCGTGCCGTGCTTGAGGCCCTGGAGGATGAGCAGCGGGGCCACCACCGCCGCCACCGCGATCACCAGGCAGAGCGTCAGGATCCACTCGTGACGCAGGTCCGCCATCGCGAGTCCCGGGACCAGCCGGACGACGCGCGCGCTCATGCGGGCCCGCACACCGATTCCACCAGGCTCGGGGAGCTGGCGCCCAGGGTGCACCGGTAGGTACGGTCGGCGACGTCCCGGACCAGGTCCAGGTCGTGGGTGACCATCACGATGGCGGTGCCGAGCACCTGGGCGACGGACCGGAAATCCGCCACCACCGCCCGGGCCCGGGTCTTGTCCACTGCCGCGGTCGGCTCGTCCGCCAGCACCAGGGCGGGCCGGTGCAGCAGGGCGCGGAGCACGGCGACCCGCTGGCGCTCGCCCCCGGAGAGCCGGTGGGGGTGCCGGTCGAGGAGCCGTCCGATCCCCATGCGCTCCGCCGCGCTCGCGATGGCGGGCTCCTCCCCGTACCGCCCGTTCATCTTCAGGGGCAGGGCAAGGTTGCCCCGGACCGTCAGGAAGGGCAGGAGACCGCCGGTCTGCAGCACGTAGCCGAGCCGCTCCCGGCGCAGCCGGGCGAGGCGGCCCTCGCGCCCCTGCTGCCACAACGCCATCACGTCGGTCGACTCGTTCCCGAGCCGGACGCGGAAGCGCTCCGCCGCCGTAGGGCGCAGCACCAGCGCGAGCATGTCGAGCAACGTGCTCTTGCCCGAGCCGCTGTCCCCGACCAGGGCGACGAACTCCCCCGGGCGCACCTCGAACCGCGGGACGCGCAGCCGGAAACCGGTCCCGCCGTGCTCGCGCTCGCGCGTGAGCCCGATCATCTCGACCAGGGCGGAGCCGGCCTCCGCGTCGGGTGTCTCGCGCGGCTCAGGGCGCATGGGCGGCGGGCAGTCGCTGGGGTGGGTCGCGCAGGAGGCGGCGCATCCCGGAGAGGACGGCCGCCGCGTCTGCCGGGGTGTTCGCCATGGCGCTGAAGACCTCGATTGCGCGCAGGCGCTCCTCCTCCGTCGGCGCCGGCTGACCCGCCTGGCGCTGCGCCATCGCCTGGTACTTCTCGTCGAGGGTCGCACCGGGAAGCGAGGCGAGAGCCGCCGACATCTGGGACTCCAGCATGCGGGACATCTCCTGCATCTGCGTGCGGACACCGTCCCGGGCACCGGGCTCGGGACCCGGAACCGCTACGACCACCGTGGTCATTCCCACGCTCACCAACTCACCAGTCTCGCCGTCGTAGAGCAGCACGCGCGCGAGCCCGCTGTCGCGCGCCTCGTAGCGGCGCGTCACCCGAGGCACCTCGGTGCGCTGCACCTGCTCCGTGTCGCTGAACTCCCACAGGAACACCGGCCGCTTCGGCATCCTCTGGTGCGGGAGGCCGGCCTGAAGGGCAACCTGGTCCCCTGCCAGGGTGAATACCACCACGGGCATGCGCAGCGCGAGGGGCGCCGCACCGATGGTGAGCGTGTAGTCGCCGCCCTTGCCGTCGTCCGCATTGGCGACCACCAAGTAGATGCCGTCCTTCGGTCGCACCGTGACCGTCACGTTGCGATTCTGGTCGCTGAACGTCGCCACCGGCGCAAGGGCGCTCTCCGCGCGGCGGTCACCGGGCAGGACGTGCACGCTGGCGCGTTTGTATCCGTCGAGCGGCCCCTCGAGGCGCAGCGGCACCACCCGGGTCTTGCCATCGGGGACCTGGACCTGCAATCCCCAGGCCTTGGCCCGGTGCCCCGCCTTGAGACTCATCGTCAGTTTCCCGGTCTCGGACTCGGACTCGCGCAGGAGCCCCCACGCCGTCATCGCCTCCGCCGGCACCGAGCCGTGGTCGTTGGCCGGCATGCCGCTGTCCGGGTGGAACAGCGTGTGCGCCACGAACTCGTGGAAATACGGGTTCAGCCCTTTGCCGTGGGCAGTCCGCAGGTACTCGGAGAGGGGATAGAGGACGTCGTGGAGATTCCACCAGTCGGCATTCGCCACGGACTCCCACATCGCCTTGAGCTGCTTGCCCGGCTCGCCGGAATGGCCCACGAGGAAGTCGACGAAGTGTGCGGCCTGGTAGGCGTGTTCGTCGGCCGTCGCGGTGAGGTCGGCGCTGAAGAACTTCGGCTTTACGCTGCGGCTCGGACGGGACTCTCCCCAGACCACGACGTCACTCGCGTAGTCCGCCGTGGCGTCGCACCACCAGTCCGCGAACGTCATGCCGCCGATGTCCCAGTAGTACTCGTTCTGCACCGCGTGAAAGAGTTCGTGGGCGGCCACGCGGCGCAGCAGACTGTGCCCGGTGCTGCTCGCCCCCACGTGGATGAGCCCCGAGGCCTTGTCGCGAAAGTCCTGCTCCCCGAGCGTGTTCTCCACCAGGACCTGGACGGGTGCCGCGGGCAGCTTGAAACCGACCTCCCGGTAACGCGCGTGGGCGTGATTCAGGTACGCGCCGAGGTCCCTCAGGAACACCGGGAGTTTGGGGTCGGAGAGGTAGGCGGGAAGACCGTTAGGGAAGAGCCTGGCGAGGTTCCCATCGCCGGAATAGATGACCTTGCTCGCCCAGGCCTCGGCCGTGTTCTCCTTCGGCGGAGTGAACAGTTCACGGTCGTACGCCACCTCGAAATCGCCCAGCGTGATGACACCGTAACCGAGCGTCTTCATGAACCAACCGAACGCGGTAAGGTGCCGGGTCTGAACGGTCACCACGCGCCGGGCGGCGTCGACGTGCGCCGGGAGAACGACCCACTGCGCGTAGTCCTCGTTCCACCAGGCCACCTGCAGCGCGCTCGAGCCCGGGGCCTCGGCCGGAATCCCGAGGTCCGCGTAGCTCAGCTCCAGGGTCACCGGCTGGCGGAATCGGGTCTGGCCGGTCACCGAGACGTCGAGTGCCGCGATGGGCTTCAGCCCACCGTAGGGTGCCGGGGGCGGGTCGGCAACCCGCGAGATCACGACCTCCGCAGGCTTGCTCAGGCTGCCTGCGGGAAACTGGACCGCGAAGCCTGCGTGGCGTGCGGTGGCCGGCCCTGCCGTCGTGTCGAGGGCCTGGCGCGCGAGGGCCTCCAGGCGAAGGGGTACGCGGGCCTTCGAAGGGCCGTCGTCCGGCGGGGCGCCGTTGACCACTGCAGCCCCGACGGCGACGGGTTGAGGCGCCTGCGCCGCCGGCTGCGCGGGTTGGCGCGGCTGGGCGGGGGGCGCGGGTGGCGTACGGGCCGTCGGAGCCCCGCCGGGTTGCCCGGCCCCGGGGCCGGTCACGCAGCGGGGCCGCTGCTCGGCCGAGGGCGCCAGCACGAAGACCGTGTCCTGGTAGCGGTCGGAGACGTAGAGCTGACCGCTCGCGTCGACGGTCAGGTCGGTGACGTGCCGAAGACGCGCCGGACCGCCCGTCCCGCCCTCGCCGCCAAACAGCAGGGGGCCGACCTGGACGAGGAAGCGCCCGGACGGGTCGTATTTGCGCACGACGCCGTCGTTGTCGCCCACGTAGAGATTGCCGTCCCCGTCGGCCGTGATGGATTCCGGAGTGAAGCCGTCCACGGTCTTCTCGGACAGGGCCACAGCCGTCACACCCACGACGGACCAGTCGCCCAGCGGCCCGCCGTCGGGGCCGTGCCGGTGCACGCGCCCCTTGTCCCGGTCGATCCAGGTGATGAAACCGCGGGGGTCCACCGCAACCCGCCCCGGGATCGCCGGCCACGCGGCGAGGCGAGCGCCCTCGGGCGAGACCCGCTTCAGGCCCTTGCCGTCGATGAGGTAGAGCGACCCGTCGGGGGCGAGATGGGCCTTCTCCGCGTCGAACAGCTCGTTCAGCTCCCCGGCGGGCCGGCCATCGCCCCAGACCCCCAGGAACTGCCCCTGCGGCGAGTAGTGCTTCACCCGCCTGTCGTCCAACACCCAGACGCTGCCGTCCCGCCCCACCACGAGGTCCTGGGGCATCGACAGGTGCTGCAGCTCGCGGCCACGCTCACCCCACTTGCGCAGGAACCGCCCCTCGGCGTCGAAGACCTGCACCCGGTGGTGGTGGGCGTCGAGCACGAAGAGATTTCCCGAAGAGTCGACGCCGATACCCTCGGCGTACTTGAGCTGCCCGTCCCCGTCGCCCGGCCCACCCACCCGGTGCACCAGGCGATAGGGTGGCTCCGCGGCGCGCGCCCCCTCCAGGACCTTGCGCACGACGGGCTGGGCCTCGCGCCCCGTGCTCCCGGCGCCGCCGGCGACGATCACGAGGTGAGTGCCGTCCGCGCGCGGCTCCTGGAACATGTGGAACATCAACCAGTAGGGCTCGCCGCCCTGGCTCGTGGTCAGCTCGTAACGGTTCGCCGCCTTGCCGCCGATCGTCACGGCCGTCGGTCCCCGCAGCTCGGCCTTCAGGTCCTTGCTGACCTGCTTCACCATCTCTGGCTCCGGGACCGGTGCGACCGACAGCCCCAGAGTCACGGCGTTCTTCGTCTTGATGTCCCCGAGGAAGTACCCCGCGACCACCTGGCGGTCCGACTCGGGGATCGGCAGCCAGCCCGCCGGAAGGTCGATCTGGAGGTCCCCCAGGTAGCCCGTGCGCGGGGCGTCGGGCCCGGGCGCGGCCGGGGCGTCGAGTGCCGCGAGTGCGGCGAGGCACTCCGGGCTCGCCTCCCGTGCGGCGGGCACCGGAGCCGGCGCGGGCGCGGTCGCCAGCGCAGACGCCGCGTCACCCGGGAGCGACGGTGGCACCACCAGGGTGGCGTTTGCGTCGATCTCCAGGGACCGCCCGCCCGCGTCCACCAGGCGCGCCGAGGCCCCGGGGGCGGTGCGCACCAGGGCGCCAGGTGCCACCTTGGCGCCGCTGGCAAGGGGTGCCCAGTCCAGGTACTCGTGGTGGCGCAGGAGCTCCGCCAGCCGCGCCAGGGCCGGCGCGGTGGCGTCCCCGGCCTTGCGGGCCTCCTCCGCCCGGGCGGTGAGCGTCTCGGCGTCAGCCCCGAGCAGGTCCACACCCTTTGCCCGTTGGGCCACCAGGACGTCCGTCAGGTCCCGGGGCAGGCGGCCCCAGCCCATCAGGGCCCGCACCGTCACCTTGCCCCGGGCTGCCAGGTCCACGAGGCCCTGCGGGCCGGTGGCCTGCTCGACCCTTCCTGCGGTCGACTCCACGCGGTGGGCCTCTTCGGCCCCAGCCGCAGGCACCATCGGGAAGGAGACGGCCAGGAAGGAGGTGACGGCGAAGGCCGCGAACGCCC
Source organism: uncultured Ectothiorhodospiraceae bacterium (assembly GCA_937867305.1). Taxonomy (GTDB): domain Bacteria; phylum Pseudomonadota; class Gammaproteobacteria; order JAABTG01; family JAABTG01; genus JAGNLM01. Next base: position 3,327 of record CALMKJ010000145.1, on the reverse strand, counting down.
GCCGCACGGCGCTTCGGCGGGGACGGCGGATGGATTCGGTCATGGCGCGGGCCCCTGGCGGGTTCTGCCGCCGCCCGGGGCGCCCTGTGCGAGGGCGCCCCGGGCGGCGATCGGGAGTGACTCAGGGCATGCGTTCTCGGGGCATGCGGTCTCAGGGCATGTAGTCGAGGTGCAGGGGGTAGACCTTCTCGCTGTCCGGGTCGCCCTCGGCGAGCCGCACCCAGGCGTCCACCTGCTCGTTGATGGTGCGGTACTGCTGCAGCTTGCCGAGCAGGTTCCACTCGAGCGCGGAGCGCTGCTCCGCGGTCATGCTGGCGTAGCGCTCGTCGTCGAGCGAGAGGACGTCGCTCTTGTAGGGCAGGCTCTGGATGAACGCCGGCAGCAGACCGGACTCGATCAGCTTCGCCGAGCGGCCGATGTCCTCCGGGCGCTTCAACGTCTGACCCGAGACCGCCTGCAGGGCGTCGAAGAACTGCATCTGCGTCACCTCGGCCCGCATGAAGGCCTGGACCACGTGGTCGAGGGCCTGCACCAGGCTGCTCAACTGCTGGCGGGTGACCAGGACGCGCACCTCGAGCGAGCGGTCCGCCGGGTTGACCAGGTCACGGTCGAGCGCCCACGCGATGACGTCCTTCGGCGGCTCGGCGGCCTTGCCCACGTATTCCACGAGCGCCGCCTCCCAGAGCTGCTCGGTCCGCGCGCCCGACTCGCTGGCCGCTCCCTGGGCGGCTCCGGCGGCCTGGGGCGCTGCGGCGGCCTGGGCCGCGGGAGCTGCCGGGGCCCCGGCAGCCGCAGCCGCCGCGGCGGGTTGCGCCAGGAGCTCCTCACCCGGCTTCGCCGCCACCGCCCGCGCGAGCCGGTCGAGCAGCGTCCCCGTGACGCTCTCGACCGCCTTCTGGAAGTCCTCCTGACGGAATGCGTCCACCGGGACCAGCGCCGACTCGGTACCGCCGCGGATCCGCGACAGGTGGGCGAACTGCTGCTCGGCGACGCCGTGATCCTCTGCCGCGCGCTCGTCGCGCAGGTGGATGGCGAGCACGTGCACCTGGGCGTCGTCGGCCTCCAGGCGCAGGTCCTTCTCGTCCTTGGAGGTGGTGTTCTGCGGGTGCCCCTTCGGGTGGGAGCTCGCATCGCCCACCAGCACGACGAAGCGCAGCGCACCCGGCTCCCAGGCCGAGCGCAGCGCCTGGTCGATGCCGGCGAACATCTCCTCGGCGTAGTCGAGGCTTCCGACCGTGGTCGCCTTCACCTCGCTGTCGAGGAGCTTCGCGAGCGCCGCGGCGTCGACCAGGGAGGGGGTGAAGTTGCGGGCCGTGTACTCGATGTTCGGGACCTTGGCCTGGGCGTCCCGGTAGCCCACCAGCCCGAAGCGGACCCGGCCCTGGATCTCGGGGTTGTCGAGCCGCTTGACCATCGCCGAGACCGCCGAGCGGGTGGAGTCGATGTAGGGCTGCGTGCTGCGCGTGGTGTCCATCACGAACACCACGTTGAGCTTCAGGTCCTGCAGGTCGACGCCCTGCGCTGCGTCTCGGGCCGTCGCCGCCTGTTCCGCGTACTGCGCGTTCTTCAGGGTGTCGGCGCCCCGCGCGCCGGGCACCGCCGCCGCCAGTTGCAGGTAGCGGGCATCGTCGCCGTCGAGGGTCACGGTGTCGAAGCGCACGATCGGCAGGATGTAGAAGTTCCGCGTGATGTCGACGAAGCGCTGCGGCTCCATGCTGACCAGGTCTTCCGGCGCGTCCTTCGCCGCCACCTTCTGGTACAGCGCCTCGGCCTGGCCGGCGCGGTCACCGGCACCCACCACGCGTTTCAGGGACGGCAGGTCGCGGAACATCAGCACGGGCTTGCGGCCGTCCTGCACCCCTCCCGGGTGCGTGTAGGAAACGAGCAGCGCCTGGCGCCACTCGAGCACGTCGGCGGCCCGCATCCAGCCCTGGGGCCCGGCGCTCGAGGCACCCACCTGGTACCAGCCCTTCGGGTTGGCCGGGTCACTCACGTCCACCCCCTCGCGGGCGTACACGTAGAGGGGATGGAAGGCCTTCACGTTGGCCTGGGCGACGCCCGCGGGGTTTTCCGCGCGCTCCTTGTAGAGGTTCGACAGGGGCCGCGGCAGGACGCGCAGGGGGAGTTGCGTCCCCACCTCGATGCAGGGGCCCTTGCCCTCGCAGCGCACCGCCGGCTCGTCGGTCGCCGGCCCGCCCTCCAGCGCGTCCGCGCCGGACGCAGCCGACTTCCCGGCCAGTGCAGCGGCCCCCGCGGGAACTGCGGCCCCGGGAGGGGCCCCAGCGGCGGCAGGCGCCCCGCTGCCTTCCAGGGCGTCGGCGGCGCCGGCGGCCCCGGCGGCGGGGCAGGTCCCGGCAAGGGCCAGGGTGAGCGCGAGAGCGGTATTCAGGTGGCGCATGGCAATTCCCCTCGGGATGGTACGGCGGGCACCGGTCACGGCGCGGGGGGCACGTCGATGCCCCGGGTCTTGAGATAGGCCTCGAGCTTCTTCACGCGGGCGGCGACCTGGGGGTCGGGGCGCAGGGCCTGGCTCTGGCGGTAGGCCTGCAGGGCGCCCAGGTAGTCACCCGCGCCTTGCAGCCCTTCCCCGTCACGCTGCAGGCGGGTGGCCTGCGCCCCATCGGCGCCATCCGCTGCGGCGGGGGCGGCCAGGAGAGCGGCCGCCGCTGGAGTGGGCGCGGCCGGGGCGGCGGCAGGCGGCGGTGCCGCAGGCGCAGCGGCCGGCGCCGCTGCGGCGGGCGCTGGGGCCACCGCGGCGTCGCCCGCCGGCGCCGCGGCCCCTCCCCCACCCTCGAGCTCCTTCAGGTCCGCCTCCGCCACCCGACACCGGAAGTCATCCTGACCCTTCATGGCGTCCAGGAAGCGTTTGTACCAGACCTTCGCGTCCGCCGCGCGGCCCACGTTCTTCAGGGCCTGGGCGTAGGAGAAGCCATACTCCTCCAGGACCTCCGGCGGGACCTCCGGCCCGGCGAAGAGCTCGCCGTACAGCTCCACAGCCTTCGGCCAGTCCTTCATCTCCTCGTAGACGAAGACCAGCCGGCGCTTGACCAGGGGCACGCCCTCGGAATCGGGGTAGCGCGCGAGGAAACGCTCGAGCAGCGCCCGCGCCTCCGGGTATTTCGGCGCATCGTAAGCCTGCAGGTACAGATTGGACATCCTCCAGTAGGACTCCTGGGCCTGCTCTGTCTCCGGACACTTCTCCATCACCTCGAGGTAGAGCCGCTCGATGGTGGCCAGGTCATAGGTATCGGCCTGGCGGATCTGGTCGAAGAGCGACTTCGCCAGCGCCTTGGGGTCCTGGGGCGCCGGCGCCTCGCCCGCCGCCGG
>CALMKJ010000144.1 GCA_937867305.1 uncultured Ectothiorhodospiraceae bacterium | reverse complement strand
CCGCGCGCGGCGAGTTCTTCGTGCTCGGCCTCTTCGCCATCCTGGGGATGATGGTACTGGTGTCGGCCGGCAGCCTGCTGACCGTCTATCTGGGGCTGGAGCTTCTGGCGCTCTCGCTCTATGCGATGGTGGCCCTGCAACGGGACTCCCAGGAGGCGGCCGAGGCGGCGGTGAAGTACTTCGTGCTCGGGGCTCTCGCCTCGGGGATGCTGCTCTACGGGATGTCGATGCTCTACGGGGCGACCGGTACGCTCGACCTGTCCGGCATCTCTTCCGCGGCCTCTCAACCTGCCACACCCCGTGTGGTCCTGCTCTTCGGGCTCGTCTTCGTGGTGGTCGGCGTGGCGTTCAAGCTCGGCGCCGTTCCCTTCCACATGTGGCTCCCGGACGTCTACCAGGGCGCACCCACGGCCGTGACCCTCTTCATCGGCAGTGCCCCGAAGGTGGCCGCCTTCGCGATGACCTATCGGCTCCTGGTGGAGGCATTACCGGAGCTTTCGGCGGACTGGCGGCAGCTGCTGACGGTGCTGGCGGTCCTGTCGATGGGCGTGGGAAACGTCGTCGCGATCGCCCAGACGAACGTCAAGCGCATGCTCGCCTATTCGACCATCGCCCACGCCGGCTTCCAGCTGCTCGGGTTCGTCGCGGCCACGCCCGCCGGCTACTCGGCGGCGATGTTCTACTCCATCGTGTACGCCGTGACCGCCATGGGGGCCTTCGGTCTGGTGATCCTCCTGGGGCGGGCCGGCTTCGAGGCTGACCGTCTGGAGCACTTCAAGGGCCTGGGCGAGCGCAGCCCCTGGTTTGCGTTCCTGACGCTCGTCCTGATGCTCTCCATGGCCGGGGTTCCGCCGTTCGTGGGGTTCTGGGCCAAGTGGTCCGTGCTGGCCCAGGTCGTGGCCGCGGGTGACGTGTGGCTCGCGCTGGCCGCCGTGCTCTTCGCCGTCGTCGGGGCCTTCTATTACCTGCGGGTCGTCTGGTACGCGTACTTCGACGAGCCGGTCGAGAAGGCACCCGTGGCGACGGGACGTCCCCTCGGGTCCATGTTGAGCGCGAATGCCCTGCTGGTGCTCGCCCTCGGTGTCTACCCGGGGGCCTTGATGTCGCTCTGCGCGTTCGCCATCGGGGCCTGAAGCGGGCGCCCGACCCGCTCCCCCACGCGTACCGCGCTCCCCGGACCGATGCCGGGCTCCCACTGCACCCGCCCCCGCGGGAAGAGGACGATCACGGTGGAGCCGAGGTTGAAGCGCCCCATCTCCCGAGCGCGCTCCACGCGAATGGCCCCGGGGCCGGCGCTCGGATAGGTGCGCACCGGTGCCCGGCCCGGCCCGGAACTCACCGGCCCCGACCAGACGGTCTCGATTCCGCCGACAATCAGGGCGCCCACGAGAACCAGGGCCATCTCCCCGACGCTCGTGTCGAACCGGGCCACGACCCTCTCGTTGCGGGTGAAGAGACCCGGCACCACCTGGCTGGTACGCTCGTTGACGCTGAAGAGCCGTCCCGGGACGTGGCGCATCTCGATGAGCTGGCCCGTGACCGGCATGTGAACCCGGTGGTAGTCGCGGGGCGAGAGGTAGACCGTCAGATAGCTCCCGTCCCGGTAGCGGGGTGCCAGGCCCGGGTCCCCGAGCAGTTCCCCGGCGGTGTAGCGATGCCCCTTGGCCTGGACCAGAGTGCCCTCCAGCACCATGCCCGCGGCGCTCACGAGGCCATCCGCCGGCGCCAGGATGTCCGAGTCCTCGCCGGAGGCCGGGCGCGCCTCAGGGCGCAGCGCGCGGGTGAAAAAGGCGTTGAGGTCGGGATAGGCCCTGGGGTTCGGCTCCGCCGCCTCACTCAGGTCGATGCCGTAGCGGCGCAGGAACCACAGGATCTGGAGGTCCTTGACCGGGCGGGCGCGCACCCGCGCGAAGCCGTGCATCAGTCGGGTCAGGCCGTGCTGGGGCAGGAGGTATTGCGTGGCAACCGCCAGGCGGTCTTTCCAGCGCGGCGTCTGCATCGACGGGTTCCTCTGGGGAAGAGCGCGTGAGGCGCGCAGGGAGGGCGCAGAGTCGCCCCTCCAGGGGGGCGCCGGCGGCGGATTATACCGGAGTGGGGCGGGGCCGCAGGCGGCGGCGCAGCGGGGGGGCCGGGAGATGGGGAGCGGTTTGACTTTTTTTCGCGGGGATCTTTTACTAGATGGGCACGGGCCGTCCGGGTCTTTTCATAATCGGCCCGGCACCTGTCTAACGGACAGGGGCTGGTACCTTGACCGTCACCTTCAATCGGGAGGAAATCGCTATGAAGAAGCTTGCGATGGCTGCTGCGATTGCGGCGGTGGTCGGCGCGGCAGCGCTGCCCCTGCAGTCTCAGGCTTGGGGTGGACCGTGGGGCGGCTGGGGCCCTTGGGGCAACAGCGGCTACGGCGGTGGGCCCTGGAGCGGGCTGGGTGACATGTTTGGCGACGTTGACGCCAACTTCTCGTCCCGCGGCTGGGGTCGTGGTTCGGGCTACGGCTATCCGTACTACGGTGGCTACTATGGCCCGTACGGCTATCCGGGCTATGGCTACGGCGTTCCGTATTATGCCCCGCCCGTGGTCGCCGCGCCGGCTGCCCCGGCTGCGCCCGCCGAGAAGAAGTAGTTTGCTGATCGGGGAGGGCCTGCGGGTCCTCCCCAACGCAGTACCGACGGGCGGCACGGTTCTCCAGGGGGAAGCGTGCCGCCCGTTTCTTTTGTCCGCCGCCTGCCGCCGCGCGACTGCAGGCTGCGCAGTCTGAAAGGGACACCGGAGATGGACGAAGGCCCCGGTCGGGCACCCGAGCTGACGCAGGACGCGCTCGCACGATTGCGCGCGGAGCTCGAGTCCTTGCCCGGGATCGCAGGGCTCCCGCGGCCTCGAGCGGAGGCCTTCCTGGCGGCCGTAACAAGTGCCTGTCACGCCTACCTGGCGGACCGGGGGGTGGCCCCGGGCACACGCTCGCACGAGGTGGCCAATCGGTTGCTCGACGCCGCCTCTGCGGGCCGCGCGCTGCTGGGCGCCCTGGAGGCCCTCGACGGGCCCGGCTGGGGCCTGGTGGGGCGCAAGCTCCGGCACCTGGCCGGTGGCGAGGAGGATCCCCTGGGAGCGCTGGACGCGGCCGGCATGTTTGCCTGCGTTCGGCGGTTCTCGACTGCCGTCGACCGTGCGGCGGAGACCGCGGAGCGCGAGCCGCAGATCGGACTCGACCGCCTGCACCTGCGCCTGGCCGTGAGCGTTGGCAAAGCACTCGAGGTGGTGGGTATCCCCTTGACCCCCAGTCCGGACGGACCTTTCCTGGCCTGCCTGAATGCGGCGCTCGGGCTGCTCGGGTCGAAGCGCCCGGAGCCCCCGGAGGTCCTGCTCGAGCGCGCCGCGAAGGTGGTGCAAAGGGAGAGGGCAGGGGCTCGCCGTCCTGAAGGCGCCGAGCCCCCCACCCGGGGGAACTGACCCTACTGCGTGATGCGAGTGGCGCCTCCGCCGCTCAGGACGCGCACGCGCTCTCCGACCGTGAAGACTTCACCCGTGTCCTCCTGGGTGACGGCGATGGTCTGTCCGTTGTCCATGCGCACGGTGATCTCCACGCCCTTCTTGCGCATCACGCCCTCCTCGGCCGCGGCACCCAGCAGGCCGCC
>CALMKJ010000143.1 GCA_937867305.1 uncultured Ectothiorhodospiraceae bacterium | reverse complement strand
ACCGTGCCCCACACCCGCCCGCCGACCTGGCAACAAAGTTGAACGTTCGAGTCACTTACCCTCACTTACAATGTAAGTGAGGGTAAGGTGGAAACGTGAGTGTCACTTCCGATCACTGGCCCGCCGTGGGGTTCGAGGACGACCTTTGGGACGTGCACCCGGTCACCGGGGAACCCAGGCGTCGGAACACCGGCCGCACCTACCGGGCGTGCGTTCCCGCACGGATCGCTGAGCTCGACCTGCGGTTACCGGGTCGTGTCGCTGCGGAGGCCGAAGACGCCGCCGGCGCCATGCGGGCGTTCGACACCGAGGTCGGCCACGCAGGCGGCCCGTTCGCCTCAGTGATGATGTGGGCCGAGTCGGTGGCCAGTTCCCGGATCGAACAGGTGCGAGCGTCCGCACGCGACATCGCCGAAGCGGAGGTGAACGGGGCGGGCACCGGGCAGGCGCACCTGGTCGTCGCGAACATCCGGGCCACGCAGACCGCCCTGGACCATGCCGTCGACATGGACGCCGAGACGGTGCTGACGGTGCACGAGACCCTCTTGGGTCGGGCTGCCCCCGCGATCGCGGGACGCTGGCGGGACGACCAGGTCTGGATCGGCGGACCCGGCTCGCCTCACGACGCCTTGTTCGTGCCGCCGCTGGCCGGCCGGGTTCCCGCCGCGGTCGACGACACGGTCCGGTTCGCCTGCCGGCGGGACCTGCCGACGCTCGGTCAAGCCGCGGTCGCGCACGCACAGTTCGAGACCGTTCACCCGTTCCCGGACGGCAACGGCAGAACCGGCAGGGCCCTGATCCACTCGGTGCTGCAACGGGGCGGGTTGACTGGGCACACCGTCGTTCCCGTCAGCTCCGGCCTGCTGGCTGACACGCGCGGCTACTACGACGCGTTGACGGCGTACCGGGGCGGTGACGTGTCGCAGATCGTCTCGACGGTGTCGCGGGCTGTTCTGGTCGGCGTCGAACACGGCCGCGGCCTCATCGACGACCTGACCCGTCTACGGGAGGGGTGGGACGAGGAGCTGCACGACCTGCGCGCCGATGCGGGCGCCCGACGGCTTGCGGACGCACTGCTGCGGAACCCGGTCGTGTCGGCCCCCAAGGTCCGCGAACTGCTCCGGATCGGGAAGAACGAGCACCGGCACATCGACGCGCTGGTCGAACGTGGGGTGCTGCAACGCCACGACGACGGCAAGTCGCGCAACGTCACCTGGCGTGCCCAAGACGTCCTCGACACGTTGGACGCGCACACCGGCTGGACCGGTCGCCGCTGGTCGATGTGACAGGCCGCCCGGCCGCAAAGGGTGGTCGCACGGTGTCGGCCTGGTGGCACAGGACACCGTGAAAGGACGAGCGGCCCGTGCTCTCCATGGTGTCTCGCGCTCCGCGCGCGAACGTGGTGACGCGATTCCGCCGCTCGCCACCCCGATGAAGAGCATGCGGCGTGCGGTAGCAACCCTGAAGGACCGGCCCGGAACGGCCTCCCTGCTCGTCCTGGCGCTCGTGGCCGCCCACGTCGTCGCGGCGCGGCGCTGGCCACGGTTCGACACAGCCGGCCTTGTTCACGACGCCGACGAGCTCGTGTCCGTCTACATGGGGCTCGCAGGGGTGGCGGCGTTGATGGCGGTCCTCGCCGGCGTTCTGGTCGTCGTGTTCTCCACGATCACCGGTGACGAATGGTCCCGTGTTCGAGAACTCGGCGGTCGAAGCCTCACGCGGAACTGGGCGAGTCCCATTCGCAGCACACTGTGCGCCTCGTTCTTGGCTGTGTTGTCCGCGATCCTCGAACAGGCAGGTCATGGGCGTCTGGCGTGGTGGACGTTCGAGGTTGCGGCTCTCGTCGTCGTTTCCGCCGTCATCCGCATCCTGTGGCTCTTGAACGGTCTGCTGCGGGTCCAGCAGGACATCGACCAGGCTGCATCGCAGGTCCGCCGGCGCCCCTCACTGGCGAACCTTCAGATGCCGGACACCGGCGCATCGGCACCGACGCGGAGAAGTGCCGCAGGTCTCGGAGCTTGATGCCGGCGTGACAGGCCGCCCGGTTCGCCGAAGATGGCACAGGCAGAGCATCCGGCACCACGCCGGGCAACCGACCTGCCACGCGCGCGGCTGTGCTGCAGGATGATCCGGGACCGTCGACGTCAAGAGCGAGGAGTGGCAGGGGATGCCCAAGCACCAGGGCCGGCTCGAACTGACCTGGACCAACAAGGACAAGACCCTGCTCTCGTCCGGGGATGGGAAGTACGACTACACGTTCGTTGACCCGTCCGATCGGCGTGTCGCCGAAGTGCGGCTGCTGCACGAGACGGAGCGGGTCGAAGCGGAGACCCCCGCGGAGCGACCCGCCGACCTGCCCGAGCCCACGACCGACAACCTGCTCATCACCGGCGACGCCATGCACGTCCTCGACGCGCTCGCCAAGATCCCCGAGTACGCCGACCAGTACCTCGGCAAAGTGAAGCTCGTCTACATCGACCCGCCGTTCAACACCGAGAAGACATTCACCCACTACGAAGACAACATCGAGCACTCCATCTGGCTCACGATGCTCCGAGACCGGCTCCGCCAGCTCAAACCACTCCTCGCGCCCGACGCCTCCGTGTGGGTTCACCTCGACGACGCGGAAGTGCACCGCTGCCGCGTCGTCCTCGATGAAGAACTCGGCGCCGAGAACTTCGTAGCCACCGCTATCTGGCAGAAGGCATACTCGCCACGCAACGACGTGAAGGGTCTGAGCACCGACCAGGACTACATCCTGATCTACTCACGCCGTCCTGGGTGGGTCTCGAACCGTCTGGACCGCCTGTCCAGCCGCGACGCTCTCTACACCTCGCCGGACGGCGACCTCCGCGCATGGGTGTCTGGCGACCCCGCAGCGCCTGGTGCCCGGTCGAACGATGAAACGTCCATCTTCGCGATTCAGTCACCCTTCACAGGTGCGCTGCTCTACCCGGCGCGCGGACGCCACTGGGGCCAGGGCGCGAACAGTATGCAGGCGCTCGTCGAGGAGTGGGGAGTCCCCTACCGCCAAGAGGACGTCGGCGACGCGGACCGGCGAGCAGCGATCCGCGACATACCGCCTGAGAAGGCACGAAGGGGCATCAAGGCGCTGCTCGTTGATATGCCACTCGATGAAGCCGAACAGATCGTGCGTGCCCGGCACGCGCAAGGTTCCTGGCCCCGCTTGTACTTCACCAAGGGCGGCGACGGAGGTCTGAAGCGGAAGCGATACCTGGACGAGATCGCCACCGACCGCGCGCCCCAGACCCTCTGGCTACACGAGGATGTGGGCCACTCGCGGAGCGCAAAGGCGGAGATCAAGGCGCTCTTCCCACATCTCAGCCCATTCGCCACGCCGAAGCCGGAGCGGCTCATCCAGCGCGTCATCCAGATAGCGACGAAGCCAGGCGACATCGTTCTCGACTGCTTCGCAGGGTCCGGCACAACGGCGGCAGTGGCGCACAAGATGGGGCGCCGGTGGATCACTTCTGAACTCCTGCCCGAGAACGCCGATCGCTTCACCAAGCCGCGACTGTCGAAGGTCGTCAGAGGGGAAGACTCCGGCGGCGTCACGTCCACGAAGGAACGGGTCGCAACCGGAGACAACGGACTGCCCGACGGCATGACCGCGGACGAGGCACACAAGTTCAACACCGCGCTCAACAAGGCCGCGAAAGCCGACGATGTCGACCTCGACAAGACCGCCCTGAAGGCGTTGCGCGACGCCACCCGAACCCGTGAAGTCACCACCGTCAACTGGCACGGCGGCGGCGGGTTCACCCACCTCGTCGTCGGACCGTCGCTGTTCGAGGAGGTCGAAGGAATGGTCGTCCTCGCCGACTGGGCCACGAACGGTGCGCTCACCCAAGCCATGTGCGCCCAGTTGGGTGTCCGGCACCGCCCTGACGGGATCTTCGCCGGCCGGCACGGGCGAACCCGGCTCGTCGTCATCGACGGCATGGTCGGCCCCGGCACGATCGACACGGTCGTGGACCAGCTCACCGACAGCGAGAACGTCGAGATCTGGGCCACCCAAGTCGACACTGACGCCGCCGAACGGTTGACCGACCTGCGCCCCAAGTCACGTCTGCAACGCATCCCGGACGCCGTACTCGACTCCTACCGGCGCAAGAAGGTGAATCGCGCTGGGTTTCGTTCCTATGCGTTCCCTTGGCCAGCAAGTGCCGGCCGGGATGATTCTTGGGCAGCGTAGTACGCCGCTTCGACCTCGAGTGGGGTCCTCATGGCGAGCTCCCCGTGAAGGCGTTGGTTGTTCCACCACCACACGTACTCCAGCGTCGCGAGCTCGACCTGCTCGATCGTGCGCCACGGCCCTCGCCGTCGGATCAGCTCGGTCTTGTAGAGCCCGTTGACTGCCTCAGCGAGCGCATTGTCGAAGGAGTCACCGACGGTGCCGGTTGAGGGCTTCGCACCGAGCTCGCCGATGCGATCGGTGTAGACGATCGAGAGATAGTTCGACCCGTGGTCGGCGTGATGAACCAGTCCCGTCAGATCGGCGGCGCCATCGCGCTTGGCGTCCCAGGCCGCCATGTCGAGGGCCTGCAACGGGAGAATGTCGGCCTTCAACGTCGCTGCGACGTTCCAGCCCACGATCCGACGCGAGTAGACGTCGGTCACGAACGCCACGTAGGCGAACCCCGACCAGGTCGCCACGTAGGTGATGTCAGCAACCCACAGACGCCGCGGCGCAGGCGCGTGGAAGCGCCGTTGGACCAGGTCGGCCGGCTTCACCGCCGCCGGATCCGGCTTGGTCGTGTAGACCTTCTTCGACCGCTTCACCCCGCGAACGTCGGCGATCTTCATCAGCCGTGCTGTCTGATCGCGACCGATCTTCCAGCCCTGGCGTCGCATCAGGGCGTACATCTTCCGCACCCCGTAGACGCCGTAGTTCTCCGCGTGCAACCGGGCGACTTCCGGGACGAGTAGCTCGTCCTTCAACGCGCGTGCAGACGGCGGCCTGGCTTTCGCGGCCCGGTAGCCGCGGGCGGTGATGAACCCACGAACTGCCGGGCGCAACACCCGGCAGATGGCCTCGACCCCGAACTGATCCTTGTGCTCGTCGATGTAGCGGATCATCTCGTCGTGGGGCGGTCGAGCTCCTTGGCGAAAAACACTGAGGCGGACTTCAAGATCTCGTTCGCCCTGCGGAGCTCGGCAACCTCGCGCTTGAGGCGCTTGATCTCCTCGGCCTCCTCCGAGGTCGTGCCGGGCCGGACCCCGGCATCGACCTGAGCGCGGTGAACCCACAGCCGCAGGGTCTCGACGTTCATCCCCAACAAACCCGCGACGTGCCGCAACGCGGCTGTCTCGTGCGGGTGCTCTGGGCGGACCTCGGCGACCATCCGGACCGCTCGCTCACGCATCTCGTTCGTATACCTGGCCATCGTTCCCATCCTGACTGATCAAGCGGAACGAAACCCAGTGCGATTCAAGGCGACCCGGTCGCCGTTCGGCGGCAACAAGACCGCCACCACCGCGAGTGAAGGGACCGTCTGATGGGCGAGCTGGACGTCGACCAGGCGCTGCTGACCGAAGTGGCCGAACGGCTCGACCTGCGCGAGACGAACCGGAAAGCAGTCGAGTCGGTCCTGCTGCGCTCCTCCATGCACTACGACGTCGACGAACTAGACGGGCCGTTCGAGTGCATCGTCGACTCGGCCACCGGTGTCGGCAAGACGTACGTCCTGGCCGGCCTGGTCGAGTACCTGGCGTTGGCCGGGTCGCCGGCGAAGAACTTCCTCGTCATCGCGCCAGGTCGCACCATCCGCGACAAGACGCTGCGCAACTTCACACCCGGGGACAAGAAGTCGTTGACCGCGGCCATGCGGTCCCAGCCGTACCTGATCACCGCCGACAACTTCGACAGCCCCGCGACCCGGTCCGTCATGGCGGACGAGTCGAAGACCAAGGTCTACGTCTTCACCGTCCAGGCCCTCACGTCGAAGACCGGAGACGGGCGTGCCACGCACGAGTTCCAGGAGGGCCTCGGGTCGTCGTTCTACGACTGGCTGGCCCGACTCGACGACTTGGTCATCCTGGCCGATGAGCACCACTGCTACCGCGGGCCTGCCTTCTCCAAGACGATCCGCGAACTGAACCCCGAGATCGTGGTCGGCCTCACGGCGACGCCGCCGAAGGCGGACGAGGCACTCATCGCCTACCGCTACCCGCTCGCGGCGGCCATCGCCCACGAGTTGGTGAAGACGCCTGTGATCGTCGGCCGCAAGGACGACCGCACCGACATCGAGACGAAACTGCTCGACGGCGTCGGTCTGCTGCGGAAGAAGGAAGCGGTCGCTCAGCGCTACTGCCAGGAGAACGGCCTCGACCCGGTCCACCCGGTCATGCTCGTGGTGGCCAAGGACATCGAGGAGGCGACCGAGTTCCGCAACGTCCTCGACTCCGTCTCCTTCGACGGCGGCGCCTGGGTCAACAAGACCCTGCTAGTGCACTCGAAGTTGACCGGCGACGAGAAGGAAGAGGCGCTGGCGGCGCTCGAAGACGTCGAGGAGCCGCACTCCCCGGTCCGCATCATCATCAACGTCGGCATGTTGAAGGAGGGTTGGGACGTCAAGAACGTGTACGTCATCGCTTCCATGCGCGCCTCCGTGTCGGAGGTCCTGACCGAGCAGACTCTCGGGCGCGGCCTGCGGCTCCCGTTCGGCAAGTACACCGACATCGACTTCCTCAACACCCTCGAAGTGCTCGCCCACGAGCGCTACGAGGCGCTGCTGGAGAAGCGCAAGGGCCTGAACCAGGCGTTCGTCGACTACTACACCTACGCCGCCACACGGGTCCTGCCCGACGGCACCG
>CALMKJ010000142.1 GCA_937867305.1 uncultured Ectothiorhodospiraceae bacterium | reverse complement strand
CTGGTCGCCCACGTGATCTTCGCGCTGCGCGCCGGGGGTCTCGAAAACGGCCTGGTGAACCTGATCAACCGCATGCCGCCCGAGCGCTACCGGCACGCGGTGGTGTGCCTCAAGGACCACGACGAGTTCGCCGCCCGCATCCAGCGGGACGACGTCCCCATCCTCGACCTGCACAAGAAGGACGGCCACGACCTGCCGCTCTTCGGGCGGCTGTGGGCGGCCTTCCGCCACCTGCGCCCCGCGATCGTCCACACCCGCAACCTGGTGGCCCTCGAGGCCCAGATCCCCGCGCTCGCGGCGGGCGTCCGGGGCAGGGTGCACGGCGAGCACGGCTGGGACGTCCAGGACCTCGACGGCTCCAACCGCCGCCACCTCTGGCTGCGCCGCGTGGTCGGCCCCCTCGTCCAGCGCTTCGTCCCGCTCTCCGCCCACTCCGAGCGCTACCTCCTCGAGCAGGTCGGGGTGCCCGCGGGCAAGGTCACCCGCATCGTGAACGGCGTCGACGCCGAGCGCTTCCACCCCCCGGGCCACCCGGCCCCCGGGGGAGCGGTGTCACGCCGCGACCGGGACTCCCTCCCCGAGGCCGGCTTCCCCCCGGACGCCCTCGTCGTAGGCACCGTGCTCCGCATGGAGACCGTCAAGGACCCCATGAACCTGGCCCGGGCCTTCGTCGCGGCCCTCGCGCGCCGCCCCGATCTGTGGCCTCGGCTGCGCCTTGCGATGGTCGGCAGCGGCCGCCTCCACGACGACGTGCGCGCCTACCTCCGGGACACCGGCACCGACGCCCTCGCCTGGCTCCCCGGGCACCGCGACGACACCCCCGAGATCCTCCGGGCGCTCGATCTCTTCGTGCTCCCCTCGCGCGCGGAAGGGATCTCGAACACCATCCTGGAGGCCATGGCCACGGGGCTGCCCGTCATCGCGACGCGGGTCGGCGGCAACCCCGATCTGGTCGTCGAAGGCGAGACCGGCACCCTGGTCCCCCCGGAGAACCCCGAGGCCCTGGCCGACGCCATCCTCGCCTACGCCGCCGACCCCGCCCTGCGCCAGCGCCACGGTGCCCGCGCCCGCGAGCTCGTCGAAGAACGCTACACCCTCGACCGGATGGTCCAGCAATATATGGACGTCTACGACTCCGTCTCCGGCACGAGACCGTAACCCCAGGGGCCCGTATGTGTGGAATCGTAGGGATCTTCGACACCCGCGGTGAGCGTCCGGTCGATCGCGACCTGCTCCACCGCATGAACGAGTCCCAGCACCACCGGGGACCCGACGAGGGTGGTCTGCACGTGGAGCCCGGCGTCGGTCTCGGCCACCGCCGGCTCTCGATCATCGACCTCGCCACCGGCCAGCAGCCGCTCTTCAACGAGGACGGCTCGGTCGTCATCGTGTTCAACGGCGAGGTCTACAACTTCCAGTCCCTGGTCCCGGAGCTGCAGGCGCTGGGTCACACCTTCCGCACCCGCTCGGACACCGAGGTCGTCGTCCACGCCTGGGAGGCCTGGGGCGAGAGGTGCGTCGAGCGCCTGCGCGGGATGTTCGCGTTCGCGATCTGGGACCGCAACCGCCGCCAGCTCTTCCTCGCCCGTGACCGGCTCGGGGTGAAGCCCCTCTACTACGCCCTCCTGCCCGACGGGCACCTCGTCTTCGGCTCGGAGCTGAAGGCGCTGACGACTCACCCCGGCCTGCCCCGCGCCATCGACCCGCGGGCCATCGAGGACTACTTCGCCTTCGGCTACGTGCCCGAGCCGAAGACCATCTTCGCGGGTGCGCGCAAGCTCCCGCCCGGCCACACCCTGCTCCTCGGGCGCAACGCCGCGCTCCCGGCGCCCCGCGAGTACTGGGACGTGCCCTTCAGGCCGGTCGGTCCGCTCACGGACGCCGAGGCCGGCCACGAGCTGATCGAGCGCCTGCGCGAGGCGACCCGGGTGCGCCTCATCTCCGAGGTGCCGCTCGGCGCCTTTCTTTCGGGCGGCGTGGACTCGAGCGCGGTCGTCGCGATGATGGCGCAACTCTCCGAGCGCCCGGTGCAGACCTGCTCCATCGCCTTCACCGATCCGAAGTTCGACGAGGCGGTGTACGCGAAGCAGGTCTCGGACCTGCTGAGGACCGACCACTACGTGGAGCAGGTCGACCCCGACGACTTCGGCCTGGTCGACCAGCTGGCCGCGCTCTACGACGAGCCCTACGCCGACAGCTCGGCGATCCCCACCTACCGGGTCTGCGAGCTGGCGCGCAAGCGCGTCACCGTCGCGCTCTCGGGCGACGCGGGCGACGAGGACCTCGCGGGCTACCGCCGCTACAAGTGGCACATGAACGAGGAGCGGGTGCGCCGGCTCTTCCCGGACGCATTCCGGCGTGCGGTGTTCGGCACGCTCGGCGAGCTGTACCCGAAGCTCGACTGGGCGCCGCGGATCTTCCGGGCCAAGACCACCTTCCAGGGCATCGCCCGGGATTCGGTCAACGCCTACTTCCACACCAT
>CALMKJ010000141.1 GCA_937867305.1 uncultured Ectothiorhodospiraceae bacterium | reverse complement strand
CGCGTCGGTGCTCTCCAGCGCCCGGACGATGAGCATCCGGGGGAACCCCCCCTCCTCCTGCGCCAGGCACTGGGCCACGGCCGGGAACAGGTGGTCGAACAACCCGTAGTGGCGCAGCAGCTCGAAGGACTGAACGCCGAACCCGCCCTGGAAGAGCTTCAGGACCTCCTCGTACAACCGGGCCGGCGGGATCTCGGCGAGCAGCTCGGCCATGCGCGGCATGCAGGCTTCGACCTCGGCGTCGATCCGGAAGCCGAGCTTGGCCGCGAACCGCACCGCCCGGAGCATGCGCACCGGGTCCTCGCGCAGGCGCACCTCGGGGTCCCCGATGAGCCGGATCACGCCGGCCCGCAGGTCCTCGAGGCCGGAGCTGAAGTCCACCAGGGAGAAGTCCCGGATGTTGTAGTAGAGGGAGTTGATGGTGAAGTCGCGCCGGAAGGCGTCCTCTTCGAAGGTGCCGTAGACGTTGTCCCGGACGATCCGCCCGTCCACGGTCTCCCGGTCCCCTTCGGTGTCGTCGGAGCTCTGGGCGCGGAACGTGGCGACCTCGACGATCTCCTGTCCGAAGTGCACGTGGGCGAGCACGAAGCGCCGCCCGATGAGGCGGCAATTGCGGAAGAGCTGCCGCACCTGCTCCGGGCGGGCGTCCGTCACGACGTCGAAGTCCTTGGGCTCCCGGCCGAGGAGCAGGTCGCGCACTCCTCCCCCGACGAGGTAGCCCTCGAATCCGGACTCCTTCAGTCGGTAGAGGACGCGCAGGGCGTTCTTGCTGATCTGCGCCCGGGAAACCGTGTGCTCCGGGCGGGGAATGACGTTTGGTGTGGGAATGGTCGGTGGTCCCTATTTTCGGTCCGGATAAAAAATCTCGGAGATTCAACACTTGAGGGAACGGCTTGAATGCGTATAATACCGCGGCCGACCGCTGGGCTACGAGTGCTGTAACCGGTCGGCACCACGCTCCCTTCGTCTAGTGGCCCAGGATACCGCCCTCTCACGGCGTAGACAGGGGTTCGAATCCCCTAGGGAGCGCCAAATCATGCGAATGTCGGGCGTGAGGTTCCAGCCCCGGAGGCCCGCAAGGACCCGAGGAGATAGAAAGGTGCCCACGACCCGGGCGGTCGTTCCTGTCGGGAGGATAGAGGGATAGCACTCTCCGCCGCAGTACGGGCGCTGAGCGGTCGCGTGCCCGCATGGGTGCTGCGGCGGCCTGCGCAACCCGTCGGTGAGCCGCCGCGCGTCTCCCGAGTGTGGAGTTCTTCGTCGCGCCTCCCGTGGTCAGCGCCGTTCTGGCTCACGCTCCTCGTCGGCATCCCCGCCTCGGCATTCGCCGCGGATTCTCCCTCCGAGCAGGAAGCGGTCCGGGAGCGGATCGAGGAGATCCGCCTGCTCGGCGAGACCCGTGCGGGCGAGGAGAAAGTCACCTCGGGGGCGTTCCTCCCGGAGTTCTACGAGCGGCGGGACTTCCTTCCCGCCTGGACCCGGCCGCAGTCGGTGAACCAGTTGCTCGGGGCCATCCGTTCCGCCGAGGCCGACGGGCTCTCCCCCTCGAGCTACCACCTCCAGGCCATCGAGCGCCTGCAGGCGGCAACCTCCGGCGGCACCGGAGGCTCGGCCGAGGAGCGGGCCAACCTGGACCTGCTGCAGACCGATGCCCTGGTCCAGCTCGCCTACGACCTCCACTTCGGAAAGGTCGACCCGGAATGGAACACGTCGCGGAGCTTCGGGGAGATTAAGCCCGTGGAGGCGCTCGCCGCAGCCCTGGAGTCGGGTGACATCGCCGGGCTACTCGCTCGAACCCGGCCGCAGCACCCCTTCTATGGCCAGCTGCGCGACGCCCTCGCCCGTCTTCGCGCCATCGCCGCGAGCGGCGGCTGGCCGGCGATTCCCTTGGGCCCGACCCTCGAGAAGGGGGTGCGCGGCGACCGAGTGCTGCGCCTGCGCGAGCGGCTCGCAGCGACCGGGGATGGCCCGGAGGGCATGCCAGCCCAGGCCAGCGTGTTCGACGAAGCGCTGGAGCGCGCCGTGCGGGACCTGCAGGTGCGCTATGGGCTTCCGGCAGACGGTGCGGTGGGCGGCTCGACGCTGGAGGCCCTCAACGTGCCTGTGGCCGCGCGGGTGGAGCAGATCCGGGCCAACATGGAACGCGCCCGCTGGGTCCTGCACGAGGTGAAGGGCGACTACCTGGTGGTCGACATCGCCGGCTTCCAGGCGGAGTTCGTGCGCAACGGGCAGACCGTGTGGAAGTCCCGGGTACAGGTGGGCACGCCCTACCGCAAGACCCCGACCTTCAAGTCCGACCTGACCTACCTGGTCTTCAACCCCACCTGGACCGTCCCCCCGACCATCCTCGACAAGGACATCCTCCCGGCCATGAAGCGCCACGGGCGGGAGCTGGAGAAGCGCGGGCTGAAGCTGCTGGACCGCAACGGGCAGGAGGTCGACCCGGCGGCGGTGGACTGGTCCCGGTACAAGGGGACCAACTTCCCTTACCTGCTGCGTCAGGACCCCGGACCCCGGAACGCGTTGGGGCGCATCAAGTTCATGCTGCCCAACCCCCACTCGGTGTATCTGCACGACACGCCGAAGAAAAGCCTTTTCGACAAGCCGGAGCGGGCCTTCAGCTCCGGCTGCATCCGGATCGAGAACCCCATCGAGCTGGCGG
>CALMKJ010000140.1 GCA_937867305.1 uncultured Ectothiorhodospiraceae bacterium | reverse complement strand
ACCTGGACTACTTCGATTACTGCACCGGCCTGACCATGACCAACCGGCGGTTCGACGAGCGCTTCGGCGGTCCGCCGCGCAAGCCGAGCGAGCCGGTCACCCAGCGCCACATGGACCTGGCGGCGTCGGTCCAGGCGGTCACCGAGGAGGCGATGCTCCGCCTGACGCGCTCCGTCGCGCGGGAGACCGGGGCCGAGAACCTCTGCCTCGCGGGCGGTGTGGCGCTGAACTGTGTCGCCAACGGCAAGGTCCTGCGCGACGGGCGCTTCAAGAGGCTCTGGGTGCAACCTGCGGCAGGTGACGCGGGCGGGGCGCTTGGCGCGGCGCTTGCCGCCTATCACGGGTTCGCCGGCCAGCCCCGGGAGGCCGACGGCAGGACCGACCGGATGCAGGGGTCCTACCTCGGCCCCGCGTTCGAGCAGCAGGACATCGAGCGCCGGCTCACCGCCGCGGGGGCTCGTTTCGGAGTGCTGCCCTCCGATGACGTGCCCCGGGCATGCGCCCGCGAGATCGCGGAAGGGCGGGCCCTCGGCTGGTTCCAGGGGCGCATGGAGTTCGGGCCGCGGGCCCTTGGGGGCCGTTCGATCCTCGGGGACGCCCGGTCGCCCACGATGCAGCGGATGCTGAACCTGAAGGTGAAGTACCGGGAGTCCTTCCGTCCCTTCGCGCCTTCGGTGTTGCGCGAGCGGGTCGCGGACTGGTTCGAGCTCGACGGCGACAGCCCCTACATGCTGCTGGTTGCCGATGTGGCCAAGGGCCGGCGGCGAGCGATGTCGGACGAGGAGCAGGCGCTGTTCGGGATCGAGAAGCTGAACGTCCCGCGCTCGGAGATCCCGGCGGTGACCCACGTGGACTACTCGGCCCGTATCCAGACCGTGCACCGGGAGACCAACCCCCGCTATCACGCGCTGCTCTCGGAGTTCGAGGCCCTCACCGGCTGCCCCGTGGTTGTGAACACGAGCTTCAACGTCCGCGGCGAGCCGATCGTCTGCACTCCGGAGGACGCCTTCCACTGCTTCATGGGGACGGAGCTCGATACCCTGGCGGTGGGGAACTGCCTGCTCCTCAAGGAGGCACAGGACCCCGCCCTGCGGCGCGACTACGCCGGCGCGTTCGAGCCGGACTGACGTGACGGTCCTGGTCACGGGCGGTTCCGGCTTCGTCGGCCGACGGCTCGTCGGTCACCTGGTGAGCCGGGGAGGCGTCGTGCGCGTCCTGTCCCGCAGTGGGTCCGGTGCACCGCCCGCCGGTTGCGAGACGGTGACCGGTGACCTGGAGGACCCCCGATCCCTGGAGGCGGCCTGCCGCGGCGTCTCCGCCGTGTTCCACTGCGCGGGCTACGCCCACGCCGGCAGTGCCGAGTCCCCCGTGGAGGCCGAGCGGCACTGGCGGGTCAACGCCCTCGGGTCCCGGGATCTCGCGGAGGCGGCGGGAGAGGTCGGGGTTTCTCGTTTCGTGCTTCTCGGCACGGTGAAGGCGATGGGCGACCCGGGCTCCGGGTGCGTCGACGAGGATTGGGCTGGCCCTCCGGCGACGCCCTACGGACGCGCGAAGGGGCAGGCCGAGCAGTGGGTGCGGGAGGCCGGCGAGCGGTACGGCATGGCCGTCGTGGTTCTCCGATCCGCCATGGTCTATGGCCCGGGGGGCAAGGGGAATCTCCCCAGGATGGTCGCCGCGATCCGCCGCGGACGTTTTCCGCCGTTGCCCCAGGTGCGAAACCGGCGCTCGATGGTGCACGTGGAGGACCTGGTCCAGGCCACCCTGCTGGCGGCGGACCGTCCCGAGGCGGTGGGGCGGACCTACATCGTGACGGACGGCGTCGACTACTCGACCGGGGAGGTCTACCGCAGGGTGCGCGCGGCGCTCGGCCTCGAGCCCGCCCGCTGGGCGTTCCCCGCGGCCCTCCTGCGGTTCCTCGCCTGGACGGGCGATCTCCTGCGCGCCCTCAGTTTACCCACACCCCTCGACTCGGGTGTCGCGGAGCGCCTCCTCGGCTCCGAGTGCTATCGCTCGGACCGGATTCGGCAGGAGCTCGGGTACCGTCCCACGCGCACGCTCTGGGACGCCCTGCCGGACGTCGTCGCTGCGGCGTCCAGACCCGATGCCCTCTAGCCTCGCGCCGGTCAACCCATTCGTGGCCCTCGCGGCCCTCGCGCCCCTCGTGGCCTTCGGGGTGGCGGCGGCGGCCGTCGCCGTCCTGGCGCACCCCCGCTGGGGGCTGCCCATCCTGGACCACCCGAACGAGCGCTCCCTCCACGAGCGGCCCACCCCGCGCACCGGGGGGATTGGCATCGTCGCGGGTCTCGTCGCGGGTCTCGTGGCCGCTCTCCTCGCGGGCTCCCTGTCGGCGGCCTCCGGCGGCCCGCCGGGTGGCGCACTGGCCGCGGTGCTCCTCGGGGCGGCCGCGGTGGCCGCGGTATCCTTCGCGGACGACCTTCGGCCCCTGCCCCCGGCGGTGCGGCTCGTCGTGCACGTGGGGGCGGCGGGCGGCCTCGTCGCCGCCGGTCTCTCTCCGCCGGCCCTCGAGCTTCCCGGTGCCGCCTGGGCCTGGCCCGCCTGGCTCGCGGCCGGGGTGTCCGTGCTCGCGACGGTCTGGATGACCAATCTCTACAACTTCATGGACGGGATGGACGGCTTCGCGGGTGGGATGGGCGTCTCCGGGTTCGGCGCGCTCGCCCTCCTGGGGCTGCTCGGCGGGCGGTTCGACTACGCGCTCGCCAGTGCGGTGGTGGCTGCGGCGTCCGCGGGGTTCCTCCTCTTCAACTTCCCCCCTGCGCGCATCTTCATGGGCGACGTGGGGTCCTCGACCCTGGGCTTCCTCGCCGCGGGCTTCGCCTTGTGGGGGCATCGCGGGGGTTTCTTTCCCCTGTGGGTCGCGGCCCTCGTGTTCTCGCCCTTCGTCGTGGACGCGACGGTCACGCTCGTGCGGCGTGCGCTCGCCGGCGAAAAGGTCTGGCACGCCCACCGCTCCCACTACTATCAGCGTCTGGTGCGCCTGGGCTGGACCCACCGCAGGACCGTGCTCGCGGAGTACTCGCTCATGCTCGCCTGCGCGCTCTCGGCGCTGCTCGCCGTCGCCGTGGTGCCGGGGGCACAATGGGCGCTGATCGCAGGGTGGGTGGTCGTGTACGCTGTGCTCGCCCTGTCCGTCCCGCGCCTGGAGCGACAGGCGGGGAAGAGCTGACGCCAGGCCGTGGTTGACCCAGAAACGATTCTCCAGCGAGTCAAACGATGATCCGACCGATCCGCAAGGCCGTTTTCCCCGTTGCAGGCATGGGCAGCCGGTTCCTGCCGGCGACCAAGGCGAACCCGAAGGAGATGCTCCCCATCGTCGACAAGCCGCTCATCCAGTACGCGGCGGAGGAGGCGGTCGCGGCGGGGGCGACGGAGCTCATCTTCATCACCGGGCGGAACAAGCGCTCCATCGAGGACCACTTCGACAAGGCCTACGAGCTCGAGACCGAGTTGGAGAAGCGCGGCAAGGAGAAGCTGCTCGCCCTGGTGCAGCAGGTGCTGCCGGACAACGTGGCCTGCATCTACATCCGCCAGGCCGAGCCGCTTGGGCTCGGGCACGCGGTGCTGTGCGCCAAGCCGGTGGTGGGGAACGACCCCTTCGTGGTCATCCTGGCCGACGACCTGATCGACGGGGGTGACCTGAACTGCCTGCAGCAGATGGCGCGGGTCCACGAGGCCCACGGGGGGGCGAGCGTGCTCGCCGTGGAGCCGGTGAACCCCCTGGAGACGGACCGCTACGGCATCGTGAAGACCGAGCCGGTGGCCGACCGGGTGGGGCGGGTCGAGCGCATCGTGGAGAAGCCGAAGCCCGCCAACGCCCCCTCGAACCTGGGCGTCGTGGGTCGCTACCTGCTCTCGCCCCGCATCTTCACCCTGCTGGAGCAGACCGAGCGGGGTGCGGGCGGCGAGATCCAGCTGACCGACGCCATCGCCATGCTGCTGGCGGAGGAGCCCGTGATGGCCTACCAGTTCCGCGGCAAGCGCTACGACTGCGGCGACAAGCTGGGCTATCTGGTGGCGACGGTGGAGCACGCGCTCGCGCACCCCGAGCTGAAGGAGAGCTTCGCCGAATACCTGGGCCGCTACGTGGGCGCGCGTCTGCCGCGCTGAGGGTCGTCTTGGCCTGCAGGGCCGGGGCTCCTCGCGAGCTCCGGCAGGACCTCGGGAGGGCGTCATGCAAAACGAATTCAACGCACGCCTGGTGAATCGCCTCACGCGCAACGCGCTCGCCCTGGTGCTCGCGGGGGGGCGAGGCTCGCGCCTGGAGGAGCTCACGCGGTGGCGGGCCAAGCCTGCCGTTCACTTCGGCGGGAAGTTCCGCATCATCGACTTCGTGCTCTCCAACTGCGTGAACTCCGGAATCCGCCGCATCGGGGTGCTGACCCAGTACAAGGCGCACTCGCTCATCAGCCACCTGGTCCGGGGCTGGACCGGGCTGCAGAGCGAGTTCGGGGACTTCCTCGAGATCCTGCCGGCGTCTCAGCGTACCTCGAACAACTGGTACGCCGGGACCGCGGACGCGCTCTACCAGAATCTTGACATCATCCGCACCTACCGGCCCGATTTCGTCTTCGTTCTGGCAGGCGACCACATCTACAAGATGGATTACGGCCCGATGCTCCTGTTCCACCGGGAGCACGGGGCGGACATGACCGTGGGCTGCGTGCAGGTGGGCCTGGAGGAGGCGAAGGGCTTCGGCGTGATGGCGATCGACGCCGACGGGCGGGTGCGCGGCTTCGAGGAAAAGCCGGCGCAGCCCCGACCGATGCCGGATTCCCCGGGGCAGGCGCTCGCCTCCATGGGGATCTACGTCCTGAACACCGAGTTCCTCTTCGAGGAGTTGATCCGGGACGCCCGCAACCGGGACTCCGACCACGACTTCGGCAAGAGCATCA
>CALMKJ010000139.1 GCA_937867305.1 uncultured Ectothiorhodospiraceae bacterium | reverse complement strand
ACCACGTCGATGCTGATCAGCCGGTCACGGCGGGACACCTCGAGGCGCTCGATCCGGCGCACCGGGCTGCGGGCCTGGCAGGCCGCCGCGCGAAAGGCCGAGAAGTCGTGCTCGCCCAGCAGGAGGTCGCCACCCACCTGCATGCGCTCCTCGTCGAGGGGCCGACACTCCCAGCACACCCGGTCGCGCAGCAGCGCGGGGCGCAGGGGGTGGCAATAGATGAGATAGCGGTAGTGCCGGCGCAGGGCCGAGCGGCGGGCGTCGAAGTCCGCCGGCACCGGCTTCGCCCACGTGAAGGCCACGTCCGGGGGCAGATTGGCGTTACCCCCGAGGAGCCACGCCCTCTCGGCCCGTTGCACGGGAAGGTCGCAGTGGACCACCTGCCCCCAGGCGTGAACCCCTGCGTCCGTGCGCCCCGCGCAGACCACCCGCACGGGGCCGTCCGCGACACTCGACAGGGCAGCCTCGACGCTCTCCTGCACCGTACGCCGGCCGGGCTGGGCCTCCCAGCCGGCGAACTGGCTCCCGTCGTACTCGACGCCGAGTGCCAGCCGCAAGCCGTCCTCAGGACGCGTCAGGAAGCGAGGCGCGCGAGCAACTCCCGGGCCTCCCCCTGCTGGGTGTCGTTGCCCTCGCTCAGGACCTCGCCCAGGATGCCCCGCGCGCCCTCGGTGTCGCCCATGTCGATGTAGGCCCGAGCCAGATCGAGCTTGGTACCCACCTCGTCCAGCGACCCGAGCGCCTCCCCGTCGAGGAAGAAGCTCGCCTCGTCCGGCTCACCCCCCGACACGTCGAGATCGAGCTCGAAATCGACCTCCGGTACCGCCTGCCCGGCACGACGGGCCGTCTGGCGGCCCACACTAACGGCAGCACTGGAATCCCGTGGGGTCAGGCTCTGCAAGACCTCGTCGGGCACGCCTTCCGACGGTCGTGCCGCAGGCGCGGGCAGGTCGAGCGGCTCCAGGGCGAGGTCCAGGCTCGGAGGCTCCGCCGGCCCGGAGACCGGTGCAGCGGGTCCCACCCCGGCCGCGAGCGGCGTGCCACGGGTGCTCACGGACATCGGCTCCAGACGCAGGTCGACCGACGGCTCGGCCGACACCGGCACGGCAGGCGACGGCTCGACGAGCTTCTGCGTGGGCGCCAACGTCGGGGAGGGCGCCTCCAACTCGAAATCGAGGAGGCTGCTTTCGGGCTCCGCAGGCGCGGCCTCGGGCCCCTCGCCGAGGTCCAGGTCCAACGCCTCCGTGGCCTCCGCCAGCGCGGCGGCGATCGCACTGTCGTCCGCCTCGGAGACAGGCCGATCGACACCGGATGGCACAGCAACCTTTTCCGTCGTCGTGTGGGGGAGACCCAGGTCGAGGTCGAAGTCCACGGACTCGGAGGAAGGCTCTTCGGCGCCCATCAGACCCAGGTCGAAGTCCACGGCCCCGCTGCCCAGGTCCAGACCTTCCGCGGCAGGCTCGCCCGCAGCCGCTTCGGTCTCCCGACCCAGGTCGAGGGCTGACTGGATGTCTTCCGCCGACAGCTTCAGGGTGCGCTCGAAGTCAGGTCCACCCACCCCAGGGGCCATCGCGGGGGCCATCACGGCCGCAGCCACCGCCGCCGGCGCGAACAGCGCGCGCCCCGGCGAGAGGTCCGACCACCAGCTGCGCGCCCGGCCCATCAGCGGGCTGCCCTCACCGACGGCGTCACGCAGCGCGGCCGCGTCGCGCTCGAACCCGGCGGGGTTCTTCGCGGCGTGGTGAACCTCGAGCAGCTTCAGGCGGTACTCGGGACGATCCGGCTGCGCGGCAATCGCTTCGCGAACCAACTCCTCGGCCTGGGAGAATCGCTCGTAGGCCAGGTAGACGTTGACCTCCGCCATCGGGTCCTCGGCCCTGGAGTCCTCCGGTCGCACCTCGGCGGTGGGTGACTCGATCACCGGCTCCTCGACCGGCTCCACGAAGGTCGGGTGGGCGACTGTCGTGACCGAGGGGGCGGCCGCGCGGGGCACCGCGCTCACGACCGCCGTGGACGGCTCGTCCGGGCGGGTAACGGCGGCGGGACCGGGCGATTCCTCCGAGGGCCTGCGGCGACGCACCGAGAACAGGCCTCCGACCAACGCCAGGAGGCCTGCAAGGCCGCCCCAGAACACGGTGGGGTTCTCGCTGACCGATTTCATGGCGGCCTGGGCCTTCTGGGATGCCACCTCGCTCAGCGTGGGAGCCGGGGCCGGCGCGACTTCGCTCGGAGCGGCCGGTGCAGGAGCAGCCGGCGGAGGAGCGACTGGTGCGGAAGCGGCCGGTGCAGGAGCGGCCGGTGCAGGCGCGACTGGTGCCGAAGCGGCCGGTGCAGGCGCGACTGGCGCCGAAGCGGCCGGTGCAGGCGCGACTGGCGCGGAAGCGGTTTCGGCGGGGACCGGTGCCACCGGAGCAACCGGCGCTGGCACCGGCGGGGTCTCTGGTACAGGATTCGGCTCGGGCTCCGCGGCATTCGCCCGGGCTTCCGGGGCCGTGGTCGACCCGGCCTCCCCCGCGGGAGTCCCGGCAGGCAGGGGCTCGACGACCGGCGCAGGCGCAGGTACAGGCACAGGCTCCGTCGCCACAGGCTCCTCCGCCTTGGCCTGCGCGACCAGGGCCTGCTGCTGCAAAGCGGAGAGCGTCTCGTCCTTCAGCTTGATGAGCCGCTGAAGGTCCTGAATGAGGGCCTCCGCCTCGGCGAGCCGGGACTGCAGTTCCGCAATCTCCCGGCGGCGTCCGTCCAGATCCTCCTGAAGCACTGTCAACTCCCTCTTGAGTGCGGTGGTTCCACCACCCCGACGGGTTCCCGAACCCTCCTCGGTGCCGGCGGCGACGAGCTCGAGCCGCGACTGGGGCGCAACCGCGACGGGTGCCGGTGCCGGCTCCGCCACGGGCTTGCGCGCCGGCGCTGCCGCTGCCACGGCCGTGGGGGCCGGGCGAGCGGTCCGCGCCGCACCCTGGCGATAGTCCTCCCACGCCGTCTGCTGGCGCCGGAGGTCCGCAAGCGCCTGGGCGTGGGTCACGGCGTCCAGGGACCCCCGGTCCGGGACCCTGAGGACATAGCCGCTCTTCAACGCGTTCACGTTGCCCATGGCGAAGGCGTCGGGGTTCGCCTGCAGCAACGCCACCATCATCTGCTGAGTGCTGACGGACGCGTCGGGTCGGACCCGGTTGGCGATGCTCCATAGCGTGTCGCCCGAGCGGGTCGGGCCATAGCTCTCCGCGCCGCCGGACTTCGGCTGCGGGGCTGGCGGCGCAGCCTTCGCGCCCTCAGAGGCGGCCTTCGGCTCGCCCGCGACGGCCGCTGGCGGCGGCTGAACCTCCACGACCTTCGCGGGCTCGGGCCGGCCCGCGCCCTCGGCGACCGGCATCTCCAACGCCGGCGGCAGCGGCTCGGGTGTCGCACGAACCACGGGGCCCTGGACCCGGGCGGTGGCAGCGGCAGCGTACACGGGTGGGTCGAGCAGGGCGGTGTACTCCCTCACCACCCGGCCCTGGGGCCAGTTCATCTCGAGCAAGAAATTCAGGAACGGTTCCTTCACCGGCTGCCGGGTCGAGATCTTCAGAACGGCCTTGCCTCCGGGGCGTTCCTCCACCTTGAAGCGCAGCCTGGAGAGGACGTAGGGACGCTCCACCCCGGCCCGCAGGAATTCCTCCGGCGAAGCAAGCTTGGCCCTGAGGTCGGCGAGGTCGTCGCCTCGGACCGAGAGCAGGTCGATCTCCGCGTTGAACGGCTCGTTCAGCGAAGAGCGAACCTTCAGGTCGCCGAGGGCCAGTGCAGGTGCCCCCTGGGGGTACCCGAGGGCCAGCGCAACCAGGATCGGGATGATTTTTCGCGTCATCTCCAAGTCCCTACCATCCGAGGTGTCACAGTCAGAGGTATGTAGCGACCAGGACCTCGGCAATCTGAATGCTGTTGAGGGCCGCCCCCTTGCGGACGTTGTCCGAGACGACCCAGAGGTCGATGCCCCGGGGGTGGGAGATGTCCTCGCGGATGCGGCCCACGAAGACCGGGTCCTGGCCAGCCGCCTCGGTCACGGCAGTCGGGTAGCCCCCGGGCTTGCGCTCGTCGATCACCACGATCCCTGGAGCGCCGGTGAGGAGCTCGCGCACCCGCTCGGCCGAGATCTTCTCCCGGGTCTCGATGTGGACGGCCTCCGAGTGGCCGTAGAAGACCGGCACGCGCACGGTGGTCGGGTTCACCTGGATGCGGTCGTCCCCCATGATCTTGCGGGTCTCCCAGACCATCTTCATCTCCTCTTTCGTATACCCGTTGTCGAGGAAGACGTCGATGTGCGGCAGCACGTTGAACGCGATCTGCTTCGGATAGACGTGCGCCTCGGCCGGGCGGCCGTTGAGCAGCGCGGCGGTCTGGGTCGCGAGCTCGTCTATCGCCTCCTTGCCGGTGCCAGAAACGGCCTGGTAGGTGCAGACGTTGACCCGCTCGATTCCAACGGCGTCGTAGATGGGCTTCAGGGCGACCAGCATCTGGATGGTCGAGCAGTTCGGGTTGGCGATGATGCCGCGGTTGCGGTAGTCGGCGATCTTCGCCGCGTTGACCTCGGGCACGACGAGAGGGATGTCGTCCTCGTAGCGGAACTGGGAGGTGTTGTC
>CALMKJ010000138.1 GCA_937867305.1 uncultured Ectothiorhodospiraceae bacterium | reverse complement strand
TTCCCCTTAGGAGGGGGACGCTCTATCCACCTGAGCTACCGGGGCGTGAGGGATGTGTCGGACGACCAGGCCTCCGACACCCGCGCAGTATACCAACCGGCGTCCCCGGAGGGGCGGCCTGGCGCGGGTGCGGCCCGCCGGGTCGTCAGCGACGGGCCGCGCGCCGCAGAAGCGCGTCGGTGCGCCGCTTGCGCAGGGCCCGGGCGTCGCGCTGCCGCTTCTCGGCCATTTCGATCAACTGCTCGTGGGAGCCCTTCGCGCCCTCCGGTCCCCGGCGCTGGGCGTAGCTGCCGTCGGGCTGCATGTCCCAGGCGCTGCGCTGGTCGTTCCACTGGATGTCGAGGACGGTGCGCAGCGTGGCGCGATGCGCGGGATCCTCCACGGGGGTGACCACCTCCACACGGTGCTCCAGATTGCGCCTCATGCAATCGGCGGAGCCGATGAAGTACTCCTCCTCACCGCCGTTTCGGAAGTAATAGATGCGCGCGTGCTCGAGGAAGCGCCCGACGACGCTGACCACCCGGATGTTCTCCGACAGCCCCGGCACCCCGGCGCGCACCCGGCACGTGTCCCGGATGATCAGGTCGACCCTGACGCCCGCGAGGCCGGCCCGGTACAGGGAGCGGGCGATGTCGGTGTCCTCCAGTGCGTTCATCTTGAACTGGATGTGTCCCTGCTGTCCCTGGGCCTGCAGCTCGATCTCCCGGTCGATCTTGGCGAGCAGGGTCTTCTTGAGATGCTTCGGCGCGGGCAGGAGCTTGCGGTATCGCCGGTTCGGCGTGTAGCCGGTGGTGAGGAAATTGAACAACTCGGTCGCGTCGTGGCCAATGTCCTCGTCGCAGGTCATGAGGCCGAGATCGGAGTAGATCCGCGCCGTGTCGGCGTTGTAGTTGCCCGTTCCGATGTGTACGTAGCGGCGCAGCCCGCCGTAGTCGCGGCGCACGATCAGGACGACTTTGCTGTGGGTCTTCAGCCCGACCACCCCGTAGGTCACGTGAATTCCGGCTTCCTCCATCCGGCTCGCCCAACGGATGTTGGCGGCCTCGTCGAAGCGCGCCTTCAACTCCACCGCCACGGCCACCTGCTTGCCGTTTTCCGCCGCGTCGATCAGGTAGTCGATCACCTTCGTGCGGCTCGACGTGCGGTAGAGGGTCATCTTGATGGCGCGCACCTTGGGGTCGCGGCTCGCCTCCGCGAGCAACCGCTCCACCGAGGTGCTGAAGGACTCGTAGGGGTGCTGCAGGAGCAGGGATCCGTTCTCGCGGATGATGTGGAAAATGCTGCGGGTGCTCTGCAGCTTCGGGTGATCGATCGGGCGATGCGGGGCGTCGCGCAGGGCAGGGAGCTCGATGCCCGCGATCTCGAACAGATGGCGCGGCGCCATCATGCGGTCGGTCTCGAAGATGTCCGCCTCGCTGTTCAGACGCAGTTCGGCGCCGAGCATCCCGCGGCGGACCGGATCCATCCCGGGCTTGACCTGGACCCGAACGATGGAGGCGAACTTGCGGTCGCGAAGCTCGCTCTCGATGAGGGACATCAGGTCGTCCGCGTCCTCCTCGTTGCGCTCGGTGTTGGCGTTGCGGGTCACGAAGAACGGATCGACGGCCACCACCTGCATCCCCGGGAAGAGCAGGTCCAGGTTATGGGACATGACGTCCTCGAGGGTGACGAAGCGCAGACCGCCTTCCAGACGCAGGAACCGGGGAATTCCGGACCCAACCGGCACCTTCACGCGGGCGAGGGAGAGGTCGCCGTCCGGGTAGCGCAGCGTCACCAGCAGATTCAGCGACAGGTTCGAGATGAACGGGAAGGGGTGCGCCGGGTCGATCGCCTGCGGGGTGACGAGCGGGAAGATGTTCTGGAGGTAGTCATTGCGCAGAGACTCCTTTTCCGCATCCGTGAGGCGGTCGTAGTCGAGGAGGAACACCCCGTGCGCCTCGAGCTGGCCCAGCAGTGCCGGAACGAGCGCGTCACGCTGTGCCTCGAGCTCGCGGATGACGGCGTAGCTCGACTCGATCTGCTGCTGGGGAGTGCGCCCGTCGGCGCTCAGGTCCTGCAGCCCCGCTCCGACCTGCTGCTTGAGACCTCCGATGCGCTTCATGAAGAACTCGTCGAGGTTCGAGCTCACGATGGCCGCGAACTTCACGCGCTCCAGGAGTGGCGTGCGCTCGTCCATCCCTTCGTGCAGGACGCGGCGGTTGAACTCGAGCCACGTGAGCTCCCGGTTCAGGAAGATGTCGGGGGCCTGCAGGTCGACCTCCAGCGTGGGCGGGGAGGCCGGGGAGGGGGCAAGGGGCTCGGAAGCGGTGGCAGCGGGTTTCTTGGCCATGGTCGTCGTGCCGTGATCAGTGGCGAGAGAGAACGCGGTGGTACAGCGCCAGGTACTCGGCGGCGCTGCGGTCCCAGCTGAAGTCGGTGGACATTCCGTTGCGCTGCACGGCGCGCCAGGTAGCGCGGTCGCGCTGTGCCAGGAGGGCCCGATGGATTGCGGCCAGGAGTTCCACCTCGCTGGCTCCCTGGAACACGAAACCGGTGGCGGTGCCGTCGTCGAGGGTCGCGGGTGTGGTGTCGACCACGGAGTCGGCGAGCCCGCCGGTCTGGCGAACGATGGGGGGTGTGCCGTAGCGCATGCTGTACATCTGGTTCAGACCGCAGGGCTCGAACCGCGACGGCATCAGGAAGGCGTCCGCCCCCGCCTCCACGAGGTGCGCGAGCGGCTCGTCGTAGCCGATGACCACCCCGACCCGGCCCGGCAGATCCTCGGCGGCCCGCCGCCAGCGAGCCTCGTAGGCCCGGTCCCCCGCCCCCAGAAGCACGATCTGGACCGGCTGCCGGAGCAGGGTGGGAAGGAGCTCCAGGACCAGGTCCACACCCTTCTGCCAGGTCAGGCGGGTCACCATTCCGACGACCGCCTGTGCCGGGTCCGAAACGAGGCCGAAGCGCTCCTGCAGGGCGCGCCGGTTCAGCGCCTTGTCATCCAGGCTGTCGGGCCCGTACCGCTGGGGCAGGTGCGGGTCCCGGGACGGGTCCCAGGCCCGCACGTCGATTCCGTTCAGCACCCCGCTCAGCCGGTCCCGGCGCGCGGCGACGACCCCCTCCATCCCGCTCCCGAAGGCGCTGGTCTGGATCTCGCGGGCGTAGCTGGGGCTGACCGCGACGATGTGGTCGGCATAGACGAGACCGGCCTTCAGGAAGGACACGCGCCCGAAGTACTCCACGCCGTTCAAGCCGAAGCTCAAGGGCGGCAGGGCAAGGTCGGTCAGCGTCTCGCGGGGGAAGTTGCCCTGGAATGCGATGTTGTGGACCGTGAGGACGACCCGCGCCCGCGCCTCGGGCATGTAGGCCAACTGCGCGGCCGACAGGCCGGTCTGCCAATCGTTCGCGTGGATCACGTCGGCGAGCCAGTGGGCGAGTCCACCCTCGCAACCGAAGAGGGCGGCGACCCGGGACAACATGCCGAAGCGCAGGGCGTTGTCGGGCCAGTCCCGGCCATCGGGATCCACGTAGGGGCCGCCGGGGCGCTCGTACAGGGCCGGACAGGCCAGGGCGTACACGGGCGTGTCGTCGCCCGGAAGGGTTCCTTGATAGATTCGGGCCAGAGGCCCCTGGGGCAGCGGCCTCAGCTCGCCACCCGTCGGCTCACCCCCGATCTGCTCGATGACGCCCGGATAGGCAGGCAGCAGGACGCGGGCGTCAACGCCGGCCCGGCGCAGCGCCGGTGGCAGCGCGCCGGAGACGTCGGCGAGCCCCCCGGTCTTCACCAATGGCTGCACCTCGGAGGCCGCGAACAGCACGCGGAGGGGATCGGTGTGTTTCACTTGTGCGGCGCCTCGTCTCCGGCGGGCTTCAAGACGACGCCACCGAGGGGTGGGAGCACGATGTTGATTGAGTAGGGTCGACCCATCCAGGGCACTGCCTCTGCCCGCAGGTCTCCCATGTTCCCGAGATTGCTCCCCCCGTAATAGGCGGAGTCGGAGTTGAGGACCTCGTGGTACACGCCGGGATAGGGGACTCCGATGCGGTATGGGTAGCGCGGGACCGGGGTGAAGTTCAGCGCGACGACCATCACCGAGTCGCCGTCCCGGCGCAGGTACGCGATGATGGACTGGGG